>NZ_VCKW01000290.1 GCF_005889715.1 Actinomadura soli
TATAAGAGCCAGCCCCCCCGCCGCCCGACGACGGCGCCCCGCCGATGGACGAGCACGTCGCGGGCGGCGACCCGCCCCCCGCGGACGTGCCCGACCCGACGCCCGCGCCGCGCCGCTCCGAGCAGCTTCCGCTGTCGTCGTCCGGTGAGATCTACCTCCTGCCTGATCCGTCGTCGCTGCGGCCCGGCAGCATCACCAAGCCGCGCACCAAGGCCAACGACACGGTGGTGAACGCCCTCACCGGCGTGCTGGAGCAGTTCGACATCGACGCGCAGGTCACCGGGTTCACCCGCGGCCCGACGATCACCCGGTACGAGATCGAGCTCGGCCCGGCGGTGAAGGTCGAGAAGGTCATCGCGCTCACCAAGAACATCGCCTACGCGGTGAAGAGCGCCGACGTGCGCATCATCTCCCCGATCCCCGGCAAGTCCGCGATCGGCGTGGAGATCCCGAACACCGACAAGGACATCGTCAGCCTCGGCGACGTGCTCCGCTCGCCCGCCGCGACCAACGAGCACCACCCGATGATCGTCGGGCTCGGCAAGGACGTCGAGGGGCGCACCGTCGTCGCGAACCTCGCGAAGATGCCGCACATCCTCATCGCGGGGGCGACCGGCGCGGGCAAGTCGACGTGCATCAACGGGCTCATCACCTCCGTGCTGATGCGCGCCACCCCGGACGAGGTGCGGATGATCCTCGTCGACCCCAAGCGGGTCGAGCTGACGATGTACCAGGGCATCCCGCACCTGATCACGCCGATCATCACGAACCCGAAGAAGGCCGCCGAGGCCCTCGACTGGGTCGTCGGCGAGATGGACCGCCGCTACGACGACCTCGCCGCGTCCGGCTACCGGCACATCGACGACTTCAACAAGGCGGTCAAGGCCGGGAAGCTGAAGCCGCCGCCCGGCAGCGAGCGCGTCTACACGCCCTACCCGTACATGCTCGTCATCGTCGACGAGCTGGCCGACCTGATGATGGTCGCGCCCCGCGACGTGGAAGACTCCGTCGTCCGCATCACCCAGCTCGCCCGCGCCGCCGGCATCCACCTGGTGCTCGCGACGCAGCGCCCGTCGGTGGACGTCGTGACCGGGCTCATCAAGGCGAACGTCCCGTCCCGGCTGGCGTTCGCGACGTCGTCGCTGTCGGACAGCCGCGTCATCCTCGACCAGCCGGGCGCGGAGAAGCTGGTCGGGCAGGGCGACGCGCTGTTCCTGCCGATGGGCGCGAGCAAGCCCATGCGCATCCAGAACGCCTACGTCGCGGAGAAGGAGATCCACGGGATCGTCGACCACTGCAAGGGGCAGATGGAGGCGAGGTACCGGGACGACGTCGCCGCGGCCGCCGGGCCGAAGAAGGAGATCGACGAGGAGATCGGCGACGACATGGACCTGCTCGTCCAGGCCATCGAGCTGGTCGTGTCGACGCAGTTCGGGTCGACGTCGATGCTGCAGCGCAAGCTCCGCGTCGGGTTCGCGAAGGCCGGGCGTCTCATGGACCTGATGGAGAGCCGCGACATCGTCGGCCCGAGCGAGGGCTCCAAGGCGCGCGACGTCCTGGCGAAACCGGACGACCTCCCCGGGGTCCTCGCCGAACTGCGCGGCGGAAGCTGAGCGGCCCGGGACGACGCTCAGGTGACAGGGAAACGTCACCGAAGCGGCACCGAGGCGTCGGCCGCCGGGGCGTTGCGGATTGATGCGAAATCTTGCCCTGTTTCGAACGTGTTGGCTGTCGCTCAGCGGGCATGGCCGTTCCTAGACTGGTGTCCAGGAGATCGGCGACGAGCGCCCGCGAAGGAGGCCCGGCGTGAGCATCGGTGAGACCTTGGCGGAGGAACGACAGCGGGCCGGTCTCTCGGTGACACAGGTGAGTCTCCAGACGCGGATACGCGAGACCGTGATCCGCGGCATGGAGGCCGACGACTTCTCCGCATGCGGCGGCAATTTCTACGCCCGCGGGCATATCCGGAGCATCGGCCGGGTCATCGGCATCGATCCGGAACCGCTCGTCGCCGAGTTCGACGCGACGCACGGCGGCGCGCCGCAGCCGGTCTCGGCCGTGTCGGCGTTCGAGCCCGAGCAGCCCGTCGCGTTCCGCGAGCGCAGGGCGCCGAACTGGAGCGCCGCGATGGCCCTGGCCCTCGCCCTCGTGATCATCTACGGGGTGTTCCAGGTGATCGGGCAGAGCGGCGGCGGCGAGCGGCGCACCGCGCAGCAGGTCGCCGGGACGCCCGCGCCGGCGACCTCGTCCCCGGCGCCGACGCCCCCCGAAAAGCGCGGCCCGGTCGCGGTGGCGCCGCGCACGAAGGTCGAGGTCCGGGTCGTGGCCGAGCGCACGACCTGGCTGAACGTCCGCGGCGACGACGGCAGGACGCTGTTCAGCGGCATGATCCGCGAGGGCGACGAGAAGGACTTCACCGACAAGAAGAAGGTCCGGCTCGTGATCGGCGTGGGCGGCAGCGTCAACCTGACCGTCAACGGCAAGGACATCGGCTCGCCCGGCAAGGGCCGGGGCGTGCAGCGGCTGAGCTTCGACCGCGACGACCCCGAACCGGCCTGACGAGGCCGCTGGTCCCCCTGGGCGCCCGGGCCCATTACCTTAGGGGGATGTCCACTCGCCGCAAGGTTTCGCTCATCACGCTCGGCTGCGCCCGCAACGAGGTCGATTCCGAGGAGCTCGCCGCGCGCATCGAGGACGCGGGCTGGGACCTGGCCGACGCGGACAGCGCGGACGGCGCGGACGTGGTGGTCGTCAACACCTGCGGGTTCATCGAGGCGGCCAAGAAGGACTCCATCGACACGCTGCTCGCCGCGCACGACTCCGGCGCGAAGGTCGTGGCGGCCGGGTGCATGGCGGAGCGGTACGGCAGCGAGCTCGCCGAGGCGCTGCCGGAGGCCGACGCGGTGCTCGGCTTCGACGACTACACCGCCATCGGCGACCGCCTCGACGACGTCATGGCGGGACGCGCCCACACCGCCCACACCCCGCGCGACCGGCGGACGCTGCTGCCGATCTCCCCGGTCGACCGCTCGTCCTCGGGCGTGGCGGTCCCCGGCCACGGTGGCCAGGACGACCTTCCGGACGGGGTCGCGCCCGCGTCCGGGCCGAGGGTGCTGCGGCGGCGGCTCGGCGGCGGGGGACCGGTGGCGCCGCTGAAGCTCGCGTCCGGCTGCGACCGGCGCTGCACGTTCTGCGCCATCCCGGCGTTCCGCGGCGCGTACGTGTCGCGCCCTCCGGCGGAGGTGCTGGAGGAGGCCCGCTGGCTCGCCGGGCACGGCGTCCGCGAACTGGTCCTGGTCAGCGAGAACTCCACGTCCTACGGCAAGGACCTCGGCGACCTGCGGGCGCTGGAGAAGCTGCTGCCGGGCCTCGCCGCGGTGGACGGCATCGAACGCGTCCGCGTCAGCTACCTGCAGCCCGCCGAGACGCGTCCGGGGCTGATCGAGGCGATCTGCGGCACGCCCGGCGTCGCCCCGTACTTCGACATGTCGTTCCAGCACGCGAGCGGCCCGGTGCTGCGGTCGATGCGCCGGTTCGGCGACCGGGAGCGCTTCCTCGGCCTGCTCGACCAGATCCGCGCGCTGGCCCCGGAGGCGGGCGTGCGCTCCAACTTCATCGTCGGCTTCCCCGGAGAGTCCGAGGACGACTTCGAGGAGCTGGCGGAGTTCCTGTCCGCCGCGCGCCTGGACGCGGTCGGCGTGTTCGGCTACTCCGACGAGGACGGGACCGAGGCCGCGAAGCTCGACGGCAAGCTCGACCCCGCCGAGGTCGCCGCCCGCGTCGAGGAGCTGTCGAGCCTCGCCGACGAGCTGACCGCGCAGCGCGCCGAGGACCGCATCGGCTCGGACGTCCACGTCCTGCTGGAGGAGAAGACAGGGGACGGCGAGTTCGAGGGCCGCGCCGCGCACCAGGCCCCGGAGGTGGACGGGACGGTCCGCGTCCGCGGCGCAGGCCTGGCCCTCGGGGAGATCGTCGCCGCCCGCGTCACCGGCAGCGACGGCGTGGACCTCAGCGCGAGTCTCAGCACGGGCGTGTCATGATCGCCGGCGCCCCGGATCCGGTGGCCGGCCCGCACGGCCCGCCGCCCGCCGGTGTCTGGAACATCGCCAACGCGCTGACGATCGTCCGGATCGCGCTGGTCCCGGTCTTCGTCTGGCTGTTCTTCCTGGACGGCACCGGATGGCGCCTCGCGGCGTTCGCGGTCTTCGCGGTCGCCTCGATCACCGACAAGATCGACGGCGACATCGCGCGGGCCCGGGGCCTGGTCACCGACTTCGGCAAGATCGCCGACCCGATCGCCGACAAGGCGCTCACCGGCGCGGCGCTGGTCAGCCTGTCCATCATGGGGGAGCTGTGGTGGTGGGTGACGGTCGTCATCATGGTCCGCGAGATCGGCATCACGGTGCTGCGGTTCGTCGTGATCCGCCGCGGGGTGATCCCGGCGAGCAAGGGCGGCAAGCTGAAGACGATGCTGCAGGTCATCGCCATCGGCCTCTACATCCTGCCCGGCCCGCTGGACTACCTGCGCTGGATCACGATGGGGGCCGCGCTGGTCGTCACGGTCGTCACCGGCGCGGACTACCTCGTCCAGGCGTGGCGCCTGCGCCGCGGCACGGAGGACGCGCCGTCCGGGGCGTCCTGAGCGGGGTTCAGAGGCCGAGCAGGGCGGGCCGGTCGGTGAGCGCCCGCCATGACGCTGATTCGTCAGCTCTGAGCCGAGGACGGGCATGACCGGACAGGACTTCACGTATCCCGAGGTGGGCGCCACGCGGGACGCCGAGCGCCCGGCCGGGTACCGCCATCTCCGGCGCCGGATGCTCGTGGGCCGCGGCCCGGCGGCGTTCCGGAACGCGTCCGACGCGGTCATGGAGTTCTGGATGCACCGCGCGATCCCGGTGCGCGTCGAGTCCTCGGCGCGGCGGGCGGCGCCGGGCGTCAGCGTCGTGATCGCGCTGGGGGCCGGGCCGCTGCGGCTGAGGGCGCCGTGCCGGATCGTGTGGACGCGCGAGGACGAACGCTACGCGGGCTGGGCGTACGGGACGCTCCCCGGGCACCCGCAGTCGGGCGAGGAGTCGTTCGTGGTGCATCTGGACGACGAGGGCGACGTGTGGCTGACCGTCACCGCGTTCAGCCGTCCGGCGACGGCGGCGTCGAGGCTGGCGGGGCCGTTCGGCGGGATGTTCCAGCGCGCCTACGCCGGGAGGTGCGGCGCTGTGCTGCGCCGGCTGGCACGCGGCTGACGGCCCTGCGCGACCCCGGACATGACGTGGGCTGCGGGGCCACGCCCACCCCGGTCGTGGCCCCGCAGCCCCGTTCAAGCCCCCGCTGGTTCGCAATTATCCCTAGGATTCCCCGGGCGCACGAATCGGGCGAATGAGTTTTGACTCACATTGTGACCTGCACTTCTGGTAATTGGTGGACAGAATGTCAGTAGTAGCCGCCGCCGATGTGCGCCTCGGGCGCCGTGCCCGTCGCACGCGGTGGCGGATGTAAGTACATGACATGAAACAATGCGCGGCCGTTGCTTTTCCACGGCGAGCGAATAGGGAAATCCACTTGGACCGATGCGATCGGACGATATCGACCCCGTCCTCATTCGGTCGTTGTTCGCGGTCAACCGGCGGGCGTCCCGATCCGTCCCCCGTCCGGTCCGGGCGGGCCGGAGAGCGCGCCGCCGGTAGATTCGGGGCGCCGGGCCCGGCGGCCGGGCCGGGCGGCGCGGCCGGGAGCCGTGCCGGTGAACAGCGGGGATGGGGACGCGATGCGGGTCGAACTGCTCACCGTCGGGGACGAGCTGCTCCTCGGCGACACGATCAACGGGAACGCCGCGTGGCTCGGCCGCCGGCTCGCCGACCACGGCGTCGACGTGACCCGCGGTGTCGTCGTCGGCGACGAGCTCGACCTGATCGTCGAGGCGGTGACCGCCGCGCTCGGCCGCGCCGACGCGGTCATCACCACCGGCGGCCTCGGGCCGACCTACGACGACCTGACCCGCGACGCGCTCGCCAAGGCGGCGGGCGTCGGCCTCGTCCGGGACCCGGCGCTGGAGCGGCGGCTGCGCGAGCGGGTCGCGCGCGCCGGGCGGGAGCTGCAGCCGATGGCGCTGCGTATGGCGGACGTCCCCGAGGGCGCGCGGGTCATCGCCAACCCCGCGGGCTCGGCGCCCGGCCTGCGCGTCGAGCTGCCCGGCGGGATCGTCTACGCGCTGCCCGGCGTCCCGTTCGAGATGCACACGATCATGGACGAGACCGTGCTGCCGGAGCTGGCGGAGATCGCCGGGCTGCCCGCCGTCGCGCGCCGCACGCTGCGCACCGCCCGGATGTGGGAGTCGGTCGTCGCGACGCGGCTCGCCGAGGTCGAGGCGTTGGACGGGGTGCGGCTCGCGTACCTGCCCGACCCGGCCGAGGTGAAGGTCCGGATCACCGTCGCGGGGCCCGGGGCCGCCGGGCGCCTGGCGGCCGTCGAGGCGCGCGTCCGGGACCTGCTCGGCGACGCCGTCTACGGGGCCGAGGACGAGTCGCTCGACCGGGTCGTCCACCGGCTGCTCGCGGAGCGCGCGGCGACCGTCGCCACGGCCGAGTCGCTGACCGGCGGGCTCATCGGCGCGGAGCTGACCGCGATGCCGGGGTCGTCCGCGACGTTCGCGGGCGGGATGGTGACGTACGCCACCGAGGCCAAGCACCGGCTGCTGGGCGTCCCGGCGGATCTGCTGGCCGAGGAGGGGGCCGTCCACCCGGACGTCGCGGCCGCGATGGCGGCGGGCGTGCGGGACGCGCTCAACGCGACGTACGGTCTCGCCGTGACGGGTGTGGCGGGCCCCGACCCACAGGACGGCCGTCCCGTGGGCACGATCTATATCGGCGTGGCCGGTCCTGAGAGGTCGCTCACTGTGGTCGGACCGAAACTCCCTGTGCCGGGCGCCGGACCCGAATCCCGCGCGGTGATCCGGCGGATGACCGTCGTGCACGCCCTTGAGCTGCTGAGACGCGTCCTGCTGGGCCTTGACGTCACGGAGCGGAGCGGGAAGGCTCGGCCGGATCGGGAAGATCGGGGCTGATTACAGCGTTACGTTCCGAGCGAACACGAATTCAACGGTCTGCCATGGCCGCCGTCAAGCCGGGTACGGTGGAACCGGCAGATGGTCCGAACTGAGGGAGGGAGCGAGACGATGGTCCTGCTTCGCCAGCTGCTCGGTGACGTACTGCGGCAGCTGCGGCTGCGCCAGGGACGCACCCTCCGTGAGGTGTCCGCGGCCGCGCGGGTGTCACTCGGCTACCTGTCCGAAGTGGAACGGGGACAGAAAGAGGCGTCCTCGGAACTGCTGTCCTCGATCTGCAAGGCGCTCGGCGTTCCGCTCTCGCACGTCCTCAGGGACGTGGCGGACCAGCTGGCCCTCGCCGAGCTGCAGCACGAGCCCGTCATGGCGGGCGCGCCGCCGGAGCACGAGCGCATTTCCGCCGAGAGCATCCCGGAGACGCCGGAAGAGATCACCGGGGAGTTCCGCGCCGACATGGTCGCGGCCTGAGCCGTTTTCCGACGGCTCGTTCTCACCGCCTGTTCGCGGGCGCTTTCCCGGCCGTTCATGCCGCGGTCCAGAAACGCGGATGTGCTCGGCCTCACGCATGAATGCGGCATTTGCGGGGAGGTTTCCGTGTTGTAACGGTTACCCGTAACGACGCGGAAGGAGCCCCCACCATGGGAGCGGTCAAGAGCCCGATCGGCGACGAGGCCCAGAAGATCGCAGGGGACGTCCTGCAGGGCTCCCTCATCGACCTCATCGATCTTTCCCTGGTCGCCAAGCAGGCGCACTGGAATCTCACCGGACGCAACTTCAAGGTCGTCCACGAGCACCTTGACGAGATCGTCGCCCTCGCCCGCGGGGGCCAGGACGACGTCGCCGAACGCGCCGTGGCGATCGGCGTGAACCCCGACGGCCGTGCCCGCACGGTCGCCGACCGCACGAGGATTCCGCAGCTGGAGGCCGGCTACCTCGACGACGACAAGGTCGTCGCCGCGGTCACCGACATCCTCGCGCAGATCATCGCGCGGTTCCGCGAGCGCATCACGGCCACCGACGAGGCCGACCCGGTGACGCAGGACCTGCTCATCGGCATCGCCCGCGAACTGGAGAAGCAGCACTGGATGTTCCAGGCGCAGACCTGACACGTCCAGCGCCCCTTGGCGCCGGCCCGGCACGGCGCGCCGCCGCGATCCCCGGCGCGCCGCCCCGGAGCCGACGAGGCCCCGGCCCTCGCCGACCGTTCCTGCGAGGTCCGGGGCCGTTTCACGTCCCGGCCGGTCACGTCCGGAGATGCTCCAGGACGGTGTCGGCGAACTCGACGGCGAGCGGGCTGAGCGCGTCCCACCGCCGCGCCGCCCACCCCGCGGTGAGCGGCGGGAGGTCCGGGATGGGGATCAGCCGGACGTCCCCGCTCCCGCGCCCCCACCCCGGCAGCGCGGGCAGGATCGCGTGGCCGAGACCCAGCTCGGCGAGCAGGAGCGCGGTGTCCCAGTCCGCGACGCTCGTGGTGGACGTCAGCCGCACCCCGTGCCGCTCGAGGTGCGCCTCCAGATGCAGGCGCGAGGTGGAGTGCTCGGGCAGCTCGATGTGCCGGATCCCCGACAGCTCCTCCAGCGCGATGGACGTCCGCCGGGCCAGCGGATCATCGGCGTTGACGGCGAGCATCCACGGCAGCTCGCGCGAGGCCCGCTGCTCGACCCCCTCCAACGGCGGCCCTGTCGTCACCCACGCCAGGTCCGCGGCATGCGAGCGGACGGCCTCCAGGCACCGGCGGCTGGACCCCGCGGTCTCGAACTGCAGCGCCGCCTCGGGATGGCGGCCCCGGAACGCGGCCACGCCCGCCGCCATGAAGTGCCGGACGGTGGTCGCCCCCGTCGCGACCCGGACCGTGCCGCCGACACCGCGGCGCAGGTCGTCGAGATGGCGCAGCGCCGCGTCCAGCCCGGCGAGCCCCTCCGTCGCGGCCTGCTGCAGGACGCGCCCCGCCCGCGTCGGCACCACCCCGCGCGGATGCCGCTCCAGCAGCACGAGCCCGGTCTCGCGTTCCAGCCGCTTCACATGCTGGCTGACCGCCGACTGGCTGCACGACAGATCGCGGGCCACCGCGCTGAGATTGCCCGCCGCGCACACGGCCACGAACACGCGCAGATCGTCCAGGGTCATGCCACCCAAGCTAAGGCTAGGAGATCGATAAGGAAACCCGAGAATTGACTTGGAACGATCGCACGCCGAGGATTCTCCCTGAGGGCGCCGGATCCAGCGCCTCGGACAGGCGGCGACCCGCCCACTCACCCCGGGCACATGGGCGGGCGCCGACCCTGGTTTATGGCGTTTCTCTCCTCCTTCGGGCCTTGGCGGCCCTCCATCGTCGAGAAACGCGGCGCGATCGCTGCATCGCTTCGGCTCGCCCTGGGGGCTCGCTGCGCGATCAGGTTTCTCGCAGGCTTGAAACCTGCCTTCGGTCGCGATCGCAAGCGTTGAGGTTGGTGCGTGGTGCGGCGGTGGCTTGGGTTGGTGCGTCCGGGCGGTGGCGGTGCGTCCGGTTGGGGGC
>NZ_VCKW01000291.1 GCF_005889715.1 Actinomadura soli
GGTCCGGGTCGGGGTCCAGTTCGGCGAACGAGCGGAGTTCGTCCGGGGCGGGCACGTCCGGCATTGTCGCGGCGTCGTGGCGCAATCCGTCCAGATGGTCGTCGGTGAGCCAGATGAGGCCCTCCGCAATGGCCGTTCCGTCCTGGTGCATAGAGCACCGCACCGACTCGGCGCGTTTCGACCGGCGCAGTGTCGTCACTTCCACATCGACGGGGGCGAACTGTCCGACCGACAGGAAATGGCACGACAGCGACGCCACCCGCGGAAGCGATCCGTGTGCCAGCGCCGCCCGCGCGAGAATGGCGGCCACGAAACCACCGACCGGGCCCCACGCCGACCAGTCGGGCACCAGTTCGGCGACGTAGCGTCCGTTGTCGCCCTTCACCGCCGTGTCAATCGCGAGATCCCTCACACTCGGCACTCTAGATCGCGACCTCCACCGTCTCGACCCGATTTCCAGGTCCGGACACCGCGCCGTATCAGGCGGCCGGTGAAGCGACGCGACCGCCAGGCTTCCGCTCCCCCGCCCGCCCGGGCGGGCCGAGCGTTCCTATCCGACGTGCGTGCGGAGCCAGTCCAGGGCCGACTCGGCGGAGTTGAGAACGGAGATATGCCCGTCGTCCGGGGAGAGGCGCAGGTGTGCCGTGGGGCAGTGGCGGGCGAGCCATCGGCCGTGGGACGCGGGGACGATCCGGTCCTGACCGCCATGCAGGACGAGGAGCGGCGCGGTGATGGCGGCCGGGTCGAATCCCCACGGGGCGACATAGGCGAGGTCGTCGTCGACCAGCGCGCCGACACCGTTCTCGACGGCCGGGCCCACTACCTCTTCGAACCATGACCATTCGCCCGCGAGCGCGGCGTGGTCGGCCGGGGTGAACATATCCGGGTCGTAGGGGGCCTTCGCCTCGTAGTCCTCTTTCGCCGCGCGTCCCGCGAGGGCGGCGCGCAGCGACGCCTCGCTGGACGCGCCCATTCCCGCGAACCAGTCGAGCCCTTCGGCGCCGAACGGGGCCGGGGCCGCGACGCTGACCACCCCGAGGACGCGGTCGGCCAGCAGCGAACCGCGGGCCAGGGCATGCGGCCCGCCGCCGAAAACAGCCGAAACGACCTGTGTTCACCGGGTCAATACTGTAAAGATTTCTGTCACAGCGGTCATGCCGCGCGCATCCGGGCTCATATCCGGGGTTCGCGACGCACATCTTGTCCCGGCCGGCCGCCGGTCGCCGCCCCGCCGCCCGCTGGCCGCCGTCCGCTGATCGCCGTCCGCCGGTCACGTCCGCCGTCCGCCCTCCGCCGCCAGGTCGGGCCCGGCGGCCTTCGGGCGCGCGGGGCTATCGCGAGACCTGCCGGACCTGGCAGCATCGGTCGCGACCGCCTCCGGAATCAGGGAGAGCCGCCGTGAGCACACATCCCGAGATCGATACGACCATTCCGCATTCGGCGCGGGTGTGGAACTACCTGCTGGGAGGCAAGGACAACTATCCGGTCGACCAGCTCGCCGGCGACAAGGTCTGCGAAATCTTCCCGGGCATGGTCGACCTCACGCGCCATTCCCGGTACATGCTGACGCGGGTCGTCCGGTATCTGGCCGATGACGCGGGCATCCGGCAATTCCTGGACATCGGCACCGGCCTGCCGACCGTGGACAACACCCATGAGGTGGCGCAGCGGATAGCGCCCGAATCGCGGATCGTGTACGTCGACAACGACCCGCTGGTCCTGGTGCACGCCCAGGCATTGCTCAGGAGCACGCGCGAAGGGGTGACCGATTACATTCAGGCGGACGTCCGCGACCCCGAGGCCATCCTGGCGCGGGCGTCCAGGACCCTCGACCTCAGCCGGCCCGTCGGGCTGATGCTCATGGGCATTCTCGGCCTGGTCGGCGACTACGACGAGGCGCGGTCGATCGTCGGCCGGTTGATGGCGGCGCTTCCATCGGGCAGTCACCTCGCCGTCTATGACGGCACCGACACCGACCCCGACTATCTGGAGGCCATCGCCCGGTACAACGCGAGCAGCGGCGCCGTGTCCTACACCCCGCGCAGCGTCGACCAGATCGCCCGCTATCTCGATGGGCTGGACGTGCTGGAGCCGGGCGTCGTCCCCGTGTCCCGGTGGCGGCCCGAGCCGAGCCCCTGGGAGGAGCCACCGGCGGTGCCCGGCGCGGGCGGGGTCGCCCGCAAACCCTGACGCCCCGGTCGCGGGCCTTCACCCACCGAATTGTAGAATTTGGTTCGGTTTTCGGTGAGTGGCGGCGAGGGGACGGCGGAATGCGCGAGATCGCGGCGGCGGTGGCGGAGCCGATCGGGCGGCTGGGCGGGGCGTTCATGCGCTCGCGGGAGGCGAAGGCGTACTCGGTGGAGTCGGGCCTCACCGGCTGGACGCCCTATTTCCGTGGCCGCTGCGGAGTCCTTGGCGACGTCGACGCCGACGTCGTCGCGGCGGCGGCCGGCTTCTTCCCGGTCGCGACGGTGCGGAAGGCGTGGGAAAGGGGAGCCGGTCTCCCCACGGCGACGGCCGTCACCCGCTACGCCGACGTGGCCCAGGGCTTCGGGCGCCGCAAGCTGGACGGCTTCGCGGAGTCGGCGCGGCTGGCCGACCTGCTCCAGCGCGTCGTGGACGGCGGGCCGGTGGTCGCCGCGCCGCTCTTCGCGGGCTGGCGGGCGGTGCCGTTGCCCGAGGACGATCGAGCCCGGGTGATCCAGCTCGCGCACGTCGTCCGCGAGCTGCGCGGCGGGCTGCACATCGTCGCGGTCCTGGCGAGCGGGCTGAACCCGCTGGAGGCGGTGCTCAGCGGCCGCTCGGCGCTCCTCCTCGACGGCGAGCCGAACGCCGAGTACTTCGGCTGGCCGCGCCCGTATCCCGAGGTGACGGACGACGTCCGGCGCCGCCGCGACGACGCCGAACGCCTCACCGACGCACTGATGGCCCCCGCCTTCGCGCCCCTCGGGACGACCGGGGCGGACGAGCTGGTCACCCTTCTCCAGAAGGCGGAACGGGCCGTTTTCGGCTGACCCGCCGCTCTGGTCAGTCGCGGGCGCGTTTCTCGATTCCGAGGGTCAGTTCCGCGTTCCGTTCCTCAAGCTTCCATTTCCCCTCGCGGTAGGCGTGGTTGGTGATCCAGAACACCATCACCCGGTGGTCGGGGAAGCGGGCGAATTCGCCGAACGACCAGTCGTTGCCGCCATCGTGTTCGACCACGGTCCGGCCGTCGCTTTTGCGGACGACGCCCCAGCCGTACCCGTAGGAGAACTTGTCGCCGTTCCGCACTCCGACGAGGACGTGCGGTGTGAACATCTGGCGTTTGGCGCGTCCGGAAAGGACCCGGTCGCCTTCCAGCGCGCGATGCCAGCGGAACATGTCGCGCGGCGTCGACAGCAGGCCGCCGTTGCCGCGCAGGTACCAGTAGGGCCCGTCGGCGGCCCACGGGTGCTCGTACGGGCGCCCCTGCGGCGCGCCGTTCTCGTCGTACTCCACCGCGACCTGGTCGCGTTCCCACCGGGGCAGGACGTACCCGGTCCGCGTCATGCCCGACGGCGCGAACAAATGCTCGGCGAGGAAGCGTTCGTAGCCGGCGCCCGAGACCTTCTCGACGATCGCCGCCAGCAGGCTGTATCCCACGTTGGAGTAGTGGAACTCGGCGCCCGGGGCCGACTGCGGATTCGATTTCAGCGCGGCGCGGATCATGCCGTCGCGCGAGACCGGGGCGTAGTCGTCGCCGCCGATGTCCTCGTCGTCCAGGCCCGCGGTGTGCGTCAGCAGGTGATGCAGGGTGATCTCGCGCTTGTCCGCGGGCACCGGGCCGAGGAATGCGCCGATGCGGTCGGTCACCCGCAGTTTGCCCGCCATTTCCAGCTTCATGATGGCGGCGGCGGTGAACTGCTTGGTGATGGACATGACGTCGTAGACGGTGTCGCAGCGGGCCGGGATCTTCCTCTCCCGATCGGCGAAGCCGAAGCCATCGCAGTGCACAAGCCGTCCGTCATGGGCGGCGGCGACCGTGCCGCCCGGCCCCTTCGGCAGAGTTCCCGCCAGGAAACTCTGAATGGACGGGTCAACGCGCTCCCGCACGCTCTGATCCGCCCCCCGGAGGCCAATACCAGCGGTCCCCGCACCACCGCCGCACGCGCTGACGACGCCAATCGCAGTAAGCGCCAGAGCACCCGTTCCGGTGCGAGAGGGAAAGCGGTTCATTCTCATGCCCCACGACGCTACGGAGATCATCGCGCGGCGTCGTCCCTCGGGCTGATGAGGAAGCGGGTCCCTCGTGCCGGGGACGGCACACTGTGATCATGACGATGCTGGAGACGGAACGGCTCCTCCTGCGGCCTCTGACCGGCGAGGACTTCGACGACTACGCGGCGATGCTGGCCGACCCGGACGTGGCCTCGGGCCTCGCGGAGAGCGTGGGCACCAGCCCGGCGGACGCCTGGCGAAGCCTCGCCACCTTCATCGGCCACCGGGAGATCCGCGGCTACTCGCACTGGGCGGTGGTCGAGAAGGCGACGGGCAGCTTCGTCGGACGCGCCGGACCGTGGCAGCCGCACGGCTTCCCCGGCCTGGGCGTCGGCTGGTGCCTGGCCCGCCGCCACTGGGGGAAGGGATACGCGGCCGAGGCAGGCCGCGCGGCTCTCGCGTACTGCTTCACGGAGCTGGCGGCCGAGCAGGTCATCTCGCTGATCCTGCCCGCCAACGCCCGTTCCATCGCCGTGGCCGAGCGCATCGGGCACCGCTACCTGCACGACACCGAGTACAGGGGACAGAGCGTCCACGTCTACGGCCAGCAGCGCCCCACGTAGCTCCTACGCCTCGTCCACGGTGGGTTGAGGGCCTCTCGGTGATGGATCCGTGGTGGGCACGGATGTGGGTCAGTGGTCCTGGACGCGACGCTTCTCGGCAGTTGGACACCTGCTGAGGAGGCCCCGATGACCACCACGACGAGCACAACGACGGCCACGGCGGACGGCGCGGGCGCCCGGCCGCGGCTGATGAGCCGGGCGTTCGCGCTGGTGCTCGTGGCCGGTGTGGGCTCGTCCACCAGCTTCTACCTGCTGTTCTCTTCGCTGCCCCGGTACGCGGACGCGACCGGTGCGGGCGGGGTGGGCGCCGGGCTGACCACGGGCGTGATGATGCTCGCGACGGTGGCCGCCGAGCTGGCGGTCCCGCGGCTGGTGGCCCGGTGCGGATACCGGACGGTCTTCGGCACCGGCCTGGCGCTGCTGGGCGTTCCGGCGCTGGCGCTGCTGGGCGTTCCGGCGCTGGCGCTGGCGACCTCGGGGAGCATGGCCATGATCTTGATGGCCTGCCTGGTGCGGGGCGCCGGGTTCGCGGTGGCGGTGGTGCTGGGCGGGGCGCTGGTGGCCTCGATCGTCCCGGCGGAGCGGCGCGGCGAGGGGCTGGGCATCTACGGGATCGCCTGCGGTGTCCCGGCCATGGTGGCTCTCCCGGCGGGCCTGTGGCTGGGCGACCTGGTCGGGTACGCGCCGGTGTTCGCGCTGGCCGGCGTGTCCGCGCTGGCCGGGCTGGCGGCGGTGCGGGACCTGCCGGGCCGGCGCCCCGAACCGGAGGCGCCGCTCGGCCTCGTCGCCGCCGCGCGGAAGCGTGAGCTGCTCGTCCCGTCGCTGTTCTTCGCCGCCACGACCGTCGCGACGGGGATCACCGCCACCTTCCTGCCCCTCGTCGGCGGCGCGGTCTCCGCCTGGGCCCTGCTGGCGCACGGCCTCGCGGTCACGTGCACCCGCTGGTGGGCCGGACGCAACGGCGACCGGTACGGCGCGGCGCGGCAGCTCGTCCCCGGGCTGGTGATCTCGGCGAGCGGCATCGCCCTGCTGGTGCTGGTGTCCAGCCCGGCCGCGGTGCTGGCCGGGATGGTGCTGTTCGGCGCCGGGTTCGGGCTGACCGGCAACGCCAGCATGGCCGTGATGCTCGACCGCGTCCCGTCCTCCTCCTACGGGACGGTCAGCGCCCTGTGGAACGTCGCCTACGACGTCGGCATCGGCCTCGGCGCCACCGGGTTCGGGCTCGCCGCCGTCCACACCGGGTACCCGGCGGCCTTCGGGCTGACGGCCGCCCTGATGCTGCTTCCCCTCCTCGCCGGGAGGAGCGCACGCACCCGCCCCGAGCGCGCCCGCACCGCCTGACCCTCCATGAAACTCAGCTGAGAAAGGGAACGACCATGAGGAAGATCATCGTCTCCGAGGTCACCCACCGGCACCGGACGGCGACGTCCGCGGACGGGACGTCCATCGCCTACGACCGCATCGGCGCGGGGCCCGCGGTCGTCCTCGTCCAGGGCGCGTTCTCCAGCCGCAACGACCCGATCATGACCGGTATCGCGGACGCTCTGGCCTCGAAGTACACGGTCTACAACTACGACCGGCGGGGGCGCGGCGACAGCGGCGACACCGCGCCGTACGCCGTCCAGCGGGAGATCGAGGACCTGACCGCGCTGATCGGGGCGGCCGGTGGGACGGCGATGGTGTTCGGCGGGTCGTCCGGCGGCGCGCTCGCGCTGGAGGCGGCGGCCGCGGGCGCCCCGATCACGAAGCTGGCCGTGCTCGAGCCGCCGTACGTGACCGCGCCGGGCCGGTCGCTGCCGTCCGCCGGGGAACTCGGCGCGCTCGCCGAGCAGGGACGGCGCGGGGAAGCCATCGA
Source organism: Actinomadura soli (assembly GCF_005889715.1). Lineage (GTDB taxonomy): Bacteria > Actinomycetota > Actinomycetes > Streptosporangiales > Streptosporangiaceae > Spirillospora > Spirillospora soli. The sequence continues at coordinate 6,655 of NZ_VCKW01000291.1, forward strand.
GCTGTTCCTCACCAAGGGCGCCGAGATGCCACCGGAGGCGGTGGAGGGCATGAAGGCCCAGCCGTACTGGGCCCACATCGAAAGCGTCGCGCACACCCTCGCCTACGAGGCGGCGGTCGTGGGCAAAGGGCCGGTCCCGGACCGTCTGTCGGCCATCGCCGTCCCGGTGCTGGTGGTGGCGGGTTCGGCCAGCACCGACCGGATGCGGGACGCGGCGCAGGCGGTGACCCGCCAGCTCCGGGACGCACGACTGGAGTGGCTGGACGGCCAGGCCCACGGCCAGGTCGACCCCGCGTCCCTCGGGACGGCGGTGGGCGAATTCTTCTCCGCCTGACCCTCCCTGCGGATGGCGCACCTCCCAACCGAGGTGCGCTATTCGCATTTCGTCAGAGCGGACAGTTCGGCGCGGCCCTCGTCTGCCCGCTCGGGGAGGAGCAGCAGCGTGGACGCCCGCTCGAAACGGGCACCGATCCGCTCCCACCCTTCGACGGAGGCGGCCAGCTCGCGGGGATCGTCGTGGAGGCGTCCCCTGGCACGGGCCAGGCACGCGGCGCCCCAGAGGTTCTCGGCGACTGCGGCCTCGGCGGCGCCGACCCGCGCCGCCGCGTCCGGAAGGCCCGCCAGGACGGCGAGCTCGGCACCGGCCGCATGGGAGTACCCGGCGTACATCGGGTTCGCCGCGTCCGAGAAGAGCCCGGCGACCAGCTCCGACGCGCCGTCGAGCCGCCCGGTGTGGACGGCGACCAGCGCGTCCACGAATCCGGCGAGCGCCGGGAGGTCGAACACCTGCCCGGTCGGCGCGCCGGGCGTGCGGGCCCGCCACTCCAGGTACCGTCCGCGATCACCGCGCAGGCCGTGGACGAGCGCGGGGCCGACCGCGACCGGCAGCATGAACCCGCTCTCCAGCCGCCCCGTCCGCACCCAGCTCTCCCACGCCTCGTCGGCGTACGGCAGCGCCTCGCCGAACCCGCCGCTCAGCGCCAGCGGCAGGATGATGATGTTGGACGACAGGTGGTACTGGTCTTCGAGCAGGTCGTCCGCCAGCGCCCGCCGCGCGACGGCGAGCGCCGCGGGCAGGTCCCCCGCCGCGATCGCGCAGTTCACCGCCACGTGCACGATGTCGACGATCTCGACCGCGCTGGCCGGGTCGTCGCGGGGCAGGACGTCCAGCAGGTCCAGCCGGGACAGGGCGATCCGGTGCGCGTCCCGCAGTCGGCCCTCGCGCAGCGCGGCGCTGACCGTCGCGTCGAGACCGGCGCTGAGCAGCACCGGGTCACCCGTCGCACGCGCCGCCGCCACGGCCTCCTCCGCCCGGGCGGGATCGGTGCTGTACGGCTCGGGCGAGGCCGTCCATGCGCGGGCGGCGGCGAGCCACGCCGCGACGACCGGATCGCCGGGATCACCGGCGTCCTCCGCGCGCTCCAGCAGCCGCCGCAGCTCCTCGTGCGGGATCAGGCCCCAGCCGGGATTGCGCGCCGTCGTGACGACCGCCGTGGCGAGGAGGACGGCCTCCGCGTCGCCGTCCGCCGCGTCCCGGGCCTGGTCGGCCGCGGAGCGCAGCAGGTCGAAATGCCGGTGGTCGCCGGTCGGGAGGACATGCGTGCAGTCGGCCGCGCTCTTGAGGTCCCTGGACGCCTCCCCCGGCGACCCCGCCCGCTCGGACGCCTCCAGGAAGTGGCCGTACGCCTCGCGCGCGAACCGTCGCGTGTAGGCGAGGCGCCCCAGAGACCGGGCCAGCTCGTGCGCCACGTCCCCGGCCTCCGCGGGCGCGGCGGCCAGCGCCGCGCGCAGATCGTCCGCGACGGCGTCGAACTCCCGCCCCTCCCCGCTCCCGGCGGCCAGATCGGCGGCGACCTTGGCGGCCCATGCCAGATGCAGATCCCGCAAGACCGCCTCTTCACCGCCCAGCGCGAGGTGCTCCCCGGCGAACACCCGGACGGTCTCCAGCAACCGCCAACGACCCGACCCTGCCTTGACGACCAGGCTCTTGTCGACGAGGCGGCCCAGCACGTCGGCCGCCGCGCCCGCCGTCGTCCCCGGGGTCACGGCGAGGACCGCGTCCAGGTCGAACCCGCCTGCGAACACCGCAAGCCGCCGGAACAGTCCGCGCTCCTCGTCGTCCAAAAGGTCGTGGCTCCAGGCCAGGACTGCACGGAGCGAACGGTGCCGTTCGTCCGCCCCACGGCCGCCCGCGAGGAGGCGCAGCCGATCGTCCAGCGCGGCGAGCACACCGGACGCGCCCAAGGCCGCGCTCCGGGCCGCCGCCAGCTCGATCGCCAGCGGCATGCCGTCCAGCCGGGCGCAGATCTCCGCCACCGCGCCGGGCTCCGCCGCGAACTCGGGGTCGGCGGCCAGGGCCCGGTCGGTGAACAGCGCCTCGGCGTGCGAGGACAGCGGCAGCGGCCCCACCCGGACGATCCGCTCCCCGGGAACGCCGAGCCGCTCCCGGCTGGTCGCGAGGATCCGGGTGCCGGGGCAGGCCGCCAGGATCCGGTCGGCGAACCCGGCGACCGCGTCCAGCAGGTGCTCGCAGTTGTCGAGGACGATCAGCGTCCGGCTCCGCCCCAGCCGCTCGATGATCGCCGTGTGCAGCTCGGTCTGCGGACGTTCGGTGACGTCCAGCGCGGCCGCCACGGCATGCTCGACGAACCCGTCCCGCACGGGCACCAGGTCGACGAACACGCCGCCCCGCCGGGACGCGGCCGCCGCGACCGCGACCAGCCTCGACTTGCCGACCCCGCCCGGCCCGAGCAGCGTCACCAGCCGAGATCGACCGGCCGCCGCCTCGATCTCCGCCAGCTCCTCGCCCCGCCC
>NZ_VCKW01000292.1 GCF_005889715.1 Actinomadura soli
GAGCTCGTCCGTTGAATGGTGGTGGGTGGGGGCGGGAGGACGGTCAGCCGACGGTGAGGACGATCTTGCCGGCGACGCGGCCGGTCTCGCCCCGCTCGTGGGCCTGCGCGGCGTCCTCCAGCGGGAAGACCGAGTCGATCTCGGCGCGCAGCGACCCCGCCTCCGCGAGCGCGGCGAGCCACGTCATCGCGTGGAAGTCGGGCTCGACCAGCAGCGTCTCCGCGCGCACCCCGGCCGCCCCGGCGTCGATCGCGTCGAGCCTGCTGAGCACGAGCGACACCAGCACGCCGCCCGGCCGCAGGGTGCGCAGCGAGCGCGGCCCGTAGTCACCGCCGATCGTGTCGATGACGATGTCGACGTCCTTGGCCTCAGTCTTCCGCACCGGCTACGCCGGGCGTGCGGCGGTCAGTCCATCTCGGAGAGGCGGGCCGGGTCGAAGGCCAGGGGATAGGGGCGGTCCAGGGTGATCGTCTCGCCGGAGCGGGCCTTGCAGGCCAGCTCGTACCGGCCGTCCACGAGTTCCAGGAAGGTGATGGCGGGACGGGGCTCCAGGTCGACGAGCCAGTAGTGGGGGATGCCGGTCGCGGCGTACTCCTCCACCTTGCGGACGCGGTCGATCTGCTCGTTCACGGTGCGGGGCGTGACGACCTCGGCGACCAGGAGGAGATCGGGCCCGTAGTAGGTGCGGGTCTGGCGCTCCAGGACGGCGCGGGCGGTGTCGCGGGTCACGGCGAAGACGTCCGGCTTGCGGACGCCGGCCGGGGTGGTCACGTCCTGCGGGGCCCCGGCGATGTGGACGTCGGCGTCCGCCTGGCGGGCCGCCTCCTTGAGGATCGCCTTGAGCTGGCCCGCGGCGTGGTCGTGCCACAGGTCGCCGGGCAGCTCGTTCAGCCAGCCGTCGGCCAGCTCGTAGCGGCGGCCGTCCTCGGGAAGCGCGTCCAGGTCGTAGAGCGTGTACGGACCATGCGTGCGGCCGAGCGTCCCGCCCATCGATCGTCCCCCCTCGGTGCTGGCCGCTTCCGAATCTAGCGGACGGACGTCCGGCGGAGCCGCAGGCAAGATCGCGCGCGTCGGGATGCGGTCAATGTCTCGAAAACCGAGGGGCGAGGGGTTACGATACATCTCGTCTTGAGGGGAGAGATGCGATGAGCGTCGAGCAGCAGACCCAGGCCGTCCGCGCCTCGGACCGCGACCGCGACGAGATGCTCGTCCGGCTGCACACGGCCTTCGCGGTGGGACGGCTGAGCGAGGCGGAGCTCGACGAGCGCATCGGCCTCGTGCTCGCGGCGCGCACGCACGGGCAGCTCTGGGCCGTGGCCGCCGACCTGCCGTCCGAGGACGCCCGGGTCGTCCGGGAGGGCTCCGAGCGGGCGCCGGCGGGACGCCTCCAGGTCGCCTACAAGGGTTCGCTCAAGCGGGCCGGACGCTGGCGGCTGCCCGAACGGTCCACGGTCGCGGTGTACAAGGGCACCGGTCTGCTGGACCTGCGCGCCGCCGAACTGGACGCGCAGGTCACCGAGCTGCGGGTGCTCGCCTACAAGTCCACGGTCGAGATCGTCGTCCCGCCGGGCATCCGCGTGGAGGCGGACGGCGTGGGCGTCTCCGCCGAGGTCCACGGGGTCCCGCCCGCCGGCGCGCCGGTCGTCCATATCCGGGGTTATGCCTACAAGGGGGCGATCGAAGCAAAAGATCGTATACGCCGGGCGTGAAGTGATAGAACGCTCCCGCGGCCTCATCGGCCGCCGTTCACGCGGATGTCCGTACATGGACCAGCGTGGCGCGATTTGATGGTGGTCCGACAGGACCGTGAAGGAGCGCGTGTGACGGCGAGGACCCCGGAGCAGGACGAGGCCCGGCGGACGGCCGAGGAGGAGCCCGCCGGCTCCCGCCAGGTCCGGCGGCGGCTGACGTTCGGCGTCGCCGGTGATCTCGCGGACATGCCCGCGGCGCTGTCGCCCTGGCAGCGCGCGTACGAGGCATGGCGCGCCGCCGGGCTGCGCTGGGGCCACGGCGCCCCGCCCCGCGAGCGCACCCAGCCGCCCGCGGAACCGCCCGCCGATTTGCCGGACGTTCCGAAGCCCGCGCCCCGCCAGCCCGCGCCCCGCCCGTCCGCTGCTCCGAAGCCTGCCGCTCCGGCGCCCGCCGCTCCGAAGCCCGCGGCGCAAAAGCCTCCCGCTCGTAGACCCGCGCCTCGTAAACCCGCAAGCGGGACGTTGCCCGATCCTCATGATGTGCTCGTGGCGGGGCCTCCGAGGCCGGCGGCCGAGCCCCGGCTCCGGTCCCGGCTCGCGGTCGCGGTGGGGCTCGTCGCGGTCGCCGGCGGTGTGATCGTCGGCGCGGCCCGGGGCGAGGAGCCCGTGCGGGCGGCCGGTGTCCCGGGGCCGGTGGCGGCGGACGCGCTGTTCGCCCCCGATCCCGCCGCCGCGACCGACGGGCTCGTCCAGGAGCTCACCGCCGTCGCCTCCACCGGCGGGACGGTCGTCGCCGCGGGCACCGAGGGCGACGGCGTCCCCGGCCGGGAGCGGGCCCGGTTCCTCGTCTCCGCCGACCGGGGGCGCACCTGGTCGGTCGCCGACGTGGGCACGGCGGACGGCTCGGCGCTCCCGAACGGCGACAGCCCGCGCCACGTCACCGGGACGGCGGGCGCCTGGCTGGCGCTCGGACAGGCGTCCGGCGGCGGCCCGGTGGCGTGGACGAGCGCCACCGCCGGCACCTGGACACGGCTTCCGCTCGGCGCGCCGTTCACGCCGTCCGACACGGTGAACGCCCTGACCCGCATCGATACCGGGTTCGTCGCGGTGGGCGCGTCCGCCGGCCGCGCCGCCGTGTGGACGTCCGCCGACCGCCGGACGTGGCGGCGTATCGACGGCCCCAAAGGGGTCAGGAGCCTTGACCGCGTGGCCTCGCGCGGGAACGTCCTGGTCGCGCACGGCACGTACGCCAGGAAGGTCACCGCGAGGAAGGGCGGGAAGAAGGTCACCCGCACCGTGCGCGGCGACGGCCTCTGGCGGTCCGCGGACGGCGGACCCACCTGGACGGTGGCCGCCGTCCCGCACGCCCTGGGCTCGTACGGTCCGACGAAGGGCCTGACGGCCGGCCCGGGCTGGTTCGCGACCGTCCGCGAGGGAAGGCAGGCGACGGGCCGGAACGATCGGAAGAAGAAGCGCCGGATCCAGCGCTTCGGCGTCCTGTTCACGTCGGCCGACGGCGTGAGATGGCAGGCGGCGAGCCGGTTCAACGGCCACGGCATCGAGCGGTTCGGCGGGAACGGCGGCCTGGCCGTCCTGGTGCGGGGCGCGAAGGGCGCGCGCAACGTGCTGCGGAGCGATGACGGCCGCACCTGGAGGTCGGGCGGCAGCGTCCCGGCGCCGGTGGAGAGCAGCGCCCTGACCGTCGCCGTCTCCACGCTCGTGGTCTCGGGGCGGCAGGGCAACGACGCCTACCTGTCCGGCGTGGATCTGTGGAGCGTGCCGGGCGCCGTCCGTCCGGAACGGTCGATCAGGTCGCTCGCCGCGGGGCCCGGACGTTCCGTCGCCGTGGGCAGCACCAACGGTGGCGCCGCGATCTGGAGCGCTCCCGACGGACGCGCCTGGACGCGGGCTCGGTTCCCGGGCACCGGCGGATGGCTCTCGGACGCCGTCCACGGAGCCAAGGGCTGGCTCGCCGTGGGGCGCACCTCCGGCGCGACTCCCGGCCCCCTCGCGCTGACCTCGCAGGACGGGACGACATGGCGGAAGTCGCCGTTCCCCGGCGGCCCGCCGCCCGTCGCGGTCACCTCCGGCCCGTCCGGCTACGTCGCGGTCGGGGCGGGCGCGGCATGGCGCTCGGCCGATCTCCGGGGATGGCGGCGCACCGTCCTGGACGGTTCCGCCACCGGGATCACGGCGACGGCGGACAAGTACGTGGCGGTCGGAGGCAGGGACAGGGCGCCCGCCGTGTGGACGTCCCCGGACGGCATGAAGTGGACGGCCGCCAAGCTCCCGTCCGGCCTCGCCACCGGCCCGCTCACCGAGGTGGCCGCCAACGGCAAGGTCCTGGTGGCGATCGGCGCCGGCGCCGCGCCCCTGGTCTCCGTGGACGGCGGGGCGACCTGGGCCCCGCAGGCCCTCGGCACGGACGTCACCGCCACCGCCGTCACGGCGACGCCGAACGGGTTCGTCGTGGCGGCGAGCACGTCGAAGGGGGACGGCGCCGTCCTCACGTCTGCGGACGGCGTCTCATGGAGCCGTCTCCAGGTTCCGGGCCTGTCGGGACCCGGCGATCAGCGGCTCACCGCGCTGGCCACCACCGGCTCCGCGGTCCTGGCCATCGGCAGCATGTCCGGCGCGCGTACGGAGAGCCCGCTTTTCTGGCATGCGCCCGTCCCGAAATAGGCGGCGTTCTCAGCCGTTGCAGCCGCAGGAGCATCCCTTCGGGCACGAGCAGCCGCCGCCATGTCCGCAACTACAGTCTTTTTTCGTCATGAGCGGAAAGTAACCTCTGCCCCACTTTGCGGTCTATGGCCGTGGCGCGATGAGGGGCTGTCGCGATGGACACGGGCCGTCCCGTGGGCGGGGATGAACGGACGGCCCGTGTCCTGCTCGCGAGGCCTCGAAGCCGAGGCCGGCTAGGCGCGGATGTGCAGGTCGACGCCCAGCAGAATCAGGAACCAGAGGAACACGGCCAGCAGTGCGCTGCCGACACGGCGGATCAGGCTGCCGTCGATGTAGCCGCGGTCCCATGCGATGAACAGGCCGATGATGAGGTAAATGAGGCCGACCAGGCTGATGTGCGGCCGGTATCGGGTCGCCATGTGGACGGTCTCCTCCCGTGGGGGGCTGGCGTCCCGTCGGTGCCCGCCGCAATCGGGCGAAAACGCTCGCCTTGTCCACGGACAGGCCATCAGCCCGCTTCCGGGCGGTCCGAAAACGGGATACCAGGTGAACGGGAGGTGACCGGTTCTACTCGTCCAGCGTCAGCGCGGCTTTCGGACACGACCGCACCGCGTGCCGGACGCGGTCCTGCTCCTCCGGCGGGACGTCCGGCGCCAGGATCCGCAGGACGTCCTCGTCGTCGAGGTCGAAGACCTCGGGCGCGAGGCCGACGCACACGGCGTTCGCCTCGCACACCAGCGGGTCGACTCGTACTCTCATCGCCTTCTCCGTTTCCCCGTCCTCGCCCGCCAACCACGAAAGTAGAACACGTTCCAGTATTGCTGGGCAAGGCTGCCCTCTCGCGCAAAAGGATGTCGTATATGGTGCCCGGACGGAGGGAGATCGATGACCGACACCGAGGCGTCCGCCGGCCCCGCGATGCCCGTGGAGCTGCTGCGCGCGGCGCGCCATGCCAAGGGCTTCATGCCCGACGACGAGGGCCTCGCCCTGTACGAGACGGCACTGCGGTACGGGGCGCACCTGGCCGGTGCCGCGCCGCTCCTGGAGGTGGGCACCTACTGCGGCAAGTCCGCCGTCTACCTGGGGGCCGCCGCCAGGACGGCCGGGACGATCGTGGTCACCGTCGACCACCACCACGGCTCGGAGGAGAACCAGGCGGGCTGGGAGCACCACGACCCGTCCCTCGTCGACCCGCGCACGGGACGGATGGACACGCTGCCCACGTTCCGCAAGACGATCGCCGCCGCCGGCCTGGAGGACGAGGTCGTCGCCGTCGTCGGCCAGTCCCGCACCGTCTCGGCCTTCTGGCGGACGCCGCTCGCCCTGCTGTTCATCGACGGCGGCCATGCGGAAGAGCACGCGCAGGCCGACTACGAGGGCTGGGCACCGCACGTCGCGGTCGGCGGGGCCCTCGCGATACACGACGTGTTCCCCGACCCCAGGGACGGTGGGCAGCCGCCGTACCACATCTACCTCCGGGCACTGGCGAGCGGCGCGTTCGAGGAACGTCGCGCCGCCGGCTCGCTCCGCGTCCTGGAGCGGGTCAACGACACCGACCCCCGCACGCCCGCCCCCGACAAGGCTGGCCCGGTCACATCCGGCTGACGGTGACGAGCGCGCAGCCGCACGCGATCGGGTCGGACGCCGCGCACGGCCCGAGCGGCCGTCCCGCGATCTCCTTGAAGAGCCGGGCGCCGGGCGAGGCGTCCGCCAGCGCGTCCGCCGCGAGGATCACCGCCGCCGCCGTGTAGGTGGAGCGGTCGCCGGGGAAGTGCCGCCGGTTCTCGAACTGCCAGCCCGTCCAGTACGAGCCGTCCTCGTGCCGCAGATGCTGGATGGTGGTGAACAGCGCCAGGGCCCGGTCGCGGTCTCCGGACGCGTCCAGCGCCATCACCAGCTCGCAGCTCTCCGCCGCCGTCACCCACGGCTGGTCGGACACGCAGCGGCAGCCGAGGCCGGGTACGACGAACGCGTCCCAGCGGTCCGCGAACCGCCGCGCCGCCGCCTCGCCTCGGACGGGGCCGCCGAGCACCGGGTAGTACCAGTCCATCGACCAGCGGCTCTTGTCGGCGAACGCCTCCGGATGCGCGGCCACCACATGGCCGAGCTGGTCGGCGGCGAGCTCCCACTCCGGCTGCGGCTCGCCGAGGTGCTCGGCGAGCGCGACCGCGCAGCGCAGCGACTGGTAGATCGACGAGCAGCCGGTCAGCAGCGCGTGGTCGGACGGGCGACCGCGCTCGTCCCGCATCCAGATGATCTCGCCGCGCCGGGTCTGCAGCCCGAGCGTGAAGTCGATCGCGCGCCGCACCGCCGGCCACATCCGCAGCGCGAACTCCTCGTCGCCGGACATCAGCAGCTCGTGCCAGACGCCGACCGCGACGTAGGCGGCGTGGTTGGACTCGCCGCCCGGCTCGGTGACCTCGCCGAGCACCCACTTCGCGGGCCACGACCCGTCCGGGCGCTGGACGCCGCGCAGCCACTCGTACGCCCGGCGGGCCTCCTCCCCGAACCCGGCGACGGTCAGCGCCATCGCCGCCTCGACGTGGTTCCAGGCGTCCACGTGCCCGGGAACGCCCCCCATCGGGGCGAACCAGGGGATCGCGCCGGACTCCTCCTGCTGCGCCGTGATGCTCCGGGCCGTCGCGACGACGTCGTCCGGCGACACGACCCCCGGCAGCGCGGGCAAGCCGGTCTCAGCCCGCATCCGCCGTCTCCTCGACCGGCGCCGCGGGCGCGGCGCCCGCCCCCGTGGGCTTGGCGAAGTAGACGACGACGCTCTTGCCGATCAGCGGGTTCAGCACGCGCTCGGCGAGGCGGGTGGCGGCGGGCCGCTTCATGATGTCCCACACCAGGACCTGGTGGTAGGCCTTCGCGAGCGGGTGGCCGTCGTTGTCCACCCCGACCGCGCACTTGATCCACCAGTACGGGGCGTGCAGGCCGTGCGCGTGGTGGTGGCCGCCGACCCGGAACCCGATCGACTTCAGCTTGGCCTCAAGCTCGGCGCGCGTGTAGATCCGCACGTGCCCGCCGGGCGCGGTGTGGTAGTCCTCCGAGAGCGCCCAGCACACCCGCTCCGGCAGCCAGCTCGGCACCGTCACCGCCAGCTTCCCGCCCGGCTTGAGGACGCGCATCAGCTCGCGCATGGCCCGCATGTCGTCCGGGATGTGCTCCAGCACCTCCGACGCGACGATCGCGTCGAAGTGGTCGTCCGGGAAGGGCAGGTCGAGCGCGTCGCCCTGCACGGTCTCGGCGGTCGCGTCCTCCGGGACCTCGCCCTCGGCGCGCATCGCCGCGAACATCTTCTCGACGCCGGAGAGCTCGCCCGCGTCCTGGTCGAAGGCCACGACGTGCGCACCCCTGCGGTACAGCTCGAAGGCGTGCCGTCCGGCGCCGCATCCCATGTCGAGGACGCGGTCGCCGGGGGTGACGCGGAACCGGTGGAAATCCACGGTCAGCAGGGTCGTGCTCCTTCCGTGCGGGGGACGCGGGAAAGCATTCCCTCAGGTGGCCCCGTGCCTCACTTGGTCCTGCGCGCGAGCCGCCGGTAGCGCTGCTGGGCGATGGCGGTCCGGTAGTGCTCGACCGTGGCCTTCGCCACGGCCGGCCAGGCGAAGCGCTCCTGGACGCGGGCGAACCCGGCGGCGCCGGCGCGTTCGCGCTCGGCGGCCGAGTCGTGCAGCCGGCGCAGCGTCGCGGCGAGCTCCTCCACGTCCCCGGGCGCGACCAGCACGGCCGCGTCGCCGACGACCTCGGGCAGCGCCCCGGCGCGGCTCGCGACGAGCGGCGTCCCGGACGCCATGTGCTCCACGGCGGGCAGCGAGAACCCCTCGTACCGGGACGGGACGACCGCGATCTCCGCGGACGCCATCAGCTCGCCCAGCTCCCCGTCGCCGATGCCGTGGACGAACCGGACCCGCTCGCCGAGCGCCAGCTCCCGCACGAGCTTGTCGGTCGGGCCGTCCTTCTGCGGCCGGCTCACGACGATGACGTGCACGTCCCGCTCGGTGGCGAGCTTGGCGACCGCGCGCAGCAGCACGTCCACGCCCTTGATCGGCGCGTCCGCGCTGGCCATGGCGACGATCCGGCCGGGCGTGCGCGGGCCGCGCGGGTGGAAGATCCGGGTGTCGACGCCGAGCGGCAGGATCTCGATGTCGCGCGGGTCGACCCGGAAGTCCTTGACGATGTCGACCTTGGACGACTCCGACACCGTCAGCACCGGCCCGATCCGCCGTGACACCTGCGACTGCATCGCGACGAACCCGTACCAGCGGCGCTTGCCGAGCTTCTGCTTGATCCCGCGCGCCGCCTCCAGCTCGATGCGGCGGTCGACGCTGATCGGATGGTGGATGCTCGTCACCAGCGGCAGCCCGAGCCGGGCGATGCCGAGGTTGCCGAGGCCGAGGACCTGGTTGTCGTGGACGACGTCGAAGTCGCCGCGCCGCCGCCGCAGCAGCCGCAGCGCCCGCAGGCTGAAGGTCAGCGGCTCGGGGAAGCCGCCCGTCCTCATGTGCGCGAACTCAAGGACGTCCACCCAGTCGTGGAACTCGCGGAGCGACGGGGTGCGGAACGGGTCGTCGTCGTTGTACAGGTCAAGGCTCGGGAGCTTGGTGAGGACGATCTCGTCGCGGTCCAGCTCCGGATACGGCTGCCCGGACAGCACCTCCACCGCGTGCCCGAGGTCGGCGAGCTCCCGGCTCAGATGCCGGAGGTAGACGCCCTGACCCCCGCAGTGCGGCTTGCTCCGGTACGAGAGCAGGGCCACCCGCAGCGGTCCCCCCGGCTCACCCGTCTCACCCACGCCAGCACCTGCCCACGCACCTCTCCCGTCAGCCGAGGGACGACGGGCGCACGCGCCGGCCGCTCCTTTGATGCCGTTGATGAAACTAGACCTTAGCCTCCGTACGTTACCGCCGAGTTCAATATTGGGCATGGCGTCCAAAAGTGTTTCGAAAAGCACACTGGGGCCGAGTCGGGCGATCTGGGTGCCTTCGTGCCCGGGCGGGGGCAGGTCGGGCGTGGTCAGGACGGGCG
>NZ_VCKW01000293.1 GCF_005889715.1 Actinomadura soli
GAGGCGGCGGGCCCCGCCCCGGGTCACCAGTTGCAGGGCAGGTCGGCGCGGACGATCGTGGGGCCGCCGGGCGGGCTGTCCACGATGAGCATCCCGTCGATCGTCGCGGCCCGGTCGGCGAGCCCGGCGAGCCCGCCCTTGGGCCGCGCCACCGCGCCGCCGACACCGTTGTCGATCACCTCGACGACCACCCACCGGTCGTCGCGGGCGACCCGGACGCTCGCGCGGGTCGCGCGGGCGTACTTGGCGATGTTCGCCAGCGACTCCGCGACGATGAAGTAGGCGATGCTCTCGACCGCCGCCGGCGGGCGCTCCGGCAGGTCCACCTCGACCTCGACGGGGACGGGCGCGCGGCCCGCGAGGCCGGACAGCGCCGGGTCCAGGCCCCGGTCGGTGAGGATCGCCGGGTAGATGCCGCGGGCCAGGTCGCGCAGCTCGGAGATGGCCTCCTTGGTGCCGTCGTGGGCCTGCTCGATCAGCGCCCGCGCGCCCTCGGGGTCGTCGTCCAGCTTGGCGCGGGCCCGTCCGATGTCCATGGCCACGGCCAGGAGCCGCTGCTGCGCGCCGTCGTGCAGGTCGCGCTCGATGCGGCGCCGCTCGAACTCCGCCGCGTCCACGCCGCGGGCGCGGCTGGCCCGCAGGTGCTCCGTCCGCTGCCGCAGCTCCAGGTTCTCCTTCTGCGACGGGCTCGGGCCGAGCATCAGCCCGGCGAACGCCGAGTGCCCGATCGCCATGATCCGCGTCACGTACATCGCCAGGACGAGGAAGAACAGCCCGCCCACGGAGATCGGCAGCGCCTCGAGCGGGTTGCCGGCCCAGTACGAGACGAAGCCGACGCCGACCTCGGCGCCGCTGCCGTCCAACGCCACGATCACCGGCATGAACAGCAGCATGCCCGTCGCCGCCCAGACCGTCACGGACACGACGAACTCCACCAGCGTGATGGGGAACAGCACGGCGAGGTAGGCGAGGTCCTTCCAGGTGGCGGGGTCGCCCGCCATGCCCTTCAGCTTCGTCAGCGGGTTGCGGCCCTCGGGCAGCCGGCGGTAGGGGCTCGCGATCCGGACGCCGAACGCCGCCCGGACGAGCTGCCGTTCCAGCATCGCGCCGAACCGCCACGCGACCATCATCAGCGCCAGCATCGGCAGGCCCACCCAGATGATCAGCAGGCCGAGGGAGAGGGAGAGCCCCACCACCAGCGCGATGAACCAGCCGAGCCCGAACGCCATGCTGACGGCCAGGTAGATCGCCGAACGCCAGGTCAGCGACGACCTCAGCATGGCGAGCGGCGTCCACGGGCTGTTCGCGACGGTCCCCGCCGCGTCCCCGCCGGCCTGCATCACGGTGGCCCACCGCGCCGCCGCCCACCGCGCCGCGGCGCCGCCGGCGGTCGCGCCCCCGGCGGTCGCGGCCCCGCTCCCGCGGTCCCTGCTCAGCTCGCCCACGTCGTCCCTCCATGCCCGTTCCAACGTACGGTCCAAGCCTGCCCGGCACGAAGTGGGGCGACCATGATGTCCGCCGCCCATTCGGAGGTGGGGCTAACCCCACCATCCCTGGCCGCGGACGGCCGGTCACTCACGCGTGGACGCGGAACGCCCCCGCCCGGGACCGTTCCGGACGGGGGCGTGCGCCTCGCAGGCTCAGCGGTCGTCGGAGACCGTCGTCTTCTGGACCTGGAGCAGGAACTCGGCGTTCGACTTCGTCTCCTTCATCTTCTCCAGGAGGAGCTCCAGCGCCTGCTGCATGTCGAGCGCGTGCAGGACGCGGCGGAGCTGCCAGACGACGCGCAGCTCCTCCGGCGCCATGAGGATCTCCTCCTTGCGGGTGCTGGACGCGTCGACGTCCACCGCCGGGAAGATCCGCTTGTCGGCCAGGCCCCGGTTGAGCTTCAGCTCCATGTTGCCGGTGCCCTTGAACTCCTCGAAGATGACCTCGTCCATGCGGGACCCGGTCTCCACCAGCGCGGTGGCGAGGATGGTCAGCGAGCCGCCGTTCTCGATGTTGCGCGCGGCGCCGAAGAACCGCTTCGGCGGGTACAGCGCGGTCGAGTCGACACCGCCGGACAGGATGCGCCCGGACGCGGGCGCGGCCAGGTTGTAGGCGCGGCCGAGCCGGGTGATCGAGTCGAGCAGCACGACCACGTCGTGCCCCAGCTCCACCAGCCGCTTGGCGCGTTCGATCGCCAGCTCCGCGACGGTGGTGTGGTCCTCGGCGGGACGGTCGAAGGTCGAGTGGATCACCTCGCCCTTCACCGTCCGCTGCATGTCGGTGACCTCCTCCGGACGCTCGTCCACGAGGACGACCATCAGGTGGCACTCCGGGTTGTTCTTGGTGATCGCGTTGGCGATCGACTGGAGCACCATCGTCTTGCCGGCCTTGGGCGGCGACACGATCAGGCCGCGCTGCCCCTTGCCGATCGGCGACACCAGGTCGATGATCCGGGTCGTCAGGATGCCGGGGTCGGTCTCCAGGCGCAGCCGCTCCTGCGGGTACAGCGGGGTCAGCTTCGAGAAGTCGACGCGGCCCTTGGCCTGGTCGGGCTCCATCCCGTTGACGGTGTCGAGGCGCACCAGCGCGTTGAACTTCTCGCGCCGCTCGCCCTCGCGCGCCTGCCGGACCGCGCCGGTGATGACGTCGCCCTTGCGCAGCCCGTTCTTGCGGACCTGCGCCAGCGACACGTACACGTCGTTCGGGCCGGGCAGGTAGCCGGTCGTGCGGACGAACGCGTAGTTGTCGAGGATGTCGAGGATGCCCGCGACCGGGATGAGGACGTCGTCCTCGGTGATCACCGGCTCCTCGTAGCGCTCGCGGCCGCGGCCGCGGTTGCGCTCGCGGAAGCGGCGCCCGCGGCGGCTCCGGCCGCCGCCGTCATCGTCGTCGTGCTGGCCGCCGCCGCCCTGGTTCTGGCCCTGGCCGCCGCGCTGGCGGCCGCCGCCCTGGTCGCCGCGGTCACCGCGCTCTCCACGGTCACCGCGCTCGCCGCGTTCTCCACGCTCGCCGCGGTCGCGGCCTTCGCCGCGCTCCCGGCCGCCGCGCTGGCGCTGGCGTCCGCCGCCTTCGCGTCCCTCGCGTCCGCCGTCGCGGCTCTCGCGCCCGTCGCGCCCGTCACGACCGTCGCGTCCGCCCTGGGATTCGCCGTCCTCGGTGTTCTGCTCCCGGCCCTGGTCTCGCTGGTCGCGGCCCCGCTCGCCGCGGCCTTCGCCCCCCCGGTCCTGCCTTTCGCCCCGCTGCCGGCCGCCCTGGCGCCCGTCCCGCTCCGCCTTCTCCTGCTTCTCGGCCGGCTCCGTCTTCTCCGCCGTGCCCGCCTGCTCGGCCTGTGCGGGGGCCGGGGCCTGCTCGCCCGCGGGCGCGACCTCGGCGAGGGTCACCTGGTCGTCGGACACGTCGCGCTTGGCGGCGGTCGTGCGGGTCCGCCGGGGGCGCTCGGCCCGGCCCGCGTCGGGCTGGGCCGAGTCGAGCGTGGCCGCGGCAGCGTCTCCCTGCTCGCCTCCCGCCGAGCCCTGCCCCTGGCCGCCCTGCTTCTCCTGGATGGCCGCGATGAGCTGGCTCTTGCGCATCCCGGTCACGCCGGTGATGCCGAGGCTGGACGCGAGCGCCTTGAGTTCGGGCAGCACCATGGCCGACAGGCCGGTGCCCGAGCGGCGGCGCCGGGGGGTGGCGGGCTCGGCGTCGGCGGCCTGCGCGGCGTCGACGGCTCCCGTGCTCGATGCGTCCGTAAGGAGTTCGCTGGATTCGCTCACTAAGGGTCCTTCCCAGGGAGCGGGCGTTGGCCGTTCGGCCAGCCGACCCGGTAGTGCGGCCCGGCGGGGGCGCCGGGACGGGCTCCGCTGATCACGGTGGGGCCGGGATCTGCGTGTTCTGGGCACAGCCAGATGGTGGACGGGACGGTTCGCTCGCGTGTGTTCCCGCTACCGCCACGTCCGAAGTTTCGCTGGAATGCCGGACAACGGGATGTCACGGTGTCGGGAAGCCTAGTACGCGGGACCGACACGGCCGAGTGGCCGGTCAGGTGACGCGCGGCTGACGAGCACGCTGCCCCGAACGGGGCATCTGGTGCGGCATTCAGCCTAACATCACCAGGGCGCACTGCTATTCCCCAGAGGTCGATGTCTTCGCATTTTACCTAGCGGGAACGTGGCGGAACCCGCGTCGGCCGCGGCGAGACGCCTCCCCCGCCCCCGGCGCCGCCATCAGGACCGGAACTCCGATTCTCCGGCCACGACGCGTGCGCCGCGGGTCGCGACGTCCAACGGGTGCTTGAGCCACCCATTACCCACTTCGGGGACTATCGAATCAACTTGTGATGCGCTTGTGAAGGCCAGGACAGTGGGTCCCGCCCCGGAAATCACGGCCGGGACGCCCGCGGCGCGGAGCCGTTCGACCAGTGCGGCGGACTCGGGCATCGCGGGCGCGCGGTAGTTCTGGTGGAGGCGGTCCTCGGTCGCGTCGAGGAGGACGTCCGCGTCCAGCCCGCCGGTGAGCGCGGCGACGAGCAGTGCGGCGCGTCCGGCGTTGGCGGCGGCGTCGCCGTGCGGGACGCTGCCGGGCAGCAGCCCGCGGGCCCGCTCCGTCGCGAGCCGCTGCTCCGGGACGAACGCCGTGACCTGCGTGATCTGTGTCTCCAGGCGGACGAGCCTGGGGCCGCGCGGGGTCGTCCAGGCGACGGTCAGGCCGCCGGCGAGGCAGGGCGCGACGTTGTCGGGATGCCCTTCGATCTCGGTGGCGAGGCGCAGCGCGTCGTCGTCGCTCAGAAGGTTCCCGGCCGGGTGCAGCGCGCGGGCCGCGACGATCCCGGCGACGATCGCGGCGGACGACGAGCCGAGCCCGCGGCTGTGCGGGATGCGGTTGCGGCAGCGCAGCCGGAGGCCGCCGGGGCGCGTTACGGGTCCGGTTCCGGCCAGCCCGTCGATCAGGTCGAAGGTGCGGTGCAGCACCCTGACGATGAGGTGCCGCTCACCCCGGTCGGCGACCTCGGCGCCTTCGCCGTCCACCTCGATCGTCAGCGCGCCGTCCGCCGTGCCGACCTCGACCTCGACGTCGTCGTGCAGGGACAGCGCGAGGCCGAGCGAGTCGAACCCGGGCCCGAGGTTGGCGCTGGTGGCCGGCGTCCGGACCAGGACGGGCCCTTCCGTCCAGCGCGCGTTGTCCATCCGGGGCGCGTTGTCCGTCGGGCCTCGGTCGGTCCGGCCCGCGTCGTTCGTTCGGCTCACGTCAGGTGAGGCCGAGTTCCGACGCGGCGGAGTGCGCGTCGACCTTGATGGTGGTCGGGGCGGGCGCGCCTGAGATCGCCCAGTCGGGGTCCTTGAGGCCGTTGCCCGTCACCGTGCAGACGACCGTGGCACCCGACGCGACGACACCCTGCTCACTCGCCTGCAGAAGCCCCGCGACGCTCGCCGCGGAGGCGGGCTCGACGAAGACGCCCTCCTCCCTGGCGAGAAGCCGGTAGGCGGCCAGGATCTGCCGGTCGGTGACCGATTCGATGGCGCCGCCCGACTCGTCCCGCGCGGCGATCGCCAGATCCCAGGACGCGGGGTTGCCGATCCGTATGGCGGTCGCGATGGTCTGCGGTTTCAGGACGGGCTCGCCCTTCACGAACGGCGCCGCCCCGGACGCCTGGAAGCCGAGCATGCGCGGGGTCTTCGAAGCGGCCTCCCCGTCGGCGTACTCCTTGTAGCCCATCCAGTACGCGGAGATGTTGCCGGCGTTCCCTACGGGCAGGCAGTGGACGTCGGGCGCGTCGCCCAGCGCGTCCACGATCTCGAACGCGGCCGTCTTCTGGCCCTGCAGCCGGTACTTGTTGACCGAGTTGACGAGCGCCACCGGATAGTCGACCGACAGCTTCCGGGCCAGTTCGAGGCAGTCGTCGAAGTTGCCGTCCACCTGGAGGAGCCGCGCGCCGTGCACCAGCGCCTGCGCCAGCTTCCCCATCGCGATCTTCCCGGCGGGGACGAGGACCGCGCACGTCATCCCGGCCCGGACCGCGTACGCGGCGGCGGACGCCGACGTGTTGCCGGTCGAGGCGCAGATCACCGCCTTCGCGCCGTCCTCGGCGGCCTTGCTGATCGCCATCGTCATGCCGCGGTCCTTGAACGACCCGGTCGGGTTCGCGCCCTCCACCTTGAGGAACACGTCGCAGCCGGTCAGCTGGGACAGGCGGCCGGCGGGCACCAGCGGCGTGCCGCCCTCCAGCAGCGTGACGACCGGCGTCGCGTCCGACACCGGAAGCCGGTCGCGGTACTCCTCGATTAGGCCACGCCACGGGCGGGCGTTCGCGTTCACGTCGGTCTCCCTGAATGACCTGCGATGTTGCCCGGAGTCTACCGGTGCCACGGCCCCTCCCCCGGCCCCGGGCCGACCGTTATAGGCGGGATTCGCCCCTCTCCGGACGAAGGGCGCCTATTCTCAACGCGTTCTCAACGCGCGGAGGCGGAGGGGTGGGTCACTCTTCGCCTTCGACGCGCATGACGCTGGCCACCTCGCGGACGATGTCCAGCCCGCGCAGGCCCTCGACGGTCGCCGCCAGGGCCGCGTCAGGTGCCCGGTGCGTCACGACGACGAGCTGTGCCTCCTCGCCCAGCCCGACCTGCCGGACGGCCTGGATCGACACCCCGTGCCTGGCGAACTCCTCGGCGACGGTGGCGAGAACACCGGCCTCGTCGGTCACGTCCACCTGGATGTAGTAGCGCGTGACCGTCTCACCCATCGGCAATACGGGAAGCTCCGCGTACGTCACTTCCACTGGGCCGGGTGTACCGCCGGCCACGTTCCGGGCCACCGCGACAAGGTCGCCCAGCACCGCGGACGCCGTCGGTGCGCCACCGGCCCCCGCGCCATAGAACATCAGCGAACCGGCCGACTTCGCCTCGACGAACACCGCGTTGTATGCCTCGCGGACGCTCGCCAGTGGGTGCGACCTGGGAATCATCGCTGGGTAGACACGAACCGATACACCACGGCCGTTGCGACCGTCCCCGTTGTGTCCGTCCGCTGAAGGAACCCGCTCGCAGATGGCGAGAAGCTTGACGACGCAGTCCATTCCCTTGGCGCCGGCAATGTCGGCGGCGCTCACCTCTGTGATGCCCTCACGATGGACGTCCGCGGCCGTCACCGGAGTGTGGAACGCGAGCTGCGCCAGGATCGCGGCCTTGGCCGCCGCGTCGAAACCCTCCACATCGGCGGTCGGGTCAGCCTCCGCGTAGCCGAGCGACTGCGCTTCCTCCAACGCGTCGTTGAACCCTGCGCCGTGCGTGTCCATCTGGTCGAGGATGTAGTTCGTGGTGCCGTTCACTATGCCGAGCACCCGATGCACGTGGTCGCCGACCAAGGACTCCCTCAGCGGCCGCAACAGCGGAATGGCGCCCGCGACCGAAGCCTCGTAGTAAAGGTCGGCGCCATACTCCCGCGCCGCCGCGAACAGCGTCGCGCCGTCCTCCGCCAGCAGGGCCTTGTTCGCCGTGATGACCGACTTACCGGACTTCATCGCCTCCAGCATCAGCGACCTGGCCGGCTCGATCCCGCCGATCACCTCGATGACGATGTCGACGTCGTCCCTGGTCACCAGCGCCTGCGCGTCCGTCGTCAGCAGCTCCCGGTCGACGCCCTCGCGCACCCGGTCCGGCCGCCGCACCGCGATCCCGGCCAGCTCCAGCGGCGCCCCGACCCGCGCGGCGAGATCGTCGGCCTGCTCGTTCAGCAGCCGGACGACCTCCGTGCCGACCACGCCGCAACCGAGCAGCGCCACGCGCAGTCCGCGTTTCACGCTTCGACCTCCGCATCGAGACGCAGCAGGTCCTCGGCGCTCTCCCGGCGGACGATCACACGCGACCTGCCGTCCTTCACCGCCACCACGGCGGGCTTCGGGACGTGGTTGTAGTTGCTGGCCATCGACCGACAGTACGCACCGGTCGCCGCCACCGCCACAAGGTCCCCCGGCGCAATATCTTCGGGGAACCACAGGTCCCGCACCACAATGTCGCCGCTTTCGCAGTGCTTGCCGACAAGCCTACTGAGCATGGGCGATGCGTCGGACGACCGGCTCGCCAGCGCCCCGGTGTACTCGGCGCCGTACAGCGCGGTCCGCAGGTTGTCGCTCATGCCGCCGTCCACCGAGACATAGGTGCGCAGGCCCTCGACGTCCTTCACCGTCCCGACCTCGTAGACCGTGACGCCGCCCGGACCGATGATCGCCCGGCCCGGCTCCACCGTCAGCCGCGGCATGGCCAGCTCGTAGGCCCGGCACTCCCGCGCGACGATATTGCGCAGCCCGTCCGCGATGGCCTTAGGGTCGTGCGGCTCCTCCCCGGGCACGTACGCGATCCCGTAGCCGCCGCCCAGGTCCAGCTCCGGAAGCTCGATGCCGTGCTCGTCCCGGATGGCCACCAGCAACTCGGCCAGCCGGTGCGCGGCCACCTCGAAGCCGTCCACGTCGAAGATCTGCGACCCGATATGGCTGTGCAGTCCCACGAGCTCCAGCTGCTTCAGCTCCAGAACCCTCCGCACCGCCTCCAGCGCAGCCCCGGAACTCCTTGAGAACCCGAACTTCTGGTCGTCATGGGCGGTCGCGATGAACTCATGCGTGTGCGCCTCCACGCCCGTAGTGACGCGCACCATCACCTTGGCCCGGACACCCTTTTCCCGGGCGAGGTAACCCACCCGGGCTATCTCCTCGTACGAATCCAGCACGATCCGTCCGACGCCGGCCTCAAGCGCCTTCTCAATCTCCCAGGACGACTTGTTGCTCCCATGCAAAGTGACCCGCTCCATAGGGAACCCGGCCGCCAATGCAACAGCAAGCTCGCCCCCACTGCACACGTCCAGACCGAGCCCTTCATCGTTCAACCACCGGGCCACGGCCGTGCAGAGAAACGCCTTACCGGCGTAGTGCACGTCCCCATCATGGAAAGCCGCCGCATACTCCCGCGCACGGCTCCGCACGTCCTCCTCGTCATAGACGTACAGAGGCGTCCCGTATTCACGTGCGAGATCCCGCACATCGACACCGCCGACCGTCAGGACCCCACCGGTCCGCTTGGCGCTCCGCGGCCAGATCGTAGGCTCCAGCGCGTTCAAGTCGTCCGCCGGACCAGCCGGATGGTCCTCCGGCAGGACGTCGGCGTGCCGCGGCCCAGCAGGATGTACTCGACTCATATCCGCTCTCTAGGGGTTTCACCGATCATGTTCAGCCCATCGCCGAGGACGACCTTCACGGCCTCCGCCAAGCCGACCCGTCCTGCGTGCACCGCCCCTGGGGCCTCGTCGCCCTTCGGCACGGCAGGACACCGCTCGTGGACGTCGTGGTACGCCCCGGCCACTCTTTCCAAACAGAACATCAGCGGCCGTGCATCCCGTTCCCGCTCCGCCTGAAGGACCCTCCCCCGCACG
>NZ_VCKW01000294.1 GCF_005889715.1 Actinomadura soli
GCGCGGGTGCGGGTGGCCGGGTTGACGTGAGCGTCCGCGCCCGGTGAAGATCGGCGCGTCCCCCAGGAGGCCGCGCCCATGACCGACAAGCCCGAGCCGTCGCCGCCCGCCGTCCGCGAGGCCGCGGCGCCCGACACCGCGGAGATCGCGGCGGTCCTCGGGCGCGCCTTCGACGACGACCCGGTCTGGTCGTGGCTGCTGCCCGACAGGGCGTCCCGCGTGCGGCGGCTGGCCGGGCTGTTCGAGATCATGCTGCGCCGGGTGCACCTTCCGCACGGCGGCACCGAACTCGCGGGACGCGGCGCCCGCACGCAGGCGGCCGCGCTGTGGGACCCGCCCGGCCATTGGCGCGTCCCCCTCGGCATGCAGATGGCCCAGGCCCTGCCGCTGCTGCGGGTGCTCGGCGCGCGGATGCCCACATCGCTGCGCACGCTCGGTGTCATCGAGAAGCACCACCCACGGGAGCCGCACTGGTACCTGGCGGTGCTCGGCACCGACCCGCCCGCGCAGGGGGACGGCCTGGGGTCCGCGCTGCTGCGGTCCCGGCTGGACCGCTGCGACGCCGACGGCGTGCCCGCCTACCTGGAGAGCTCGAAAGAGATCAACGTGCCGTACTACGAGCGGTTCGGCTTCACGGTGACGCGGGAACTGGCCCTGCCGGGCAGGGGCGCGCCGCCGATCTGGCTCATGTGGCGGGAGCCCGGCGCCTGAGCGGGGTCCGACAGGCATTCGGCGGCGTGGTTAAGTCCGTGTCATGGCCGGAAGCGGCCATGTGACCGGCGGAGCGGCGTTGCGGATGCGCGCTCGGCGACCGTCCGCTGGCGCGCCGCATTGCTGATCATCGTCACCGGCCTCGCCCGGACCCGGCGGACGCGTCCAAACGCCGCTGGCCCGATGCGGCCATGCGGCGGGCGTCTTTCGGGCCGTCCGCCGGCCGTCTCGACCTTCCGGCGACCTTTGCCGCCTACCGTCGAAGGTGAGCCACGCCCCCGCGCTCCTCTTCGTGAAAGCGACAGGTGAAGCGAATGACGACGGTCGGCACCCGGGCGCCGGAGACGCGGCTCGCCCTGCACAGGCCGGGCCCCGCACGCGTCCAGGACTACCTCCTCG
This sequence comes from Actinomadura soli, assembly GCF_005889715.1. Lineage (GTDB taxonomy): Bacteria > Actinomycetota > Actinomycetes > Streptosporangiales > Streptosporangiaceae > Spirillospora > Spirillospora soli. Next base: position 1,111 of record NZ_VCKW01000294.1, read on the forward strand.
GCGGCAAGGACAACTACGCCGCCGACCGCGAGCTCGCGCTCCGGCTCCTGGAGGTCCTCCCGCAGGCGGCGGACGCGGCCCGCGCCGCCCGCGAGTTCCTCGCCCGCGCCGTCCGGCTGGTCGCGGGACGCGGCGTCCGGCAGTTCCTCGACCTCGGCTGCGGGCTGCCCACGGCCGGGAACCTGCACGAGCTGGCCGCGCGGCACATCCCCGGCACCCGCATCGTCTACGTCGACAACGACCCACTCGTCATCGCGCACGCCCGCGCGCTGATGATGGACGGCGGTAACGTCGCGGCACTGCGGGCCGACATCCGCGACCCGGACGCGATCCTGGACAGCCCGGAGGTGCGCCGCCTCATCGACCCGGCCGAGCCGGTCGCGCTGGTGTTCTCGTCCGTCCTGCACTTCCTGCCCGGCGCGGCCGACCTCCTCGCCGCGCTCGCGGGCCCGGCCGCGCCCGGCAGCGCCCTGGTCGTCTCGCACGTCACCGCCGACTTCGCGCCGATCGCGATCACCGAGGCCGCGCGGCTCTACCTGGAGGCGAGCGACATCCCGCTGTTCCCGCGCGGCGCCGTCGAGGTGGCGCGGCTGCTCGGCCCGTTCCGGCCGGTCTCCCCCGGGCTCGTGCCGCTCACCTCCGGGCCGCTCGCCGGGACGTTCCGCCCGGGCCACGAGCCGATCATGTACGGGGCCGTCGGGCTGCGCTGACCCGGGAGCGAGCTGTGGAGTTGGTCACACCCGGGGGCGGGTACGGCATGCCGCTTCCGGATCGCCGCGGCCCTGCTCCGGCCGGTCCTGCGGGGGCTCAGCGCTCATCACCCTGAGTCAGCCGCCGGAGCACCGTGTTAAGAAAAATGTCATTCGCCGGTTAGAGAACGCGTCCGCGCCGCCCCTAGGGTGGCCCGAATGCCGTCGAACACCCTGACTCCGCCCCAAACGCAGATCGGCTCCCGCCCGGCGAAGGCGCGCCGGATGGACTGGCTGGACGCTCTGCGCGGGCTCGCGGCGCTGGTGGTGGTGTTCGAACACTCCCTCGACGTGCTCCTGCCGGAGGTCCGCGCCACGGCGAGCCCGTGGTTCGACTTCGGCCGGTACGGCGTGTTCGTGTTCTTCCTGGTCAGCGGGTATGTCGTGCCGTTCTCGCTGGAGCGGCGCGGGAGCGTCCGGCGTTTTTGGGCCGGGCGGTTCTTCCGGCTCTACCCCGCCTGGTGCGTGTCGCTGGCGCTCGCGCTGCTGCTCGGCGCGGCCGGGATGTCGTACGGGCTGCCGGCCGCGCTCGGCGAGCGTCCGTGGGCGTCCGCGCTGGCGCACATGACGATGCTGCAGGACCTCCTGGGCGTGCCGAACGCCGTCAACGTCTACTGGACGCTCTCCTACGAGATGGTCTTCTACCTGCTGGTGACGGCCATGTTCGTCGCGGGGGTGCACCGCTCCAGCGCCCGGGTCGCGCTGGGGTTCGGCGTGGGCGCGGCGATCCTCGGCGTCGCGCTGCCGTCGGGCCTGCTGGCGTCCCGGTGGCCGGGCGGGACGATCCTCGCCGCCGCGGTGTTCCTGGCCGCCGGGCTCGCGGCGATGGTCAGCCGCCGCCGCGCGGTGCGCCGGACGGGGGTCGCGGTCGTGGCGGCGCTGGCGCTCGGCCTGCTCGTCCTCGACAGCCGCATCGGGGCCATCGAGAGCCTGTGCATCATCGCCACGATGTTCGCCGGGACGGCCGTGCGGGGCGTCCAGGACGGGCGGCTGCGCGCCTGGCCCGCCGTCGCGATGGTCGCGGTCGTCCCCGCCTTCTCGCTGGTGGCGGGCCTGCGGACCCCGACCGCCCTCGCCCTGAACGCCAACCCGGCCCCGCTGGGGCCCGACTGGTCCGTCGCCGTCGGGGCGGCATGGCTGACGTTCCTCGCCGGTCTCGCGCTGCGCGACCGTCCGATGCCCCGCGCCCTGGTGTGGTCGGGCCTCGTCAGCTACTCGCTGTACCTGCTCCATCCGCTGGTCATCCAGGCGATCTGGCATGCCGCCGGACGCGATCCGGGCGATCTCCCCGGCCCGATCCGGCTGATGTGGGGCGTGGTGCTGGTCACGGCCGTCCTCGGCGCCGCGGCGGCGTCGCACCGCTACGTCGAGCTCCCGGCGCAGCGGCTCGGACGGCGCCTGACGTCGCGGCGGCGTCCGCCCGCGGGCCGTGACCCCGGCAACGACCCGGGCAACGGCAGCGTGCGCGTTCTCGCCTAGGGGCCCGGTCACAGGAAGGCGGCGACGCGGGCGGCGAACTCCTCCGGGGTGACGATCTCGACGCCGAGCTGCTCGGCCTTGGTCTTCTTCGAGCCCGCCTTCGCCCCGGCGACGAGGAGGGACGTGCGGGCGGACACCGACGAGGACGCCTTCCCGCCGGCGCGCTCGATCAGCTCGTTCACCTGGGTGCGGGACAGCCCGTCGAGCGGCCCGGACATCGCGCCGGTGGCGACGACCGACATCCCGGCCAGCGGCAGCCAGGACGCCTCGTCCCCGGCCGTCTCGGCGGTGGGGCCGGTGGCGCCCGGCTCGGTCATGGTGACGCCGGCGGCGACGAGCTTGTCGATCAGCGGGGCCAGCGCGGCGATCTCCTCGACCAGGATCGCGGCCCGCTCCGGCCCGACGCCCTCGACCCGCTGGAACGCCTCCGCGTCGGCGGCGCGGATCGCGTCCATCGTCGCGAAGTGGCGGGCGATGCGGCGGGACATGGACCGGCCGGTGCCGCGCACGCCGAGCGCGCAGAACACCTTGTTCAGCGGCTTGGCCTTCGCGCCCTCGATCGCGGCGATGAGCGCGGTGGTGTTCGTCTCGCCCATCCGCTCCAGGGCGATGACCTGGTCGTGGGTGAGGACGAACAGGTCGGCGAAGTCGGTGATCAGCCCGGCGCCGACGAGCTGGTCGATGCGGTTCTCGCCGAGGCCCTCGATGTCGAGCTGGTCGCGTCCGGCGGCGTAGCGGACGGACGCGATCGCGTGGCAGGCCCGTCCCCGGACGCACCGCCACCGCTGCTGCGACGCGTCGATCCCGTCGCCGCAGCGTGGGCACGCGGACGGCGCCTCGATCGGCCGCTCGTCCCCGGTGCGCAGATGCACGACCGGGGCCTCCACGCGGGGGATCACGTCCCCGGCCTTGTAGACGGTGACGTGGTCGCCGATCCGCAGGCCGCGGCGCTCGATGTCGGCGGCGTTGTGGAGGGTCGCGTAGGTGACGGTCGAGCCGTCCACCTCCACGGGTTCCAGGACGGCGCGCGGCGCGATGACCCCGGTGCGGCCGACGTTCCACTCGACGTCCAGCAGCCGGGTGATCTTCTCGACGGCGGGCAGCTTGTAGGCGACGGCCCAGCGGGGCGCGCGGGAGGACAGCCCGGCGTCGGCCTGGTCGGCGGCGGCGTCCGCCTTGATCACGATGCCGTCGATGCCGAAGTCGAGGCCGGCGCGCAGCGCCGCGATCTCCTCGACGCGCTCGCGGACCAGCTCCATCGTGGCGCGGGTCGTCCCGGCGACCGGGGTGCCCGCGGTCGTCCTCACGCCCAGCCCGGCCAGCAGCGCCATCAGCTCGCTGTGCGGCAGCTCGCGGAGCCGATCGGCCAGGCCGGGGGCGGTGCCGGCGCCGAATCCGGCGTCGGCGGGCAGCGGCAGTATCCCGTACCCGAAGAAGGTCGACTCGACCTGGTAGGCGTGGTGCTTGGTGCGCAGCGACCCGGCGGCGGCCGAGCGCGGGTTGGCGAACGGCGGGTGCCCGGCGGCGGTGCGGGCGGCGTTGGCGGCCTCGAACTGGGCGCGGGTCATCAGGACCTCGCCGCGCAGCTCCACCGTGACGGGCTCGGCGAGCCGCTCCGGCAGGCCGGTGATGATCGCGATGCCGCGGGCGGAGACGTCCTCGCCGGCGGTCCCGTCGCCGCGGGTGACCAGCTGGATCAGGCGGCCCTCGCGGTAGCGGGCCGAGATCGCGAGGCCGTCCAGCTTGGGCTCCACGCTCCACGTCGCGACCTCGCGGCCGAGCCTGCGGACGAGGCCCTCGGCCCACGACTCCAGGCCCTCCGCCGAGAACACGTTGTCGAGGCTCAGCATCGGGACCGTGTGCGGGACGTCCCCGGCGACCGCTCCCCCGGCGACCTTGCCCGTCGGGGAGCCGGGCAGCACGTGCCCGGGGTGCCCGGCCTCGTAGGCGGCGATGCCCCGCACCAGCCGGTCGAAGGCGTCGTCGTCGAGCGGCGAGTCGCCCTCGCCGTAGTAGGCGGCGGAGGCCGCGACGGCGGCCTGCACGGCGGCGGCGTAGGCGGCCTGGTCGCCGATCTCGGTACGGGCCGGTGATTCGGTCATGTTGACATCATCCCTGGTCCCACCGACATTTCGGACTTATCGGCGGCCCGCGAGACGGTGCCCGAGGAAGGCGAGCTGGGGGCGCAGGAGGCGCTGCCAGTAGGCCACGTCGTGGCATCCGCCGCTCATCGAGCCCTCCGGGCGGGCCCGGTCGCGGAACCGGCGCGTCATGCGCGCGAACGGGTCGCTGTTCCCGCAGTCGACCCGGAGCGGGACGCCCTTCAGCGCGTCCAGCGAGGCGAAGACGTCGTTGCGGGCGAAGTCGGCGCGGCCGTCGAACGAGCGCCGGTTGGCGGACCGCGCGTCCTCGTAGGAGGAGAACAGCGCCGGGGACGACGCGACGACCGCCGCCGTCCGCGCGGCGCCGAGCCGGCGGGCGAGGACCAGCGCGCCGTAGCCGCCCATCGACCAGCCGATGGCGCCGACGCGGTCGATCCGGGCGCCGCGGTCGCGGAGGCGGGGCAGCAGCTCGTCCGTGATCATCCCGATCGGGTCGTCGCCGTCCGCGCGGGGATGCCAGTAGGAGTCCTTGCCGCCGTCGACGGCGACGAGCGCGAACGGCGGGACGCCGCCGTTCGCGACGGCGTCGGGCAGGTAGTGGTGCAGGTTGAGGCTCGCCACAAGGGACGTCGCCGTGTGACCGGTGCCGTGCAGAGCCACCACGACCGGCAGTCCCCGCAGCGAGCGGCCGTCCACGGGCGGCACGATGGCGGCGGTGACGGCGGTCCGGCGGCGCGCGGACCGCCATGGCATGAACTCGATCTTGACGGGCCCGGGGGGCGGCTCCGGCGCGGCCCCGCACCGGCCGAGCGCGCGGTCGAGGCGGACCCGGCCGGGCAGCATCTCGCGCTGGACGAGGGCGTACCCGGCGCCGCCCATCGCCGCGACGGCCCCGAGGCCGCCGGCGCCGAGCAGCGCCCGCCTGGTGATCAACGCGGCTCCCTCACACCGGTGGCCTCTCTCCGGGCGGCGGCCGCGGAGCGGGACAGCAGGGCGACACCCGCGGTCAGGAGCATGGCAGTGAACGATACGGCAACGAACGCCGCCGCCGTCCGCGGCGGCAGGGTGTGGAAGGCGAGCACGGCCACCAGGTACGACGCGATGGGGTTCGTCATCGTCATCGCCGTCATCGCGGCCGGCAGCGAACCGGCGGCGAACGCCCGCTGCTCGATGACGAGCCCGAGCAGCGTGCTGCCGGCGAGGGCGTAGCCGGGCCAGTCCACGGCGGTCGCGGCGACGCCGCGGTTGACGAGGTCGGCGGTGGTGAGCTTGATCAGCACGGCCGTGGCGGCGAAGCAGAGCCCGGCGCAGACGCCGAGCAGCGCGGCCCGCACCGGGCCCCTGCGCAGCCACGCCGCCCGGGACAGCACGATGATGAGCGGGGCCGCGATCAGCCCGGCGAGGAACAGCCTCGGCCGGGACGGCTCGCCCTCGGGCGGGATCGCGCCCGGCACGGTGAACAGGACGGCGAGGCCCGCCGACACGGCGACGCCGCCGAGCAGGTCCATGCGGGCGGGGCGGCGCCCGGTGCCGACCGTGCCGAGCATGATGGTGAAGACGAGCTGGGTGACCAGCAGCGGCTGGACGATCGCGGTCGAGCCGAAGTGCAGCGCGGTGGCCTGCGCCGCGAACCCGGCCAGGTTCACGCCCCAGCCGGTCAGCCACACCGGGTCGCGGACCAGCCGGCGGATCAGGCCCTGCGCGGCGGTGGCGTCCGAGCCGCCGTGCACGGCGCGCCTGGCCGCGCGGTACTGCAGCGCGGCGGCCCCGGCGAACAGGAACGCGGCGAGCAGGCTGAACCCGACCGACCACGCCATCTCGCCGGACCACATCGCTTCGGCGGACCGGGCCGTCACGGCGTTCCGGCCCGCGCGCCGCCGTCCGCGCCGTGCTCGCGTCCGGCGACGGCGGCCGACAGCTCCCCGAACGCCCGGACGATCCCGCCGGTGAACACGGCCGCCTCGGGCAGCAGCCTCGGCTCGGCGGTCACCGCGACGTGCAACGCTCCATTCCAGCTCAGCGCGCCGACGGCGAACGGGACGCCGTCCGCGAGCGGCAGGATCGGGTGGACGTCGCCGAGCGGGACCCCCGCCATCGACATCGGCACCGCGGGCCCCGGCATGTTGGAGACGATCCCGCCGAAGAACCGGGCCCGGTAGGTGCCGCGCGCGGCGCGGGCGTGCAGCCGCGGCGGCAGCGCGCCGATCAGGGCGAGCACGGCGGTGCTGGCCACCGCCCGGCCGGACCCGCGGCGCCGCTCCGCCGACCGGTGCACGGCCGCGAGCCGCTCGTGGACGGGCATCGGGTCGACGGGGACGTCCAGCCGCAGCGCGGCCGTCAGGTTGCCGGGCACGGCGGTCCGGCCCCGGTCGGGCGGGGCGGGGGCGCGCAGCGTCATCGGGACGGCGGCGCGCAGGGCCCGCCCGCCCGCGCGTTCGCCCCGCTGGGCCAGCACGTCGGCGACGACCTCGCCGACCAGCGCGAGCAGGACGTCGGTGACGCGGGCGCCGGCGGCGCGGGCGGTGTCCCGGACCTCGTCGAGCGGTAGGGTCACCGTCTCGAAGGCGCGCTCGGTCCCGAGCGTGCCCGTGACGGACACGGTCGGCGCGATGCCGTCCAGGCCGAGCAGGACCAGGCCGGGGACGACGGCGGCGGCCCGCGCGATCCCGCCGGGGCCCTTGACCGGCTCCGCTTCCGGGAGCCGGGGTTCGAGGACGCCGCGCAGGATGTCGACGACGCCGATCCCGTCCGCGATGGCGTGGTGGAGGAGGATCACGACGGCGTCCGGCCCGCGCTCCCCGCCCCGGACGAGCCAGAACCGCCACAGCGGCCGGTCGTGGTCGAGCGGCTCGGCCACCAGGCGGGCGACGAGGTCGTCGAGCGCGCGCCGCCCGCCCGGCGCGGGGAGGTCGACCGGCCGGACGTGCCAGCCGAGGTCGATCTCGGCGGCCTCGACCCAGCGGGCCCGCCGGAACCGGCCGGCGGGAACGATCCGCTGCGTGAGGCGCGGCAGGTGCGGCAGGCGCCCGGCCAAGAGATCGCGCATCCGCTCGGCGGAAGGCCCCGGCCCGGCGAACTCGGCGACCCCGCCGACGACCTGCGGGACGTTCTCGCTCTCCACGTGCAGGAAGAACGCGTCGGCGGCGGCCACCCGCTGCTCCCGCCGCGGCGGAGGCGGCCGCTCGCCGGGGACGCCGTCCAGGGGACGGCGGCGCCGCGCCAGGCCCACCCGGAGCCGTTCGGCGGCGGCCGCGGCCGGGATGAGCAGCAGCCCCGCGGGGATGTCCACGACGTAGTGCGCGGCGGTGGCCACGATGACCAGGGCCGTCACGGCGAGGTGCAGCGCGCACAGCCAGGTGAAGAACGCGCCCGTCCGGGCACGCACGGCCACGACGCCGATCCACGCGACCCATCCGATGTGCAGGCTCGGGATCGCCGCGTACGGGTTGGCGCCCGCGGACACCACCCCGGTCCCCCAGGTCGCAGGCGGATGGTGGACGGCGATGATGTCGGTGTAGCCCGCGTCCGACAGAAGCCTCGGCGGCGTCGTCGGCCAGAGCGCGAAACAGCAGATCGCGATAAGCGTCAGCCAGATCAGCGTGTTGCGCGCCCACGGGTAGACCGGGTCCCTGCGCCACCACAGGTACGCGAGGAACCCGAAGGTGCCGATGGCGTACGTCGTCGCGTACTCCCAGGCGGCGATGGCGCCCAGCCACTCGTGCCGGACGAGCACGTCGTTGAGCGGGCGCTCGGCGTCCAGGCGCGCCCACCGCTCGAAGTCGAGCAGGGCCCGCCCGTTCGCGTCGCTGAGCTCCCGCGGGCCGGTGAAGACATGGGTGAACGTCAGGTAGACGGCCAGGACGACCAGGGCGGCGGCGATCTCCCGCGCCGCCGCCGCGGCCCGTCCCCCGCCGGCCTCCCCCGTGC
>NZ_VCKW01000295.1 GCF_005889715.1 Actinomadura soli
GGTTCCAGTTCCACTTCGACCGGTGGATCTTGCCGCCCGGCGCCGTGGAGGTCGCGCGGAGCGCGGTGTGCTCGCAGGCGTTCGTGGTGGGGCGGTCGATGGGCGTGCAGTTCCATCCGGAGATCACGGCTGAGCAGTTCGGGCTCTGGCTGGCGAATGGCGCCGAGCGTCACATGCGGGCCAACGGCATCGACCCTGAAGCGGTGATGGCGGAGGTCAAGCGGACGGAGTCTGAGGCGACACAGCGGACTCACGCGCTTGTCGATGCATTCCTGGATCGGGTCTCTATGCGGACGCCCTGACAAGGGCGTCGAAAAGGGCTTGCTGGGTTGGGTCGGTGGCGGCTGTGTCCTCGGGGTGCCATTGGACGGCCAGGAACCACTGGTCGCGGTTCGTCAGTTCGGCGGCCTCTAGGGTGCCGTCGGCGGCGTGGGCCGTGGGCGTTAGGGACGGGGCCAGCGTCGCTGTTGACTGGTGGTGGTAGCAGGACGCGGTGATCTGCTCGGTGTCCAGTTTTTTGGCCAGGAGGGTGCCCGCCTTCACGGTCACCGGGTGGAGTTTGTGGCGGTGGTCTTCTGGCATGTCCTGGGTGAGAGAGCCGCCTAGGGCCGTGTTCGCTATTTGGAAGCCTCGGCAAATGGCCAGGGTGGGGATTTTCGCTTCCAGGGCGTGGGCGGCCAGGGCCAGATCGAAGGCGTCTTGGGTTTCGTCCACGTCGTAGAGGGACTCGTGCTCGGTGTCCGCGCCGTAGTGGCGGGGGTGGATGTCGCCGCCGCCCGGGAGGAGGAGGCCGTCGCAGCGGGTCAGGCGGGACGGTTCGTACGGCGCCGCCGGGTGCATGATCAACGGTTCGCCGCCCGCCCGGTACACCGCCTCGACCAGCGCCTGGGCGGCCACCTCGGCCTTGTAGCGGAGGGCGGAGGCGGACGCGGAGAAGCGGGCCGGAAGGGCGATCAGCGGACGGGTCACCGATTCTCCCGGAGGATGCCCCGGCCTTCAGGCAGGGGAGGAATCCGGCCTCCTGCGGAGCTTGGCAAGGTCAGAGCGTTCGCCTCCAGGGCGGACGTTCGTCTGCCGACCGTAATCTGAGCGTTCTCGCTCACGTGTTCGAACTGGTGCGGTAGGTTCGTGCCATGTCGCGGACGGGATTGGATGAGGGGCCGGGTGCCGCCCGGTACACCTACCGTGTCCGCCTGTCCGGCCGCGCGGAGCGTGCGCTGTTGCGGGAGTGGGACCGGTGCCGCTGGGTGTGGAACCAGTGTGTGGTGGAGTCGCGCGCCGCGTGGCGGGCCGGGGAGAGGATCGGCCCGGCGGTGCTGGACCGGATGCTGACGGGCTGGCGTGGGAGCCGTGGGTGGTTGCGTGCGGGTGCGTGTGTGCCGCAGCAGCAGATCATCCGGGATTTCGGACGGTCCCGGGCGAAGGCGATCAAGGACATCGGGGAGCGGCTGCCGATGCGGCGGCGCGCCGGGATGCCGAACTTGAAGAAGCGGGGTGTGGCGGATCTGACGTTGAATTACACCCGACGCGGGTTCCGGCTGCGTGATGGCCTGCTGGTGCTGGCGGGCGGTATCGGCGTGCGGGTGGTGTGGTCGCGGGGGTTGCCCGCCGTGCCGTCGTCGGTGCGGGTGTACCGCGACAGCCTCGGCCACTGGTATTGCTCGTTCGTCGTCCCCGCGCAGGTCGAGCCGCTGCCCGCGACCGGCCGGGTGATCGGGGTGGACTGGGGGGTGAAGGAGCTGGCGACCACGACCAGTGATGCGCACGACCTGCCGCACCCCCAGCACGGCAAGAACGCCTCCGCGGAGCTGGCCCGGTATCAGCGGCAGATGGCCCGCCGCCGTACCCCCAAGGGCACACCCGGGTCCAAGGGGTACAAACGCGCAGCCCGGCGTGCGGCCCGGCAGCACAGGAAGGTGCAGCGGCAACGCGCCGACACCGCCCGCAAATGGGCCAAGCGGGTGATGCGGGATCATGACCGGGTCGCGGTGGAGGACTTCAGGCCCAGGTTCTTGGCGCGTTCGACGATGGCGCGCAAGGCCGCCGACGGCGCCATCGGCGCCGCCAAGCGTGAACTGATCGACATGGGTCGTAAGCACGGCCGCCTGGTCGTGCTGGTCGACCCGAGAAACACCACCACCGACTGCGCGAGTTGCGGGGCGAGAACCAAGCACGCACTGCCGCTGTCGGAACGCATCTACTCCTGCACCAGGTGCGGGGTGTCTCGTCCCCGGGACAAGAACTCCGCGCAGGTGATGCTGGTCCGGGCAGGTTTCGTCCCGGCCGGTGCCGATGGCGTAAGACCTGGGAGCCCGCCGGGCTCCCGGGCTGCCTGAGCCGGAAATCCCCGCGAACCCCTTGACGGGAGGGAATGTCCTCTCTTCAGGGAGGGGAGGATTCAAAGCTCGATCCACGTGGTCTTGAGGTCGGTGTACTTGTCGAGGGCGTGCAGCGACTTGTCGCGGCCGTGGCCCGACTGCTTCACGCCGCCGAACGGGACGCTCATGTCGCCCTCCTCGTAGCAGTTGACCCAGACCGTCCCGGCGCGCAGGGAGCGGGAGACGCGGTGCGCGGTGGACAGGTCGGACGTCCAGACGGCGGCGGCCAGGCCGTAGTCGGTGTCGTTGGCCAGGGTGATCGCCTCGTCGACGGAGTCGAACTCGAGGACGGCGAGGACGGGGCCGAAGACCTCCTCGCGGGCGATCCGCATCTCCGGCTTGACCTGGTCGAACACCGTGGGGGCGATGTAGCGGCCGTCCGCCGTCGCGCCGGTGCGCAGGCGGGCGCCGTCCGACTTCGCCGCCTGGATGTGCGACATGACGCGGGCGTGGTGGGCGAGGGAGACCAGCGGGCCCATCTCGGTGGCCGGGTCCAGCGGGTCGCCGGTGCGCAGGGACTCGGCGCGGGCGATCACGCGGTCGACCACCCGCGGCGCGATCGACCGGTGGACCAGGAGGCGGGACGGGGCCGTGCACATCTCGCCGGCGTTGAAGAAGATGCCCCAGGCGGCGGTGTCGGCGGCGGCGTCCAGGTCGGGGGCGTCCGGAAGGATGATGTTGGGGGACTTGCCGCCGAGTTCGAGCCAGACGCGCTTGAGGTTGGAGCCCGCGGCGTAGCGCAGGAAGTGGCGTCCGACCTCGGTGGAGCCGGTGAAGGCGAGGACGTCGACGGCCGGGTGCTCGCCCAGCGCGCGGCCGGCCACCTCGCCGGGGCCGTTGACGACGTTGAACACGCCGGGCGGCAGGCCCGCCTCGGCGGCGAGCGCGGCCAGGTGCAGGGCGGAGAGCGGGGACTCCTCGGCCGGTTTGAGGACGGCCGTGCAGCCCGAGGCCAGGGCGGGGGCGATCTTCCAGGCGGCCATGGTGAGCGGGAAGTTCCACGGGACGACCGCCGCGACCACTCCCACGGGCTCGCGGGTGACCAGGGCGAGCGAGGAGCCTCCCGTGCGGGGTGATTCGTCCAGTTGCTTGTCGGCGGCCTCGGCGTACCAGCGGAGGCAGTTGATGACGGCGCGCAGCTCGATGCCGTACGACTCGCTGATCGGCTTGCCCATCTCCAGGCTGATCAGGAGGGCGATCGTCGAGCGGTCGCGGTCGATCAGGTCGGCCCAGCGCAGCAGGGCCGCCTTGCGCTCCGCGGGCGCGAGGCGGGGCCAGGGGCCGGTGTCGAACGCCCGGCGGGCGGCGGCGACGGCCGCGTCCACCTCGGACGGCCCGGCGGACGCGATGCGGGCGAGCGTCTTGCCGTCGCGGGGGGAGATGACGGGGGTCGAGGCCGTGCCGGTGAACTCGCCGCCGATGTGGTGGCCGGCGTGCGGGACGAGCCCGGCGGCACGGGCGCGCCATTCCTCGTACGGGACGTCGGTCACGAGTCCTCCTCTAGAGTCGTTTGCACCCGAACAGTAGCGTCGGCGGCTTGACCGCCGCCATCCCGGTTCCTAGATTATTTGGGACCAAACAAAATGGAGGTGGAGCGATGGCAACCGTCGCGGGTGTCACCGTCGAGCCCGGGCACTGGATCGGCGGGGAGCGCACCGGCTCCGACGCGACCTTCGCCAGCGTCTCGCCGATCGACGAGCGGCCGGTCGCGGAGATCGCGCGGGGCGGGGCGGCGGAGGTGGACGCGGCCGTCGCCGCCGCGCGCCGCGCCTTCCCCGCCTGGGCCGGGACGAGCCGGGACGAGCGGGCGCGGCTGCTGCACGCCATCGCCGACGGCGTGGAGAAGCGGATCGAGGAGCTGGCCCAGGTCGAGACGGCCGACAACGGGGCGCTGATCCGCTCCCACCGGCGCGGGGTGATGCCCCGGGTCGCGCACAACTTCCGGTTCTTCGCCGACCGGCTGCTGAACCTCGGGCACGAGGACTTCGAGACGCGGGGCCACACCAACCATGTGAGCTGGGATCCGGCGGGCGTCGCGGCGCTCATCACCCCATGGAACGCTCCGCTCATGCTGGCCACGTGGAAGATCGCGCCCGCGCTGGCGGCCGGGAACACCGTCGTCCTCAAGCCCGCCGAGTGGACGCCTCTCACCGCGTCCCTGCTGGCCGACATCACCGCCGAGGCCGGGCTCCCGGACGGCGTGTTCAACGTCGTCCAGGGGTACGGCGCGGAGGTCGGCGGGCCGCTGACCGCGCATCCGGACGTCAACCGGATCAGCTTCACCGGGTCGGTGCCGACGGCGCGGACGATCGCGGCCGCGGCGGCGCCCCACCTGACGCCGCTGTCGCTGGAGCTGGGCGGGAAGTCGCCGCTGGTCGTGTTCGCCGACGCCGATCTCGATCTCGCGGTCGATCTGGCCGTCGAGCAGTACGACAACGCCGGGCAGGTCTGCCTGGCGGCGACGCGGCTGCTCGTCGAGTCGTCCGTCGCGGACGAGTTCACCGCGCGCTTCGTGGCGAAGGCGTCCAAGATCAGGCAGGGCGATCCGCGTGAGGAAGCCACCGATATCGGGCCGCAGATCCATCGCCGCCATCTGGAGCGCGTGGACGGGTTCGTCCAGCGGGCCAAGGAGGCGGGGGCGCGCGCTCTCATCGGCGGTGGCCCGAACGAGGAGCTGGGCGGTCTCTACTACCGGCCGACCCTGTTCACGGATGCTCAGGAAGGGGCGGAGATCCTCACGGAGGAGGTCTTCGGGCCCGTCCTGACGCTGCAGACGTTCGACACCGAAGAGCAGGCCGTCGCGATGGCGAACGGCACCCGGTTCGGGCTCGCCGCCACGCTCGCCACCGGTGACCCAGAGCGCGCGCGGCGCGTGACCGAGCGGCTCGTGGCCGGGACGGTGTGGGTGAACTGCTTCTTCGTCCGCGACCTGAAGGCCCCCTTCGGCGGGTCCCGGCAGTCCGGGGTCGGGCGCGAGGGCGGCGACTGGAGTTTCGATTTCTACTGCGACCTGAAGAACACGGTGACGGCACCATGGGCGAGATAGTCGGCGCGGGGCTCCTCGCGCACGTTCCCACGATCGTCCTGCCCGAGGTCACTCGGCGCGAGCTGAACGGCGGTGAGGACACCACGCTCGTTCCCGGCCTGCACAGGCTGCGCAAGGACGTCTTCGAGAGGGACGACTACGACACCGTCGTCGTCCTCGACTCGCATTGGGCGACGACGGTCGAGTTCGTCACCACCGCGCAGGAGCGCCGGGCGGGGTTGTACACGTCCGAGGAGCTGCCGCGCGGCATGTGCCGGATGCCGTACGACTTCCCCGGCGACCCCGAGCTGGCCCATGCGGTCGCGCGCTACGCCGGCAAGCACGGGACGTGGATCACCCCGATCGACGACCCGTACCTGCCGATCTACTACGCGACCGTCAACCTGTGGACGCACCTCGGCGTGCGCGACGACCCGTACCTCGGCGACCCGGGCAAGCGGTGGATGTCGATCGGCGTGTGCCAGACCGCCGACACCGAGGACTTCCTGCGCCTCGGCCGCGCCCTCGGCGACGCCATCGAGGCCACGGACCGGCGCGTGCTGCTGATCGCGTCCGGCGCGCTGTCGCACACGTTCTGGCCGCTGCGGGTGATCCGCGACCACGAGGCGTCCGGGCCCGAGCACATCTTCACGCCGCAGGCGCGGGCCGCCGACGAGCAGCGCATCGCCTGGCTCCAGAAGGGCGACCACGGCCGGGTGCTCGACACCATGCCGGAGTTCCTGACCTTCAAGCCGGAGGCCCGCTTCGGCCACTACCTCATGATGATCGGCGCTCTCGGGGAGCATGCCTGCACGGCCCCCGGACGCCTGTACAGCGAGTACGAGAACTCCGTCGGGACGGGCCAGGTGCACATCTGGTTCGACCGCCCTGAGACCGGATGGACCGCCTGAATGCCTGAATACCGACGTATCCTGCTGGACGGCGCCGCCACCCAGGTCATCAGGGACGGCGACGACCTCGTCAGCGCGGACGGCCGCGTGGTGCGCGCGGACGACGCCGTCCACCTGCCGCCGTGCGAGCCGTCCAAGGTCGTCGCGGTGCACCTCAACCACCGCAGCCGCGTCGAGGAGTTCCAGACGAAGCTGCCGCCCGCGCCGACGTTCTTCCACAAGCCGATCTCGGCGCTGAACGCGCACGGCGGGGCGGTCGTCCGTCCGGAGCGGTGCAGGTACCTCAACTACGAGGGCGAGATCGCGATCGTCATCGGGCGGACGGCCCGCAACGTCGCGCCGAAGGAGGCCGGCGACTACATCGCGGGCTACACGGTCGCCAACGACTACGGCCTTCACGACTTCCGCGACACCGACGCGGGGTCGATGCTGCGGGTGAAGGGCTCCGACACCCTCTGCCCGCTGGGCCCCGGCCTCGTCACCGACTGGGACTTCCAGGGCAAGTACCTGCGGACGTACGTGAACGGCGAGCTGGTGCAGGACGGCAGCACCGGCGAGATGGAGTGGGACATGCACTATCTCGTCGCCGACATCGCCCGCACGATCACGCTGTACCCCGGGGACGTGCTGCTGTCCGGGACGCCGGCGAACTCGCGTCCCGTCCAGCCGGGCGACGTCGTCGAGGTCGAGGCGGAGGGGCTCGGACGGCTCCGCAACCACATCGTCGCGGGGCCGGTGCCGATCCGGGACGACTGCGGCGCCCAGCCGACCGAGTCGGAGGAGGTCATCTCCACCGCGTTCGGCGGCGACTGGGAGTTCCGCGGCATCCGCGCCCCGCGCCGATAGAGGTCAGGGCGCCTTAGGACACCAGGGCGTCGGCGCGGCGGACGACCTCGCGGCAGAACGCGCCGACGCCGTCCGGGTCGTCGGTGAACTGGGACGGCTTGATGCAGAACGTCGTGAACCCCTGCTCAAGCTGCGACGGGATGCTCTCCAGGGCAGGTTCGAGCGGGGACACCGAGTCGTCGTCGGGGAACACGGGACGGCAGCCGCCGATCATCTCCAGGTCGGCGGCGTCCCGTCCGGCGGCGGCCATCGCGGCGGCCAGGCGGTCGGTCTCCTCCGGCGTGGGGCGTCCCAGGGGGTGGAAGCCGTGCCCGTACTTCACGAGCCGGTCGAGGAGGCGGTCGTGGAGGTGCTGCCCGCCGAACCACATGCGCGGCCCGTCCGGACGGTACGCGCGGGGCTCGAAGTAGACGTCCTCGAAGGAGAAGTGCGTGCCGCCGTAGGAGACGGGGGAGCCGCGCCACAGCAGGTCCCAGATCTCCAGCTGCTCGTCGAGGATCGCGCCGCGCTTCCCGAACGGGACGCCAAGCGCCGCGTACTCGTCCCGGCTCCAGCTCACCGTCGGCTGGACGACGAGGCGCCCCTCCGACAGCAGGTCGAGCGTGCCGATGTCGCGGGCCAGCGCGAGGGGGTGGCGCAGCGGCGCGAGGACGGCCGCCGCCGCCAGCCTGATCCGGGCGGTGACGGACGCGATCGCGCCGAGCAGCATGAGCGATCCGGGCCACGGGGTGAACGGGTCCTGGTTGCCGGGGTAGGCGTAGTCGCGCGGGTTGCCCATCACGCCCTTCGCGCCCGCGTCCGGGCCGAGCACGACGTGCTCGCTGACCATGACGGCGTCGAAGCCGGCGTCCTCGGCCTCGCGCGCCCACCGGACGAGGGTCGGCAGGTCGCGGCCGGTGGTGAGGGTCCAGTTCTCGCTGAGCACGAGCACGAAGCGTGGCGTTGGCGTCATCCCGGTATCGTATGGGCCCAAACGAACCACGGGCAAGGGGCGTCAGGCGCGGGAGCGGCGGCCCGAGCGGCGGGGCGGCGGGGGCGATTCGGCCCGCAGTGAGGCGCGCCGCCCGTCGCCCTCCTCCTCCAGATGCTCGATGATCGACCGGAGCGTCTGCGCGAGGCCCCGGTTGTCGTCGCCGCTCAGGCGCTCCACCACGAACGCCTCCTCGGCGTTGAACGCCGGGAACAGCGCCCGCATCAGGTCCTGCCCCTTGACGGTGAGCCGGAGCAGGACGAGCCGCCCGTCCGTGGCGTGCGAGCCGCGCTCGATCAGGCCGCGCCCCTCCAGCGTCTTGACGACCCCGGTGAGCGTCCCCTTGGAGATCCCCGCCTCCTCGGCGACGTGGCGCGTCTCCATCTCGTCCCAGATCCACACGACCCACAGGACGACGAACGCGGTCCAGGTCAGGTCGGCGCCGCGCAGCACCGAGCTCTCGAAGTGCTGCCGGATGGCGGCGGCGGCCCGGTAGATGTTGGAGACCGCCATCATCGCGTCGTGCCGCAGCGGGACGTCCCCGAGCCGCCGCTGGATGGCCTGCTCGGTCTCTTGCAGTGTGTGGTGCCCGGTCACGGTGCGTCCTCCAAGGGGCCCGGCGCTGACGACCCTGTCACGGGCCCGAGATGCGAATCTACCCCTGCCGGGCCTGGTCCGACTCCGCCGGAGTGCGCGGAGCGGCTCAGGCGAGGCGGCGGCCGCCGTTCCAGACGACGCCGACTTGGCGGTAGTAGGCGGCGATGGGCTCCTCGACCGTCAGCAGCGAGAGCTCCTCGGTCGGGGAGTCGTAGAGCGCGAGGTCGGCCTCGCCCGTCCACGCCTGGCCCGCCTCGAAGCCGGACGCGCCGGACTCGATCAGCTCGTCCAGCGCCGGGGCCTGCCCGGGTTCGACGGACGGCAGGTAGCGGTGGTGCGCCATGGGGTGGCCGTTGACGAAGCCGTTGGTGTCGGACGGCTCCCGCAACGTCACCACCGCTTCGGCGAGGCGGCGGTCGGCGGCGGCGAGCGTGGCGCCGAAGCGGCTCCCGGCGGCCAGGCGGGGGGCGGGGCCGTACCTGTCTCTTATA
>NZ_VCKW01000296.1 GCF_005889715.1 Actinomadura soli
GCTTTACGCATACCTGCACCATTGTGTGGGCTCCGGCATTGAAACCCAGCCAGGTTCGCGCATACCCGCACCATTGCGCGGGCTTGTGTGGGCTTCGGCCCCTTGGCACCCCATTCAGCTCAGCTTTCACCCGCCACTGCGCCTGGCACAGGAGGGGTGGGCCCCCTCCCGGTTGGGCTAGGCGGGCCAGTTGGGGTGGCGCTTTTCCAGGAAGGCGGTCATGCCCTCCTGGGCTTCCGGGATCAGGGCGGACGCGGCCATCACCTCGATCGCGTAGGCGTAGGCGTCCTGTTCCGGGCGGTCGAACTGGGCGTACATGGCCTGCTTGCCCAGGGCCTTGCTGCGCGGGCTGCCCTGGGTGGCGCGCTGGAGCAGCTCGTGGGTCGCCTTGTCGAGCTCGTCGTCCGGTACCGCGTAGTTGATCAGGCCCCAGTCGGCTGCGGTGGCGGCGTCGAACACCTCGCCGGTGAGGGCCATCTCGGCGGCGCGCTTGCGGCCGACGTTGTGGGAGATCGCGACGAGGGGGGTGTGGCAGAACCAGCCGCCCTTGCCGCCCGGCGCGGCGAATCCGGCGCTCTCGGCGGCGACGGCCAGGTCGCAGCTCGCGACGAGCTGGCAGCCCGCGGCGGTCGCGAGGCCGTGCACACGGGCCACCACCGGCTGCGGGATCGACTGGATCGTCCGCATCAGGTCGGTGCAGATCCGGAGCAGGTCGCGGACGTCGGCGTGCGACGCCCCCGCCATGTCGGCGAAATCGTGCCCGGCGGAGAAGACCGGGCCGTTCGCCGCGAGGATGACGCCGCGGGCGTCGGTGCCGCCTGCCTCCTCGAACGCGCTGGTCAGCGCGAGGAGGAAGGCGCGGGAGAGGGCGTTGCGGCGGCGCGGCCGGTTCATGGTGATCGTGGTGAACGCCCCATCGCGCTGGACCAGGACGGGGCCGTCCTCAGGGTCGTCTTCGCTCATGCTCTCGACGTTACGTCAGACCCTCGTCGTACCGTGGGCGGGTCATCGGACGCGCCGAGGGGGTATGGCCTTGAAGCTGCTCACCGCCACCAACTCCACCCAGGGATTCCGCGACAACGACTTCGACTGGTGCGTCGAAGGCGAACTCGTCCATATCGGGATGGTCTGCGCGCGGGACCGCGACGACCCGGACGGCGGCTGCGGCTGCGGCCGGTCGTTCGCCGGGCTCAACTCGCACCGCGCGACGACGACCGCGATGGTCAGGGAGATCCCCGGGTTCACCGACGACGACTACGTCCTGGCGATCAGGTCCAGCCTTGAGCAGCAGGGCTGCGACCCCGCGTACGCCGAGCACGAGGCGGCCTTGCTGCGGTGCCTGGTGCGCGACTGGCCGGTGGGGGTGATCGTCGAGCGGCGGCTGGATGAGATCGTGGTACGGCAGGTCCTTCAGCCCTAGGGGGTGCGTTCCATGCTCGTCGCGTTCTCGGTGACTCCGCTCGGTGCGGGCGAAGAGGTCGGCGAACTCGTCGCGGAGGCGGTGCGGGTGGTGCGCGAGAGCGGCCTGCCCAACCGGACCGACGCGATGTTCACCACCGTCGAGGGCGAGTGGGACGAGGTCATGGCCGTGGTGAAGGCCGCCGCCGACGCGGTCGCGGCGCGGGCGCCGAGGGTGAGCCTGGTCCTCAAGGCCGACCTGCGGCCCGGGGTGACCGGCGCGCTCGACGCGAAGGTCGAGTCGGTCGAGCGGCATCTCAGGCGGAGAGCCAGTCCCTGATCAACGTCCGGCGGGCCTGTCAGTCGTCGGCGATGAGGCGGGCGGCGATGCGGTCGAGGACGGCCAGGTCGTCGGCCGGGAGGTCGTAGACCGCCGACGGCGGCGTGTCGAGGATGCGTTCGGCCTTCGCCGCGGCGGCGCGTCCGGCCTTGGTCACCGTGACGAGCTTGGAGCGCCGGTCGGCCGGGTTCGGGGACCGCTCCACCAGGCCGCGGCCGACCAGGTCGTCCACGACGAGGGTGGTGTAGGGGCGGTCGGTGAGCAGGACGTCGGCGAGGTCGCGCAGCGTCATCGGGTCGGCCGCGGCGGCGATCTGCCGCAGCGCCCTGATCCGGAAGAAGCTCATGCCGAGCGCCTCGACGGCCGCGCGCCGGCGGTCGCCGCGCTCATAGAGCAGGACCCGCAGGTTGTGCCACGTCCGCTCCGCCATCTCGGCGTGGGCGCGATCCTGGGTCCGGACGGCCGGCTCGGTCATCGGGCGCTCGCCTCCGTTGCGTGGCGCTGGTCTGCGTGGTCCTCCGACTCGACGAGCCCGGACGTTCTCCGGGCGGCCCGGCGCCCGGTGGTGACGGTCCCGAGGACGAGGACGGCGGCGGCGCAGCCGACCATCACCCAGTATGCCGGGCGGGCCGCCGGGACGAAGCCGGGCCCGGCGAGCGGTCCGGAGAGCCCGGCGGCGAGCAGGGCGCCGAGCACGGCGACGCCGAGCGCGCTGCCGACCTGCCGGCTGGTGGACGCGACGGCGGCGGCCACCCCGGCCTGGGCGCGCGGCATCCCCGACACGGCCGTGTAGGTGATCGGCGAGTTCAGCATGCCGAACCCGATGCCGAACAGCACGTATCCGGCGAACAGGGTGGCGTCGCGCGTCTCGGCGTCGAACGCGGCGAACAGCAGCGCGCTGGCGAGCATCGCCGTCCCGGCGAGCTGCAGCGGCAGGCGCGGGCCGCGTCCGCCCACCAGCCGGCCGGACAGCGGGGAGCACACGGCGGTCGCGGCGGCCATCGGCAGCAGGTACAGCCCTGCTTCGAGCGCGGACAGCCCGCGGACGTTCTGCAGGTAGAGCGTGTTGAGGAAGAGGAAGCCGCCGAACGCCGCGAAGCCGGTGACCGCGATGACGACGGCGCCGGAGAACGTGGCGCTGCGGAAGAACCGCAGGTCGATCATCGGTTCGGGGGTGCGGAGCGCGTGCCGGGCGAACGCGGCGAGCGACACGGCGGCGATGATCGCGGCGCCGTGGACGACGGGGTCGGCGATGCCGCGTCCCGGCGCCTCGATGATCGCGAACGTCAGCGTCCCGAGGAAGGTGATCAGGAGGAGCTGGCCGATGGGGTCGGGGCGGCGCGGGCGCGGCGCGCGGGACTCGGGGACGAACAGCGCGGTCAGCGTGAACGCGGCCAGCCCGATCGGCACGTTCAGCCAGAAGATCGCGCGCCAGCCGACGGAGTCGACCAGCAGCCCGCCGAGCAGCGGCCCGAGGGCCATGCTCAGCCCGACGGTACCGGCCCAGACGCCGATGGCGCGGGCCCGCTCGCGCGGCTCGGTGAACACGTTCGTGATGATCGACATCGCGACCGGGTTGAGCATCGACCCGCCGACCGCCTGCACGACGCGGGCGGCGACGAGCCAGCCGAGGGACGGTGCGAGGCTGCACAGCACCGACCCGGTGACGAACAGCGCGAGCCCGGTCTGGAACACGCGGCGGCGGCCGAGCCGGTCGGCGGTCGACCCGGACAGGATGAGCAGCGACGCGATGACGATCAGGTAGGCGTCGATCGTCCACTGGAGGCCGGACAGCGAGCTGCCGAAGTCGTGCTGCAGGGTCGGGAGCGCGACGTTCAGGATCGTGTTGTCGAGGTTGATGATGAACAGGCTCATGCAGCAGATCGCGAGCACCGCGAGCCGGCGCCGGGGACTGAGCTCTGGCATGCGGCGCCTCCAATCGTTGTAGCACTACAACGATTGGAATTCTACAACCATTCCCGGCCGCTCGGCGCGCGCTCGGAGGGGCGCACGACGACGCGTCCGAGGACGTCCGCCGCCAGCATCAGGGCGGGCGAGAGCACCGCGCAGAACGGCAGCAGCCGGCGCAGGTCGAGGCCGGTCAGCGCGCGGACGAGATGCGGCACCATCAGCCCGACGAAGATGATCGGCCCGCAGGCCGCCGTCGCCGCCCCGCACAGCAGCGTCACCGTGACGATCGCGACGATCCGGGCCCGCCGGGGGTCGGCGCCGAGCGAGCGGGCGGCGTCGTCGCCCATCGCCATCGCGTTGAGGGGCCGCGCCAGCAGCAGCGCCGCCACCAGCCCGACCGCGACTCGCCGACACGACGGCGGCGGAGGCGCCCGCGTTGATGCCGAGGAGGCCGGGGTCGGCGAGCGGGTCGCGGGTCAGCGCCTGCATCACCGCGCCCGCGAGACCGAGCGCCACGCCCGCGAGCAGCCCGAGCACGGTGCGCGGGAGCCGCATCTCGTGGACGACCGTGTACGCGGCCGAGTCGCCGTGGACGAGCCCGTCCCACGCCTGCGCGAGCGGCAGCGGCTTCGCGCCGACCGCGAGGCTGAGCGCGACGACGGCCAGCAGGAACAGCACCGCGGCGACGAGGCCGGCCGCCCGCCGGGCGCCAGGCGGCCGCTCGACGGCCGACGCGGGCGGTGGGGGTTCGGTCAGCAGCACCTGGCGGACTCCGGGGGACGAGCCGGGGACCTCCGTCGCGGACGGTGACCGCGCGGCCCCCGCTCTCGGACGAAGACTTAGGTTAGGTTAACCTAAGCGCTGATCGGCCGGAATGTGGCCCTCGTAGCTGATTCATGGAGCACGTCCCAAATGTCACACATCAGGTCCCGTCACCGTTCCCGCGGCGTCCTCCCGGGCGCGGGCCTCACCAGCGGGGGCCTCACGCGGCGAGGACTGCTGGGCGCGGGCGGCGCCCTCGCCCTCGGCGCCCTCATCAGCGCGTGCGGCGGCGAGAGCGGCAACGGCTCGGGATCGGGCGGCGGCGCGTGGACGTTCACCGACGACCGCGGCACGAAGGTCGGCGTCAAGGCGCGTCCCGAGCGCGTCGTCGGGTACGTCGGCACCGCCGCCGCCCTGTACGACTTCGGCGTCGACCGGCAGCTCGTCGGCGTTTTCGGCCCGACGAGGCTGCGAGTCGGCAGGCCCGACCCGCAGGCCGGGAACCTGCCCGTCGACCGGCTGGAGGTCATCGGCAACGCGTTCGGCGAGTTCAACATCGAGAAGTACGCCGCGCTCCGCCCCGACCTCCTCGTCGACAACATGTTCATCCAGAACGAGCTGTTCTACGTCCCGGCCGAGAGCAAGGACAAGATCTTCGCGCTGGCGCCGAGCGCCGCCATCGCCGCCGGGGCCGTCGCGCTGCCCAGGCCGATCGAGCGGACCGCGGCACTCGCCGCCGCTCTCGGCGCCGACCTGAAGTCCGCGAAGGTCACCGCCGCGAAGGCGCGGTTCGACAAGGCCGCGGAGGCGGTGCGCGCCGCGGCCGAGGCCAACGCGGGCCTGAAGGTGCTGGCGGCGTCCACGAGCCCTGACCTGTTCTACGCCTCCAGCCCGGGCAAGAACACCGACCTGATCTACCTCAAGGAGCTGGGCGTCGACCTGATCGTCCCGGACAAGGTGGGCCAGGACGGCTACTTCGAGGAGCTGAGCTGGGAGAACGCCGGCAAGTACAAGGCCGACGTCATCATGCTCGACTCCCGGACGCAGGCGCTGCAGCCGAAGGACCTCGGCTCCAAGCCTTCCTGGAAGGACCTGCCCGCGGTGAAGGCCGGCCAGGTCGTTCCATGGCAGCCCGAGCCCCGCTTCTCCTACGAGGGGGGCGCGCCGATCCTCGAGGCGCTCGCCACGTCCATCAAGTCCGCAAAGAAGACCGGTTGAAAGGCTGCGCCATGACGAGTCCGGCAAACCCCTACGCCTTCTTCGACCTGCACGTCCTGCGCTCGGAGCGGCTCGGCCCGTCCATGGTCCGCGTCACCTACGGCGGCCCATGCCTCACCCCGAACGGCTCCGCCGCGAACGGATCGGCCGGAGAGCGGTTCGTCACCGCGGGCCGCGACCAGCGCGTCAAGCTGTTCTTCCCGCACCCGCACCAGGACGCGCCCGTGATGCCGGACAGCCGCGGCGGCGACACCTGGTTCGCCGACTGGCGGGCGCTGGACCCGGCCGAGCGCGGCATCATGCGGTCCTACACCGTCCGCGACCAGCGCCCCGGCGAGCTGGACATCGACTTCGCGCTGCACTCCGACGGCGGCTCGGGCCCGGCCGCGTCCTGGGCGGAGGCCGCGCGCCCCGGCGACCGCGTCGCCGTCCTCGGCCCGACCGGCGCCGACAACGGCGGCTACGACTTCCGCCCGCCGCCCGGCAGCCCGGTGCTCATGGCCGGCGACCTGACCGCGCTGCCCGCCATCGCCGGCAGCCTCGCCTGGCTGCCCGCCGGTACCCCCGTCCACGTCTGGATCGACGTCCCGCACCCGGAGGACCGCCAGGACCTGCCGACCGCCGCCGACGCGCAGATCACGTGGGTGTCCCCCGGCGGCCTGCCGGACGCCGTCCGCGCGGCCGCGATCCCGGACGGCGCCTACGCGTGGATCGCGGGCGAGTCCGCCGTCGTCAAGACACTGCGCCGCCATCTGGTGAAGGAGCGCGGCCTCGACCGCCGCGCCGTCACCTTCACCGGCTACTGGCGGCGCGGCGCCACCGAGGAGGACCTGCTCGCCGAGGTCGTCGCCGACGCCACCCCCGCCACCGAGGAGTGACTCAGGCCCGGTCGCCGGGGGGTGAGGATTCGTCGAGGGTGAGGGTGGCGGGGTCGATGGCGCCGGTGCGGTAGGCGGCGGCGCCGATGGTCTGGGCGGCGACCGGTGCGGTGATCAGCTGGAAGACGGCGACGAGCAGCAGCGGGGCGGCGTCCGCGAGGGAGCCGGTCTGCGGTGCGACGCCCGCGAGGATGAGCAGCAGCCCGATCGTCTGCGGCTTCGTCGCCGCGTGCAGCCGGGTGAGCAGGTCGGGGAAGCGCAGGACGCCGAGCGCGCCCACGGCGGAGAACGCGGCGCCCGTGGGCAGCAGCACCGCGGTGACGACGTCGCCCGCGGTCACGCGCGGTCCTCCGCCCGGTTCTCCGCGTGCTCCGACGCGAGCCGGGCCGCCGTGACCGAGCCGACGAAGCCCAGCAGCGAGATCACCACGAGGATGGTGGCGTTGGCGGGCTCGTCGCGGGCGGCGGCGTGGACGGCGATGCCGCTGACCAGCAGCACGGACAGGACGTCCATCGCCATGATGCGGTCGAAGGCCGTCCGCCCGCGGATCAGCCGCATGGCGGTCATCAGCACGGCGGCGCCCAGCAGCACCATGGTCACGGTGTAGACGGCGTCCATCACTCCTCCTCCGCCGGCGGGACGTCCGGCCGTGCGCCGGTGTCCGGCCTTATGTCGTCGTCGGGGATCACTAGGGCCCGCATCAGCCTCCGCTCCGTGCGGAGGACGCCGTCCCGCGCGGCGTCCGCCTCCTCCTCGCTGCGGACGGGCATGCCGTGGATGCGCAGCAGCGACCGCTCCCAGTCGAGGCCGACCAGCAGCGTGCCCGGACGGAGGGACACGCTGGTGGTGACCGCCAGCAGGACGACCTCGGAGCGCGACCGGGCGCCGACCTCGATGATCGCCCCCTGGATCCGCCCGGGTGCGCGGAGTGCGTGCCAGGCGATGACGACGCTCGACACGAGCAGGTCCCACGCGAACTCCAGGGCGGCCTTGGCGAGCGGCACCGGCCGTACCCGCGTGACCAGCGGCACCGTGGGCAGCCTGCTGACCGCGTAGGCGACGAGGACGACGGCGAGGCCGCCGATCACGGTGGCGGCGTCGATCCGCCCCCAGAGCAGCACCCATACCGCGAGCAGCCACACGCCCATGCCCAGCCGTCCGCCGGCCCGGCGGGCCAGGCCGTTCACCGGGACGCCCCGTCCAGCACGGCCTGCCTGTAGGCGGACGGGTCGAGGAGGTCGATCGCGGCGCGGCGGCTCCAGGACGACAGCGGCCCCGCGAACACCGCGATGAGCAGCCCGGCCACGACCATGACGGCGGTCACCGACTGCATCACCCGCACGCCGCCCCGCGTGTAGGACTCCTCGGCGGGCGGCTCGGCGGCGCCCTCGGGACGGGGACGCCAGAACCCGAGCGTCCAGATCCGCGACATCGCCATCAGCGTGAGGAGGCTCGCGAGGACGGCGACGGCCGTGACGGCGTAGGCCAGGGGGCGTCCCGCGCCGAGCCCCGCCTGGAACAGCGCCAGCTTGGCGATGAACCCGGACGACGGCGGCACCCCGCTCACGCTCATCGCGGGCACGAAGAAGAGCACGGCGATGAAGGACGACAGGCGTGCCAGCCCGCCGAGCCGGTGCAGCGACGTCTCCCCGGTCCGGCCCTGCATCAGATCGCTGACCAGGAACAACGTTGCCTGCACGATGATGTGGTGGACGAGGTACAAGATCGCCCCGGTGAGCCCCGCGACGCTGAACAGCCCGAGCCCGAACAGCATGTACCCGATATGTCCGACGAGCGTGAACGAGAACACCCGGTGGATGTCGTCGTGCGTCAGCGCGCCCAGCGTCCCGACGAGCATCGTCCCGGCCGCCAGCCCCAGCATGGTCCACGACCCGTGCTCGCGAGGGAACAGCAGCGTCTGGACGCGGATCAGCGCGTAGATCGCGGCCTTCGTCAGCAGCGCCGCGAACACGGCCGTGACCTTGGTGAGCGCGGCCGGGTAGCTGTCGGGCAGCCACAGGTGCATTGGCACGATCGCGCCCTTGATGCCGAACACGACGAGGAACAGCATCCCGAGCGCCGACCGGGTGCCCGCGGGCAGGGCGTCCACGCGTACGGAGAGGTCGGCCAGGTTCACCGTCCCGGCGGCGGCGTAGGTCAGGCCGAGCGCGGTGAGGAACAGGATCGAGGACGTGAGGCTGACCACGGTGTAGGTCATCCCGGCCCGCATCCGCTCGGCCGTCGGGGTGAGCGTCATCAGGACGTAGCTCGACGCGAGCATGACCTCGAACGCGACGAACAGGTTGAACAGGTCCCCGGCGAGGAACAGCAGGCAGACCCCGCCGGTCAGCGCGAGGTAGGCGGGGTAGAACAGGCCGGGCTCGTGCCGTCCGAGCCCGCCGGCGCCCTCCCCCACCGCGTGCAGCATGATCGCCAGCAGGACGGCGGCGGACACGACCAGCAGCAGCGCCGACAGCCGGTCCGCGACGAGCGTGATGCCGAGCGGCGCGGCCCACCCGCCCATCTGGACGGCGATCACCCCGTCGCGGGCGACGGCCGCCACCAGCCCGCCCGCGGCCGCCACCACGCCCGCGCCGACCAGCGGCGCGAGGACCCGCAGCCACGCCTCCCGGCGCCGGCTGATCATCGCCAGCGCGGCGCCCAGCAGCGGCAGGACGAACGGCAGCGGAACG
>NZ_VCKW01000297.1 GCF_005889715.1 Actinomadura soli
GGGCCATGGGTGTCCGGGAGCGTCGGGCGTCCGAGGGCCGGTGTCGTGGTGCTTGGTGGTTTGGAGGTGTTGGGGTGACGCGG
The DNA here is from genome assembly GCF_005889715.1 of Actinomadura soli. Classification (GTDB taxonomy): domain Bacteria; phylum Actinomycetota; class Actinomycetes; order Streptosporangiales; family Streptosporangiaceae; genus Spirillospora; species Spirillospora soli. The sequence goes on from NZ_VCKW01000297.1 coordinate 84, forward strand.
TGTTGGCGACGCCTTGGGACGTCCGTGGCGTGGAGTGAGAGGCGGGGGCTCAGGGGAAGCGTGTGAGGATGAGGTCTCGACAGACTTCACCTAGGTCCAGGCCGGCGACGCTGATGGCGCGGGGGAAGAGGCTGGTTTCCGTCATGCCGGGGGCCACGTTGACTTCGAGGAAATGGACCTCGCCGTCGGGGGAGACGATGAGGTCGGTACGGGAGAGGTCGCGGAGGCCGAGGGCGCGGTGGGCGGTGACGGCGGCGGCGGTGGCGCGGGCGGTGGCGTCCTCGTCGAGGCGGGCCGGGGTGATGAACTCGGTGTCGCCGGCGTCGTAGCGGGCGGTGTAGTCGTAAAGGCCGCCAGGAGCGACGATCTCGACCGCGGGCAGGGCGGTGGGGGTGCCGTCGCGCTCGATGACGCTGACGGAGATCTCGGTGCCGGTGACGTAGCGCTCGACGAGGGCGGCGTCGCCGTAGGCGAAGCAGCCGACCATGGCGGCGGAGAGATCGGCCGCCTCGTGGACGACGGATGCGCCGAGCGCCGAACCACCACGCGTGGGCTTGACGAACAGCGGGAGGCCGAGGCTGCGGATGATGTGGTCCAGGACGGACGAGGCTCCGAGATCGTGGAAGACCTCTTTTGGAAGGGCGACGGAGTCAGGTGTTCGGAGGCCCGCCCGGCGGACGACGGACTTCGCGGTCGGCTTGTCCCACGCGACTCGGCAGGCGTCCGGGCGGGCGCCGACGTAGCGGACGTCCAGGAGTTCGAGGACGTCCCGGATCGAGCCGTCCTCTCCCGCCGCCCCGTGCAGGACGGGGAACACGGCGTCCGGGGGATCGTCGGAGAGGGAGTCCAGGAGCGTCGCGTCCGCGTCGCGGAGCTCGACGGGGATATCGAGGGCGCGCAGCGCCTCCGTGACGCGGCGGCCGGAACGGAGCGAGACCTCCCGCTCGTAGGAGAGTCCGCCGGCCAGGACGACGACATGCCCGAGTTCCACTGCTGATGCCCCTCTAGATGGTGCCGTGACAACGGAACGCACCGGCTCCCCCGCTGGGTGAGCGCCGAGTCGTGCCGTCCGACACGATCATGCCTTCAGGTCCATGCCGAAGACCCGGCGACCCCGTCCGAGAGGCCGGTGCGTTTCACGTGAAACATTCAGACGACGTCCGGCCCCGGGGTTTGCACGCCGGAGGAGGCGCCCGTGGCCGTCCTGCCGAAGGTGTCCCGGAGCTGGATCTCCTGTTCCACGACCGCGGCGAGGCGCCGGACGCCCTCCCGGATCCGATGCGGCTCGGGGAAGCAATAGGACAGGCGCATGTGCCGGTGGCCGGTTCCGTCGGCGTAGAAGCCGGTGCCGGGGACGTAGGCGACGCGTTCGGCGATGGCGCGAGGGGCCATGGCCTTGGCGTCGAGGCCCTCGGGAAGGGTGAGCCAGACGAAGAAGCCGCCTGCGGGACGAGTCCACGTGCAACCGTCCGGCATGAGCTGGTCGAGGGACTCGAGCATCGCGTCGCGTCGCGCCCGGTAGAGCTCGCGGAAGTCCTTGATCTGCTCCTGCCACGGCTGGGTGGCGAGGTACTCGCGGACGGCGAGCTGCGAGAAGTTCGACGGGCACAGGATCGCGGACTCGGCGGCCAGGACGAGCTTGGCCCGTACCGCGTGCGGCGCGAGCACCCAGCCGACCCGGAGGCCGGAGGCGATCGTCTTGGAGAACGAGCCGAGGTAGATGACGTGCTGGGCGTCGTCCGCCCGGAGTGCCCGCATGGGCTCGCCCTCGAAGCCGAGGAGTCCGTACGGGTTGTCCTCGATGACCAGAACGTCGTACTCGGCGCAGATTTCGAGGATCTGGGCGCGGCGCGCGGTGGTGAGGGCGACCCCGGCGGGGTTCTGAAATGTCGGGACGGTGTAGAGGAACTTGACCCGGCGGCCCTGCGCCCGGAGGTCCGCGAGGGTCTCCCGGAGCGCGGCGGGGATGAGGCCGGCCTCGTCGAGTGGGACGTGAACGACGTCGGCCTGGTACGCGGCGAACGTGCCGAGCGCACCCACATAGGACGGGGCCTCGGCGAGGACGACGTCGCCCGGATCCACGAAGATCTTGGTGATGAGGTCGAGCGCCTGCTGGGCGCCGACCGTGACGACGACGTCGTCCGCGGACGCCTGGACGCCCTCCAGCGCCATCACGTCGCAGATGTGCTCACGGAGCTGTTCGTCGCCCTGCGCGGACCCGTACTGGAGCACCTCGGCGCCCTTGCCCGCGACGAGGTCGCCGATCAGCCGGCCCACGGCGTCGAGGGGAAGCGCCGAGACGTACGGCGCCCCGCCCGCGAGCGAGACCACCTCGGGACGGGCGACCATCGCGAACAGAGCCCGGATCTCCGAGGGCACCATGCCGGCGGCACGGGCGGCGTAGCGATCGGTGTAGGCATCCGTACGCGAGTGCTGTTCCACGAGGCACCTCCGAGGTGGAATGGCTTGCCTGCAAACTACGGCATCGGGTGGGGACGCTCCTTGCGAACCCCTGGGCGAGGCGTCCGGAGCGTCGGCCGGTTCGCTTCGTCCGCGAGGGCGTGTCGCCCTGCTGGTTGTGCGATCGGCTCTGCGGTTCGCATGCGAGGGATTGGCGTCCGGACTGGCCGTGTGGGCCGCCGTGCTGCCAGGCCCGTGGAGCGTGGGGACGTGCCACTCGACGGCTCCGGCGCCGCACTGGTCATGTGAGTGCGTCGCCTTGCTGCTTCGTCCGAGTGAGTGGTCATCCGACTGCTCCTGCCGCCTTGCCGAGAGGGTTCCGCCACCCGAGCGGCGCCCCGATGCGCCGCCCCTTGGACGCTGGGTGGTCCGGGTCGGCTGTGCTGCCCGGATAATCCGCGTGGAACCGCTTGTGATGTGTGTCGTCCGACCGTTCTGGTTCGCCCGCGGACGGCGGAGCGTTCAGGTCGGCCGGACGGCGGTTGCTGCGAAGGTGTGCCGAGCCGGGTGGTGGTCCCCTGTCCGATACGATGCCCGAGGGTCCCGGAATGTTGCCGGGAACTTCAGCGGAGCGGCGTTCCGCCCCGAGACAGACGGCCCCGCCAGAGGTTCAGGCTGGCGGGCGAGGATCGCAACAGGGGGTGCCGACCCAGTGTCGCGTCGTCTCGTCAACATCACGCTGGACAATCTGAACGATCTGCCGCACCGCTGCCGCGGCTGCGTGTTCTGGGAACTGGACCCGGTGAGCCGGGACCGCGCGCTGGAGAGCGGCGACTCGGGCTTGGAGAAGGAGGCGTGGATCTCCTCGACCCTGCTGGAGTGGGGCAGCTGCGGCAAGATCGTGTATGTCGACAACGTCCCGGCGGGCTTCGTGATGTACGCGCCGCCGCTGTACGTGCCGCGCTCGGTGGCGTTCCCGACGAGCCCGGTCAGCGCGGACGCGGTGCTGCTGATGACCGCGCACATCCTGCCGGAGTTCGCGGGCGGGGGGCTCGGCCGGATGCTCGTCCAGGGCGTCGCGAAGGACCTCACCCGGCGCGCTGTGAAGGCGATCGAGGCGTTCGGTGATCTGAAGGGTGAGGAGGGCGGGTGCATGGTGCCCGCCGACTATCTGCTTTCGGTCGGGTTCAAGACCGTCCGCCCGCATCACCGGTATCCGCGGCTGCGGCTGGAGTTGAAGTCGGCCCTGTCGTGGCGTGAGGACGTCGAGGTGGCACTGGAACGACTGCTGGGCTCCATGACCCCGGAGGGGGCGCTACGACCCGTCTGAGGCGTTCTGAGCCGGTTCATACGTGTGGCCCGCACTCCGTCCGGAGTGCGGGCCACACGCTTTCGCGCTCGCCGCGGGAGACGACGAGGTCCGGAAGTACGCCGAGCACGATCCGACCGCCCGGCCCCCGGGCCCCGGACCGTCTGGACCGCCATGCACGATCGGGGTGGCTTCGGGTTGGGCGGCGCCGTGACGGGACGCGGGCTCGTGGCGGACGCAACCGTAACGGGACGCGCCCCTGACGGGCGGGCCTCGCACGGACGTCGCCGTGACGGACAGCGCCGTGACGGACGCGGTGCTGGTCAGGTGAGTTCGGCAGGTGTCAGATGAACTCGGCCAGGTCGCGCAGGAGGGCGGCCTTCGGCTTGGCGCCCATGATCTGCTTGACGACCTCCCCGCCCTTGTAGACGTTCATCGTCGGGATCTGCATGACGCCGTACGTCTGCGGCACCTGCGGGTTCTCGTCGATGTTGAGCTTGACGATCTCGAGCTTGTCCCCATGCTCCTTGGAGATCTCTTCGAGGATCGGCGCCACCATCCGGCACGGGCCGCACCACTCCGCCCAGAAGTCGACGAGGACGGGCTTGTCGTTCTCCAGAACCTCGGCTGCGAAGTCGGCGTCGGTCACGGCTTTCATGGCTCTCCTTCTCCTATCGTGCGGGCGGCGGGACGACCCTCCGCCCGATGTTGCCGGACGATCGTGCCCGTCCAGCGAATTCATCGGCCCGGCCCCCGGCCCCGGCCCACGAGCCGCCAGCACAGTGCTTGACCAGGGGCTGATCGCCGCCTGTGTGAGTCATGGCAGGGGTGCGGCTGGTGGGACGAATGTGGCCGGTTGAGAAAGGCGTGGTTCAGGCTTGCGGCACGGTCTCCGCGGCGTCCCGATCCTGGAGCCACCGCTCGGCGTCGATGGCCGCCGAGCAGCCGGTCCCGGCGGCGGTGACGGCCTGACGGTAGATGTGGTCGACGACGTCACCGCAGGCGAACACGCCAGGGACCTTCGTCCTCGTGGTCGGCGCGTCGACGAGCAGGTAACCGTCGGTGTCGGTCTCCAACTGGCCGGCGAACAGTTCGCTGCGCGGGTCGTGCCCGATCGCGATGAACAGCCCGGTGATCTCCAGCGAGGACTGCTCACCGTTCTTGGTGTTGCGGACGGTGACGCTCGTGACCCGGTCGTCGCCGTGGATCGCGGTGACCTCGCTGTCCCACAGGAACTTGATCTTCTCGTTGGCGAACGCCCGGTCCTGCATGATCTTGGACGCGCGCAGCTGGTCGCGGCGGTGGATCACGGTGACGGAACGGGCGAACTTGGTCAGGAAGATCGCCTCCTCCATGGCGGTGTCGCCGCCGCCGACGACCGCGATGTCCTGCTCGCGGAAGAAGAAACCGTCGCAGGTCGCACACCAGGAGACGCCGCGTCCGGAGAGGCGCTTCTCGTCCGGCAGGCCGAGCTCGCGGTAGCCGGACCCGGTCGCCACGATCACGGTCTTGGCCAGGTAGGTCTCGTCACCGACCTTGACGATCTTCGGGTCGGCGGTGAGGTCGACCTCGGTGACGTCGTCGGTGATCAGTTCGGCGCCGAAGCGTTCGGCCTGCTTGCGCAGGTTGTCCATCAGGTCGGGGCCCATGATGCCGTCCGGGAACCCGGGGAAGTTCTCCACGTCGGTGGTGTTCATCAGCGCGCCGCCGGCCGTCACCGAACCCTCGAAGACCAGCGGCTTGAGGTCGCCACGGGCGGCGTAGATGGCGGCCGTATAGCCCGCGGGGCCCGAGCCGATGATGATGACGTTACGGACGTCGCTCACTGTTCTGCCTCTCCTCAATGGCCGTCCTGCCGCGCGACCTGGCCTGCCAATCGCGTCAACCGATCCTAGGCCCCGGGGATTCCCGGCACGCCGCAGCGGCCCCTCCCACCTCCGCCGATCGTCCGGCGGCCGCCGACCCCGGCAGGCTGCAACCGCTGCGGACGGGCTGTTGGCTGGGAGGGGAGCCCTTCCTAACGGGTGGTGCGGTCGCGCTCTTCCGAGGCCGGACGGCTCGGGCCGTTGGGCGTTTCCCGGTGGCCATAGGGTGTGGACCATGGCGCGCGTTCTGCTTCTTCACTCGATGTACGGGCTGCGGCCTGCGGTTCGGCAGGCGGCGGACAGGCTTCGCTCGGCGGGGCACGAGGTTCACGTCCCGGACCTGTACGACGGACGGGTCGTCGACGATCCCGAGGCCGGCATCGAGATCAAGGAGGAGATCGGGCGGGACGAGCTGCTGCGGCGCGCGGTGGCGGCGGCCGCTCCGCTGGTTGGCCACGGCGGTCTCGTGTATGCGGGGTTCTCGCTGGGCGGTTCCCTCGCGCAGAACCTTGCCTTCGCCGACGCGAAGGCGGGCGGGCTGCTGCTGATGCACGGGACGTCCGACATGGCGGACGACGCGTCCACCGAGATCCCGGTGCAGCTGCACGTCGCCGACCCGGACACGTGGGAGCCCGCCGACTGGCTGAACGCCTGGTATCTGCGGATGCGGAAGGCGGGCGCGGACGTGGAGGTCTTCCGCTACCGGGGCGCCGGACACCTGTTCACCGACCTGGACCTGCCCGATTACGACGCCGAGGCCGCCGACCGGGCCTGGACGATCGCGCTGGAATTCCTCGCAACCCTCTGACCGATCACCCCTTGACCGCCCGTCCTTCTGACCGGACGGTGCTGCGGCTCGCCGCCCTCTGGCCGATCGGGCCCCTCGTCCGCCGCACTCCCGGCCTCTCATCCCCTTGACCAGTCGGTCCAGCGCCCCGGACTGCCAGCTCTGGCTCGTCGGCCCGCTGAGCCTGAACATGGGGCGGACAGAGCGCGGATCAGGAGAGGCAAGAGAGGCAAGAGAGGCAGGAGAAGCACGAGAAGCAGGCAGGGGCAAGGGGAAGGCCATGGACGGTGGCGGGTCGCCGGTGTCCATGGCCTTCGGGGTTTGTGGTCAGGCGTTCTTTATGTTCTTCAGCACGTGCTGGTTCTGGGCCGAGCATTCGGGGCCGACGACCCACACGTTCAGCTTGCCGGGCGTGTCGCCGGGGACGGCGATGACGGTCGCCGGGTTGCCTTCGTACTCGGCCTGGTCGACGAGGACGGGTTTGCGTTCGCCGGCGAGGCCGAGGACGCAGTCGCGGAGCCGCGTGTCCGGCGCGTCGGCGGCGCTGAGCTTCTGGTTGCCAGCCACGACCTGGCCGACCTGGGCGGCGAGCGTCCCGGCGCGGTAGTCGGTGCCGCTGCGCGCGACCGCGAACGCGGGTGCCGGCGCCGCGTTCGGCGCCATGCCGCCGCTCTCCTGCTGGCTTCCGGTGATGCCGGAGCGCGCGTTGTCCTGCGGTGGGGCCGACGCCGACCCTTGCTCGCCGTTCGTGTTGTCCAGGGCGATCGTCCCGACCGCCGCTCCGCCGCCGAGCACGACCACGGCCGCGGCGGCGGCCGACAGGATCCGCCAATGCCGCCTTCCACGCCGTTCCTCCAGGCTCACCACGGCCGCGGTGTTCAGCGACTCCGCGGCGATGGCGGTGTCGATGCGGTCGGCCAGTTCGGCGGGCATGGACGGCGCGGGAGCCTCCGCCAGGATCCGGGACACGTCCGTAAGGTCGGCGGACAGGTCGCGGCAGTCGGCGCAGGTGTCGAGGTGCGCGCTGACGGAGGCGGCTTGGTCGTCTTCGAGCAGCCCTTCGGCCAGATCGGCCAGGACGTCGTAGTCAAGGTGTGCGGGGTTCACTTGGGCATGCCACCTCCTTCCACACCTCCGACGTTTTTGGGTTCCCGTCGGTTCCGGTGATGGCCGAGAAGGGGGGCGAGCCTGGCGCGTCCCCGCGCGCACCGGCTCTTGATCGTGCCGGGTGGGACCTCCATGACCTGCGCGGCGTCGTCGACGGAGTAGCCCATCATGTCGACGAGGATGAGCGCGGCGCGCTGCTCGAACGGCAGCTGCCCGAGCGCGCTGTGGACGTCGAGGGACACGCCGTGCGCGTCCGTCGGGTCGGGCATCTTCGGCGCGACGGCGTCGAACGTGGCGTCGTCGCCCATCGGTGTCGCCGGGCGGACGGACTTGCGCCTGACGCGGTCCAGGCAGGCGTTCACGACGATCCGGTGGAGCCAGGTGGTGACGGCGGCGTCCCCGCGGAACCGGTCGGCCGCGCGGAACGCCGAAAGGCAGGCGTCCTGCAGCGCGTCCGCGGCCTCCTCGGGGTCGCCGAGCGTGCGCAGAGCGACGGCCCACATGCGGTCCCGGTGGCGGTGGACGAGTTCGGCGAAGGCGTGCGGGTCCCCCTGGGCATGGCGGGCGAGGAGCTCCTTGTCGGGAACCTCGTCGACGCGACGCATGCTCACCGACGTCATGAGCGACCGCTTTCTCGTTCGGAACGCCCGGGACGTGCCGGGTATCCGCGTCCGGCTGCTGGGGTAGGCACCACAGGTTCCTGGGGGCGAAGGGACATCTGCTTACAGGCACGATACAGACATGCGCCGCTCCACGTCACAGCCCTCGCGCGGCACGGAACGGGCTCAGCCGGCGGCCCCGTAGACGCTGATCTCGCCGAGCTTGCCCTTGTAGGACGAGGGAAGCCTGGTGAACCAGACGAGCACGTACTGACCGGTGGCCTGCGGGTTCGCCACGACGGTCAGCTCGCCGCCGTTGGCGGGCTGCTGGCCGATCTCCTGGAGGGCGGTCGGGTTCTGCGCGTTCCCGACCTTGACCTGCAGCATCCCGCCGGTCTCGGGCGACTGGACCTTCACGTTGGCGATCTTGACGGGGCGGCCCAGGTCGAGCAGGACGCCGAGGCCCTTCGAGTAGTTGCCGAAGTGGGCGTCGTGGTAGCTCTGCGTCTCCCACTTGCCGGCGGGGGACCCGTCGATGACGGACTGGAGGTTCTTGCCGATCGCGGTGTCCGGATGGTCGGCGCGCGACTGCTGCGCCGGGGCGATGTTCACCACGTCGAGCTTCACCGTTTGGGGCTTGGGCGGCGCGCTCGTCTGGCCCTGGTCGGTGACGCCGTTGCCCTTGGGGTCGTCGCCGCCGCCGGACAGTGCCCAGACGCCGAGGCCGACGATGACGGTGAGCGCGGCCGCGGCGACGCCGAGGAGCGCGCGGTTGCCGCCTGGACGGCGGGGAGCGCCATGCCCGCCGCCGCGCCCGCCGTGCGAACCGTGGCCGTGCGCGGGCGCCGTGCGGGTGGACGTGGACGCCTGCGGGGGCGGGACGTCGTGCCGGTTGCGCACCCGCGGGGGCGGGACGTGCGACGATGCCGACTGCTCGCCCGCGGGCGAGTGATGCGGCTGCGGGGACGCGGACGTCGCCGCCCTGGAACGGCGGCGGGGCGTCCCGTGCGGAGCGGGCCTGGAC
>NZ_VCKW01000298.1 GCF_005889715.1 Actinomadura soli
GGGCGGGCCACAGGCCCGTCCGCCGAACGCCTCGATCAGCCCGGGCAGCACCTCGTACACCCCCGCGGTCGCGGGCGAGGCGAGCGCCTCCTCGAAACTCCCGCCGAGGAACACGGGGGGCGGCCGAGGGTGTCGGCGAGTTTGCGCACCTTGACGTGGAGGGCGGGCTGGGAGATGTGGAGCTCCTCGGCGGCGCGGGTGAAGTTGAGGTGGTCGGCGAAGACGGCGAACGAGGCGAGCGCGTCAGTGGAGAGGCGACCCAGATCCATAGGTAGTGATTATAGGTGACAGGGATGTTAATAGTTCTGCTTTAGGGTGCGTAGGCGGAGAGTTGGGGGCATGAATGGCGAACCGAGGCTCGGTGTCGATTTCGGCCGGGTCATTCACGGCGGGCTGCTGGCCCCCGGTGACGACGACACCGTGTTCCTCGGCGGGAGTTTCGAGGAGGCGCTCGCCTCGCCCGCGACCGCGGGGGTGTACGAGGTGCTGCCCGGGCTGATCGAGGCGTTCGGCGGACGGGCCTGGATCATCTCCAAGTGCGGCGACCGCGTGCGGAAGCGGACGCTGGCCTGGCTCGACCAGCATGACTTCTACGGACGGACGGGCCTGCCCAGGCAGAACGTCCGGTTCTGCAGGAAGCGGCCGGAAAAGGCGCTGCACTGCGAGGAACTCGGGATCACCCACATGATCGACGACCGCCTGGACGTGCATCGCGCCATTCGCGACGTCGTCCCGTACCGGTACTTGTTCGGGACGGCGGAAGGGCCCGAATGGGTGCGGCATATCCCGGACTGGGCGTCCGCCGAGATCATTCTCGAAGATATTCCGGTGGGACGGAGCCGGCCAGCCACACGCCGTTCGCGCTGACGCGGAATTCGTGCCCGTCGGCGGCCATCCGTCCGGCGTCGACGGTCAGGATGATGGGCTCGCCCCGGCGGGCGCCGACGCGCCGGGCCGTCTCGCGGTCGGGGGACAGGTGCACGTCATGCCGCCCCATGGGCCGCAATCCCTCGCGCAGGATCGATTCCACGGAACGGCGGACGGTGCCGTGGTACAGGAATTCCGGCGGGGGTGTCGGCGGAAGGTTCAGCTCGACCGGGACGGAATGTCCCTGGACGGCCCTGACCCGGTTCCCGGCCAGCTCGTAGCGTTTCTTGTCGTTGGCGGCGACGACGTGTTCGAGTTCGGCGCGCGTGAACGGGAACGCGTGGCGGGCGGCGGCCGCGAGCAGTTCGGTGACGTCGGCCCAGCCTTCGGCGTCGAGGGTGAGGCCGATCCGCTCGGGGCGGTGCCGCAGATGCAGGGCGAGGTATTTGGAGATCCTCGTCGCGCGGCGCTCGTCCATGGATATGTGTCCGGAAATGCGTCGGGGCCGGCTTCCATGGCCGGCCCCGTGCGTGCGTGCGGGCTTGTTCGCGGGCACTGACCCGGCGTCGCGAATGCTGACCCCGCGTCGCGGGAACTGGCCCGACGTCGCGGACGCCAACCCCCGGCGTTGCGGGACTGGCCCTCGTGTCGTAAGCGCTTCCCCGGCGCCTGCCCGGTTCTTACTTGGCGGCCTGCAGGGCGGCGGCGCGCTTGGCGATCGCCGACTTCCGGTTGGCGGCCTGGTTCTTGTGGATGACGCCCTTGCTGACGGCCTTGTCCAGCTTGCGGGCGGCGTGGCGCTGCGCGACGACGGCGTCCTCGACGTTGCCGGCCTCGGCGGCCTCGCGGAACTTGCGGATCGCCGTCTTCAGTTCCGACTTGACGGCCTTGTTGCGCAGGCGGGCCTTCTCGTTCTGCTTGTTGCGCTTGATCTGGGACTTGATGTTTGCCACGTCGTAGTGCCTCAGCTTGGTCGCGATAGTCGCCTGCTCATGCGCAGGCCCTGACGAATGTCTGAACGGGGGCGGGACGGTGCCCCGGGGCACGACGCTACGCCACACGCAAGCGCACAGCCTACCAATCAACGGGGCCCGTCCCAAACCAGGCCGTGCACGGAGCATCGAGTCCGGCATGGGACCATGGGGGTACACATTCATGTCCACCTGTGAGTTTGCGAACGGACCCCGGTGCGAGCGCCTGAGCCTGACAAGACCGATCCCGCGATCATCCGCAACTTCTGCATCATCGCGCACATCGACCATGGCAAGTCGACCCTCGCGGACCGGATGCTCCAGTTGACGGGTGTGGTCGAGGAGCGCCAGATGCGCGCCCAGTACCTCGACCGCATGGACATCGAGCGCGAGCGCGGCATCACGATCAAGAGCCAGGCGGTCCGGCTGCCGTGGACGTCCCGCGGCGTCGACCACGTCCTCAACCTGATCGACACGCCGGGACACGTGGACTTCTCCTACGAGGTGTCGCGGTCGCTGGCGGCGTGCGAGGGCGCCGTCCTGCTGGTGGACGCGGCGCAGGGCATCGAGGCGCAGACGCTGGCCAACCTGTATCTGGCCCTTGAGGCGGACCTGCACCTGATCCCCGTCCTCAACAAGATCGACCTGCCGGCGGCGCAGCCGGACAAGTACGCGGAGGAGCTGGCCGGGATCATCGGCTGCGAGCCGTCGGACGTCCTGCGCGTGTCGGGCAAGACGGGCGAGGGCGTCCGGGAGCTGCTCGACAAGATCGTCGAGGAGGTGCCGGCCCCGGTCGGCGACCCCGACGGCCCCGCCCGCGCGCTGATCTTCGACTCGGTGTACGACACGTACCGCGGCGTCGTCACCTATGTCCGGATCATCGACGGGCATCTGTCGCGGCGCGAGAAGAGCCTGATGATGTCGACCGGGTCGGCGCACGAGACCCTGGAGGTCGGCGTGATCTCCCCGGAGCCGGTGTCCGTGCAGGGCCTCGGCGTGGGCGAGGTCGGCTACCTGATCACCGGGGTGAAGGACGTCCGGCAGGCCAGGGTCGGCGACACCGTGACCGGCGCGTCCCGGCGGGCGCCCGAAGCGCTCGGCGGCTACCGCGACCCGAAGCCGATGGTGTTCTCCGGCCTGTACCCGGTGGACGGCGACCAGTACCCCGAGCTGCGGGACGCGCTCGACAAGCTGCAGCTGAACGACGCCGCGCTGGTGTACGAGCCGGAGACGTCGGCGGCGCTCGGGTTCGGGTTCCGCTGCGGGTTCCTCGGGCTGCTGCACATGGAGATCGTCCGGGAGCGGCTGGAGCGCGAGTCCGGCCTGTCGCTGATCTCGACCGCGCCGAACGTGGTGTACCGCGTGGCGATGGAGGACGGGACGGAGCACACCGTCACCAACCCCAGCGAGTTCCCCGAGGGCAAGATCGCCGCGGTGTACGAGCCGGTGGTGAAGGCGACGCTGCTGTCCCCGTCCGAGCACATCGGCGCGATCATGGAGCTGTGCCAGGGCCGGCGCGGGGTGCTGCTCGGCATGGACTACCTGTCGGAGGACCGCGTCGAGATCCGCTACACGCTGCCCCTCGCCGAGATCATCTTCGACTTCTTCGACCAGCTGAAGTCGCGGACCCGCGGGTACGCGTCGCTGGACTATGAGCCGAGCGGGGAGCAGGAGTCCGACCTGGTGAAGGTCGACATCCTGCTGCAGGGCGAGTCGGTGGACGCGTTCAGCCAGATCGTCCACCGGGACAAGGCGCGCGAGTACGGGCTGATGATGACGTCCAAGCTCAAGGAGCTGATCCCGCGCCAGCAGTACGAGGTGCCCATCCAGGCGGCGATCGGCGCGCGCATCATCGCCCGGGAGAACATCCGCGCGATCCGCAAGGACGTCCTCGCCAAGTGCTACGGCGGCGACATCTCCCGCAAGCGCAAGCTGCTGGAGAAGCAGAAGGAGGGCAAGAAGCGGATGAAGACCATCGGGCGGGTGGACGTCCCGCAGGAGGCCTTCGTCGCGGCGCTGTCCACCGGTGGCGGCGAGCCCACCGACAAGGGCAGGAAGTAGCCTCCCGGCCCTGGCCCGCCCCCTGGGCCTGCCCCTGGCGCCGGTCCCCGTTTACTTCTTCAGCAGGGGCCAGGCCACTGCGGACGGGACGCGGCGGAACTCGCCGCGGTTGGCGGCCCGGCCCGCGTAGACGAGGAAGAACATCACGACGGCCGTGAACAGCAGCGGCACCCAGATGAGCAGTTCGACGGCCAGCGACAGCAGCCCGAAGACGAACCAGACGGCGATGGACGCCAGGCTCATGTTGAGGCCCTGCACCGCGTGCTTGCGCGCGAACGGCGAACGCGCCTTGCCGACGTAGACGACGGCCGGTGCGATGGCGCTGACGAGGAACTGGCCCACGTACGCCATGAGCGACCACGTTTTCTCGTCGTCGGTGACGGGGCCGAAGTGGCCGGGTATCTGGACGGTGCCACCGCCCTGCGGCTGCTGCTGCCAATCGGCCGGGCCGCCAGGCTGTTGCTGTTGATGCGGCGGGGGCTGTTGATGCGGCTGCTGCGGCTGCTGCGGCTGCTGTGGTTGCTGCCACATGTTTCCGGGCTGCTGCCAGGGGGCCTGCTGCTGCCACTCGGGCTGCTGCCCATGGCCGGGCGACGGGGGAGGCCCGTAGGCCATGGCGGACGTCCTCTCCTAGTTCGCTACGCGTTCGCTGTGCGACCTATGGCGAAAGTGTATGACTCCTTGGACGCGCCCGGAGTTCGCAAGGGTTCCCGCATTCCCCGGGCCCGTGGCCGTTTCGCGCCACGGGCCGGCTGATCCGCGGATGGGGAGTCAGGGACGCCACACCACGGCGGACGGCTTCTCCTGCGTGACCGTCACCGAGCCCTTCCAGCCGATGGACGACGGCTGCGGCAGATACGAGTCGTCCAGGAAGAACCCTCGGTTGATGGACGTGACCGTGGCCGGTGCGCCGTTGTCCCCGGCCCCGGTCGGACGGCGAAGAGCCTCGATCGCCGCGATGTCGGAGACCGCCGTCCCTTCCGGCAGCTCGACGGTGGTGGCGACGGCGCCGTCACGGTCGATCGACCAGGTCGGCTGGTCGTGGTCGGACCGGTAGAGCGCGGACGGGTCGTCCTTGAGCCGGACGCCGAGCGCCACACCCGGCACCGAACCCGACCCGGTCGGGGAGCCCGTCTTCTTGGCGAACTCGACGAAAAGGTATGTGCGCTGGTCGCCGACCTCCAGTGTCGCCGGGTCGGACGGCGTCTCGATCTTCCCTTCGCGGATCATCTCCTGCGCCGCGATGCGGTACGTCCACGGCTCGCGGTCCATGACGACCTCGCGGGCGCGGCCGTCCGGGCGCGTCCTGGACGCGTCGAGGAGGAAGCGCAGCGGCGGCTTCGGGGAGATCACGTCGCACATGTTGTTGTTGGACGTGCAGGTCTGCAGCACCGGATGGTCGCCCTCGTAGCGTCCCCGGAACTTGAGCGTCATGTGCATCGGCGCCTGGTACACGGCGGTGTCGTCGACGCGGGCGCCGGACTCGTCCACCTCGACCCGGTAGACCCATTCGATGTCGGTCGTGCGGCCCCAGCGGGCCATCAGCGCGGGCGAGTCGGTGCCGCCGTCCTCGTTGCTCCACACCACCGAGTACTCGATGATCCGGTGGCCGGGCGCCGCGGCGGGCCGCGTCTCGTGCCAGGCGACGAGCGGGGTGTCGGTGGTGGCGTTCTGGTACGGGTCGCCGAGCGGCCATCCCGTCCGTCCGACGACGATCGGCGCGTGCCGCAGCGCGACCGCGTCCGCGCCCCCGGACGGCACCTGGACGCGGGGCCGCTGAAGCGTGACGCGGCGGGCGGCGGGCGCGCTGCCCTTCGCGAACCGCAGCGTGACCTCGTGCTCGCCGGGACCGACGTGCCCGAGGCCGAGGCTCCGGGCCACCGGCTCGGACGACGGGACGACGAGGTCGGTCACGTGCCGTCCGTCCACCGAGATCGCCACGACGGCGGACTCTGCGCCCTTCCGGGCCCAGGACACGCCCGGGGCGGACGCGGCGAAGGAGATCACGGCCTCCCCGTCCCGCCCGGCGGTGAACGGCAGCGACTTCGCGGGCCCGTCGCGATGGACGTTGATCACGCCGGGGGCGCCGGCGGCGGACGCGGGGGAGACGGCGAGGAGGAGGGGAGCGCCGACAAGGGCGGCGCCGGTCAACGCGAGCACGGCATGACGCGCACGGTTTCTCATGATCAGCGAAGCTAGGCCGCGCGTGTTGCGTTCCGGTGAAGTCCGGGTCCCCCGTGGGTGTCGGGTTCATGGTGGTTGCGGCCGCACCGCGGTGACGGCTCCGCAGCGTGGCGGCGCGGCCCGATGCGCGTGAGGACGCGCCTGTGAAACTCCGACACGGCGGGGGCTGCTTGGTCTGGAGGTACATGTCGGTACGGTCGGACGGGTACCGTGCCGATCAACTACGAGTATGCCGATCAACCGAACTGTGCCGATCACAGACATTGGCCGACCTCCGGAGGCAGCGTGACCGACCCCGAGCAGGTACTGCGCTCTGCGAAGGAGCGGGAGACGGTGAACGGCGCCGTCCGCGCGCTGCGGACCGCCGCCCCGTCCGGATGGGAGCGGCTCGACTTCGAGTTCCGCGCGACGGTCGGCATCGACAGCGCCTCCCTGGAGGTCGAGGGCCCGGACGGCGAGCGCCGCACGGCCATGCCCCCCGGCCAGGCCGTCGGGAAGATGGACGAGCTGCGCCGCGTCATGTACCGGCAGGGCAAGGGCGCCTGGTTCACCGCCCGCCTCCAGGTCGAGCGCTCGGGCCGCTTCAGCGCCGAGTTCGACTACGACGGCGAACCGGACTTCACGCCGCCTCTCACCTCGTCCGCGTACGCCATGGACCTCGACCGCTTCCCCCGCACGGACGAGCACATCCCGGACTGGCTCCGCGAGAAGCTCAGCAACGCCTGACCGGCCCATGAGACCGGTCCAGAAGACCGGACGGGGCAGGGGCTCGGGCAGGGCAGACTTGAAGCGTGCCCTCGACCCTTCCTGATGGCGAGCCCGTCCCCGCGGACGGTGCGCTGCCCGGCCGCGCCCTCGACGGCCTTGGGACGCGGCCATTCGCGTTCTACGTGCACGTGCCGTTCTGTGTGACGCGCTGCGGCTACTGCGATTTCAACACGTACACGGCCACAGAGCTTGGGCCGGGGGCGAGCCGCGACTCCTACGCCGACACCGCCGTCCAGGAGGTGCGGATGGCCCGGCGGGTGCTGGGCGACGCGGTCCTGCCCGTAGAGACGGTCTTCGTGGGCGGCGGCACCCCGACCCTCCTTCCGGCGGAAGACCTGGGGCGCGTCCTGGACGCGATCGACGCCGAGTTCGGGCTCGCACCGGGCGCTGAGGTCACGACGGAGGCCAATCCCGAGTCGGTGGACGAGAGGTACGTGAGCAGGCTGCGGGAAGTCGGGTTCACGCGCATCTCGTACGGCATGCAGAGCGCGCGCGAGCACGTCCTGGCCGTCCTGGAGCGCGCTCATACGCCGGGACGCGTCCCGCAGGTGGTGGACTGGACGCGCCGGGCAGGGTTCGAGCACATCAACCTCGACCTCATCTACGGGACGCCAGGCGAAACCGACGACGACTGGCGGGCCTCCATGGAAGCCGCTCTGAGCGCGGAGCCCGACCACGTGTCGGCGTACGCGCTCATCGTCGAGGAAGGCACGCGCCTGGCCGCGCAGGTACGGAGGGGCGAACTGACGCCGCCCGACGACGACGCCATGGCCGACCGCTACCTGATCGCGGACGAACTGCTGACCGCCCACGGCCTGCACTGGTACGAGATCTCCAACTGGGCCGCCGCCCCCGGCACCGCCTGCCGCCACAACCTGCTGTATTGGACGGGCGCCGACTGGTGGGGCGTCGGGCCCGGCGCGCACAGCCACGTCGGCGGAACCCGCTGGTGGAACGTCAAACACCCGGCCGCCTACGCCGCCCGCCTGGCGGAACGCACGAGCCCGGCACACGCCAGAGAGATCCTGGACGACGACGACCGGCGCGTTGAGCGGATCATGCTCGAACTGCGCCTCGCCCAGGGCTGCCCCACCGGCTTGCTGGACGACAAGGCCGCCCGCAAGGCGATCGATGACGGCCTCCTTGAGCCCGCCCCCTACGAGCAGGGCCGCGCGGTACTCACCCTGCGCGGACGCCTCCTAGCCGACGCCGTCGTCCGCGACCTCGTCTGACTAGGACCGAACCTGAGCCGACCCACGACCGACCGGCTCGCAACGGGGGTTCCAGGGGGTCGCCCCCTGGGTTCACACAGCCCCCTGGGCTAGCACGTAACGAAATCTATGAGTTCTTCTACGCGGCCTAGGAGGGCAGGCTCCAGGTCCGTGTAGTTGTTCACCGAGCCCAGGATGCGTTTCCAGGCCGCGCCCGTGTCGTCACCCCAGCCGAGTTCGGCGATGACGCCTTCCTTCCACGGAATGCCGCGAGAGATGCGCGGCCAGGCGCGGATGCCCACGGACGCGGGCTTGACCGCCTCCCAGATGTCGATGAACGGATGTCCGGTGACCAGGACGTGGGGCGACGAGACCTGCGCGGCGATCCGGGACTCCTTGGAGCCGTCCACGAGATGGTCGACGAGCACGCCGAGGCGGCGGTCGCCGTCCGGGCCGAACTCCTCGACGATGGCGGGCAGGTCGTCCACGCCTTCGAGGTACTCCACGACGACGCCCTCGACCCGCAGATCGTGGCCCCAGATCTTCTCGACCAGTTCGGCGTCGTGGACGCCCTCCACGTAGATCCGGCTCTCCTTGGCCACCTTCGCCCGGAGCCCCTGAACGGCGATGGACCCCGACGCGGAACGGGCCGGCTGCTCGCTGGGCGCCGCGCTGGGGCGGACGAGCGTGACGGGCTTGCCGTCGATGAGGAATCCGGACTTGGTCAGCGGGAACACGCGCCGCTTGCCGAACCGGTCCTCCAGGGTGACGCCGAACTTGTCGCAGCCGACGACGGCGCCGCAGAAGCCGCTGTCGGGATCCTCGGCGACCAGGCCGGGTTCGGCCGGGACTTCCGGGATCTGACCTTTGCGGGGCCTGCGCCAGTCGCCGGCCAGCACGTCGTTTTCGTAGTTCTTACTCCGCACGGGTCCGCACATTAACCCGGCGGGACGCCCGCCTGGCGTCGTCCCTCGTCCCTCGGCGTGGCGCGTCCACCCGCCGCTGGGGCGCCCCCCGGGGGCGGGCGCTCCTTCACCGGCCGCATGAGGCGGGTCCTCCGGGGCGGGCCGATC
>NZ_VCKW01000299.1 GCF_005889715.1 Actinomadura soli
GGCTGGACGTCGTCCGCGTCCTGGAACCCGATGGCGCACTCGGAACCCGCCCGCTGCGAACCGTACGGGAGTGGCTGAGGCTGCGCCGCCTGGCCGCGGACGCGCTCCCGCGCACCCAGCACCTCAGAACCCGGCTCCGCGTCGTCCACGGCACGCCCGGCAAGGCGCTCGCGCACGCGGCGGAACACGCCGAGCTGCTGGTCATCGGCGCCCGAGCGCACTCCGAGCACGGCAACCCGCTCGGTGGCGACACCGTCCCGGTCGTGCGTGAGCGCGCCCGCTGCGGCGTCGTGGTCTGCGCCGACCACACCGCCTCTTCCGAGCCCGCTGATCAGGCCAGCGAAAGTGCCAGGAGGAGACCATGAAGCGCCGGACAGTCGCCGACGTCATGACCAAGCCCGTCGTGACGGTCGCCGGAGACACCCCATTCGCCGAGATCGCCGACGCGCTGGCCGAACACCGCATCAGCGCGGTGCCCGTCCTGGACATCGGCGGTCACCCGATCGGCATCGTCACCGAGGCGGACCTGCTCCGCAAACAGGAATACAAGGACAACACGGGGCCCCGGCCACGCCGGACCGGCCTGCGGTGGCGTTCCATGTCCGAGGCGGCATCCGAGGCCAAGGCCAAGGCCGTCGACGCCCGGGGACTGATGAGCACGCCGGCGATATCGGTCCCGCCGCACACCACCATCGCCGAGGCCGCGCGGCTGCTGAACGCCCACGGTTTCAAGGCCATGCCCGTCGTCGGCAAGGACGGACGGCTCGCAGGCATCGTGGCCCGCCGCGACCTGCTGCGCGTGTTCCACCGGTCCGACTCCGACATCCGCGACGAGATCATCCGAGACGTTCTGATCCACCGGCTCTGGCAGGACCCCGCCGTGGTGCACGTCCGTGTCCAGGAGGGCGTCGTCCACCTCACTGGGCGCGTCGAGCTCAAGAGCCTCATCCCGATCCTCGTCCGCATGGCCGCGGCCACCGAAGGCGTCGTCGACGTCGTCCACACCCTCGGGTACGACAACGACGACACTCACCCGACCGCATATCCGAGAGCGTGAGCCTCATGGACAACGCCGCCGTCAGCGAGACCCACATCGGCATCGTCTTCTTCACCGCGGACCGCGCCTACAAGCTGAAGAAGCCGGTGAACCTGGGATTCCTCGATTTCAGCACCCGCGAGCTACGCGAACGGGCCTGCCACGAAGAAGTCCGGCTCAACCGCCGCTTCGCCCCCGACGTCTACTCCGGCGTCGCCGACGTCCACGGCCCCGACGGCAAGGTCTGCGACCACCTGGTCGTTATGCGGCGCATGCCCGCCGACCGGCGCCTGGCCACCCTGGTCCGCGCCGGCATGCCGGTCGAGGACGCGCTGCGCGACATCGCCCGGACCCTCGCGGCCTGGCACGCCCAGGCACCCCGCGGCCCCGAGATCTCCGCCCAGGGCGCCCGCGACGCCCTCCAGGCCCGCTGGAACGACAGCTTCAACCAGGTCCGCCCCTTCCACGGAGATGTCATCGACGCGGCGACGGCCACCCAGATCGAAGAGCTCGCCACCGAGTTCCTCGCCGCCCGTGAACCGCTTTTCGATGCGCGCATCGCCGACGGCCGCGTCGTCGACGGCCACGGCGACCTGCTCGCCGGCGACATCTTCTGCCTTGACGACGGCCCCCGCATCCTGGACTGCCTGGAATTCGACGCCAAGCTGCGCAGCCTGGACGGGCTCGACGACGCCTCGTTCCTGGCCATGGACCTGGAACGACTCGGCGTCCCCGCCCTCGCTGAACGCTTCGTCAACTGGTACGCCGAGTTCGCCGCCGACCCGGCGCCGCCCTCACTGCGCCACCACTACGTCGCCTACCGGGCATTCGTCCGCGCCAAGGTGGCCTGCCTACGGCACGCCCAAGGCGACCCGGACGCGGCCGCCGACGCACGCGCCTACAGCGCCATCGCGCTGCGCCACCTGCGCGCCGGCCGGGTCGAGGTGATCCTGGTGGGCGGACTGCCCGGCACCGGGAAGACCTCGCTGGCCGGGGCGCTGGCAGACCGGCTCGGCTGCTCACTGCTCAGCAGCGACCGCATCCGCAAGGAACTCGCCGGGCTCGCTCCCCTCGACTCCGCGGCCACCCCGTACGGCACTGGCATCTACACCCCGCAATGGGACCGCCGCACCTACCGCGAACTCGCCGACCGCGCCGCCAAACTGCTCCGCCTGGGTGAAACGGTCATCCTGGACGCCTCGTGGACCTCCAAGGAACAACGAGACCTCCTCGCCACCATGGCCGAACGGGAACACGCGCACCTGTCGTCCCTGCGCTGCGAGGCCCCCGAGACACTCACCGCCGACCGGATCCGCACCCGTACGCGCGGTCCCTCCGACGCCGACACCGAGATCGCCGCCGCCATGCGCGCGCACGCGGCACCATGGCCCGAAGCGACGATCGTCGACACCCACGCGGACCTGGCCGACGCGACCGAACAGGCCCTGACAGCCGTACGCCCGCACGGCACCGAACACCTCTGGCCCCGCCGCCCCTTCCTCTCCCCCGGCTGATAAGAGCGCCGGCCCTCACACGAAGCCTCGCGAGGCATCCTCGTGTCGGACGAAGTGTGAGCATTTGAACCCTGCAGCTGGAGGCACGTCTTCTGCGAGGCGGCGAGCTGTTCAGCGTCACCGTTCGCGGAGCCGCACTCCCCCGTTCCCGCCGCCGGAACCATGCTCCGAACGGTGCTAGCGGGATCGTCAAATTCGCACGATCCGCAGGTGGCAGCTCCGGTCCACCAGCTCACCAATCGGGACCGCTTCGATCTACGGCGGTACTGGGAAATGATCCAGGAGATGGATCACACCCTGAGAAGCGACGGTGTCATGTTCGCCTTGTCCGCGATCGGGTTTGCCTGGCTCGTTGCACCTGGAGCTTCACGCCGCTGGCGTTGAGGCGAAAGCGCGCCATTTGCTGACTAACCTGGTACTTGGCGGCAACTTCCTCAGGAGTGGCGTCGGAAAAAGCTTCTCTAAGTAGCAGTTTCCGAGGCAGGAGAAGGCATCCACCCAGCCAATTTGCTTCCTCCTCCTGGTCTGAGTCGCAGGCGAAGAAGATGTGTCCGCCGATGGTCTGCACTTCTCTGACCTGATGCCTGAGCAAGATATGAGCGACCTCGTGAGCGATATCGCTATTAGTGCGAGCAGCATCATTCAGGGGATTGCAGACGATGACGACACGGTCTTCAGAGATATGAAATGTCGCCGCAGAAAATGCTCCGTCTTGAGCCTCGTTCAACTGCCGAAGCTTGCACTCGTCGACCAGCTGATCTGCGGAAACCACTTCGATATTGAGATGTTGCGCCAAAGCGCGTATGTCGGTTGGCTCAGCTGGTTGCAGGCCTGTCTCGCCCCTAACGCGGTCCGCGAGTCTTTCTGCTTCGGTCTTGAATCCTCGCCGCACTGTTACATCACATGCCGGGGGCCGGTTGGGCCTGACTGAAGTCTTTCCTGAATTTCCACGAGAATCTCACCCAGGAGCCGGGCAGCATCGGGAGTAAAAGTCTTCGCCGCACGCAGATGAACCGTAACCTCGCGGTCTTTGAGGACCAGATTGCCGTAGAGTTCGCGCACGACGTCGGCGATCGTCTCAGCCGCGGCGGGCGTAAGATTGGGATCTTGGGCGAGCCGGGATGCGATGACCTCAGGGGTGTTCTCGACCCTGAACATTGACGGCTGGAAGAACCGTTCCGGCGAGAGCCCGAGCCAGAGGACGAGGCGCCGGAAATTGGCGAGGTCGGGCAGATGACCCTTCTCCACGCGGGCAAGCGTGTTGAACGGGACCCCGGACTCCTCCGCGGCCGCGCGCAAGCTCAGCCCAAGGTGCTCTCGGTGGTGTTTCACCAGCACCTGCAGCTGTTCGATGTCGACCGGGTCGTCCACGCGCTCCCTTCCTCCCTGCCCCAGGGCGGCCTTGATCATCGGGCACGGTAGCGCACCTGTGCACGCAGACCGCAGCCGGGTGTACGCTACTCGCTTGTACCGCGATTGATACACGCCGTACGGTTCGGTACAAGATCGTGGCGAGGACGTGGTCAGCAGCCTCACCGAACGGTCCCGTGACGTGCAGAGATATCCCTTCCTGGAGGTGTCGAGTTCCATGCCCAATTCTAGACACGCAGATCAAGCCAGTCGCAGGTTGCCGGACGTCGGCACCGTTGGCGTTGCCGACGCACGTCTGCTGCCCAACGACTCGTTCGAGGCCGCGTGGTCGAGCATCTTCTTCCCGGACGACGCGAAGGGCCGCCTCCTGCAGACCGTCGTCTCCAACATCCGGCTCCGGGCCACAGTCCCTTTCGAGGCCCTGCCCCTGCACGGTGTGGTGCTCCTGACCGGTCGTCCCGGGGTCGGCAAGACCACCGTCGCGCGGGGCCTGGCTGACAAGATCGCACGCACGGTGAGCGGGCTCGGGTCCTGGGCGTTCATCGAGATCGACCCGCACGCGCTGGCCAGTTCCTCCCTGGGCCGCAGCCAGCGCAGCGTCGAGGAACTCTTCGGCCGGCTGCTGGAGGAGCAGGCGCAGCAGGGCCCACTGGTCGTGCTGCTGGACGAGGTCGAGACCCTGCTGACCGACCGCGCCGCGCTCTCGATGGAGGCCAACCCGATCGACGTGCACCGCGCTGTGGACGCTGCACTGGTCGGGCTGGACCGGCTGGCTCAGAGGCACCCGGGCGTCGTGGTCCTGGCCACTAGCAACTTCCCCGGCGCCATCGACCCGGCGCTGTCGTCCCGTGCCGACCTGATCATCCGGATCCCCGTCCCCGACCCCCGCGGCCGGCGCCTCATCCTGGAGCACACGATCGCCGCGGTCGCCGCCGCCTTCCCGGGCGCACAACCTCTCCTGGCGGCCGCAGTGCTGGATCGCGCCGCGCAGCTCGCCGAAGGCCTCGACGGCCGCCGCCTGCGCAAGGCCGTCGCGGTGGCCTGCGCCAACGAGCACTGCGACCCCGAGCGGGTCACGCCAGAGGACCTGTACGCGACCCTGCGGATCATGGGCGAGGAGCAGTGAGCCACGAATCGGCGACCACCATCGCCCGGCAGATCGCCGCCGTCCCCGCCCGGACCTCCTCCGAGACCTGGGGCGCCATCGTCGACCTGGTCACCGAGCCCGGCAGCACCGCCCACCAGGACCTGACCGCGATCACCAGCATCGCGGCCATCGTGATCAGCGAGGAGTACACGCGCGAGGCACCGATCATCATCATGCCCGCCTCAGGCCCACGCATCCGCGTTCGCACCGTGCACGGGACGGACGCGATCGAAGCGATCAACGAGGAGACCCCGCTGTACAGCGGCAGGCTGACCGGGCCCGGCTGGACGGTGTCGCTGCCCTGCGGCCCCGACGACCTAGACGACCTCGCCACCGCCCTCGCCGGCACCCCCGCCGTCGTCGTCCGCGACACCGGCGAAGGCCTCAACGCCGACGCCCCCGCAGCCGCCCATTCCACCGCCGGCGGTTCCTCGGCGACGCCGATCATTGACCTGAGCGAATTGAGGCGATCATGACCACCCGGGTCCAGGTCAACCTGCACACCCACGCCGCCACCCACGTCGCCACGGGCATGCTGCGCGGCCTGCGGCAGATCGTCCGCGGCACCGGCCTCGACCCGGCCCGCCTGGTGCGGCAGTGGGACGTCCTGGAACGAGGGATCGCGGCGTGGCTGCGGTCCCGCCACCTCAAAGCGCTCGTCCTGGAAGTCTGGGATCCCGCCCTCTCCAGCGGCCAAGACCTCGTCGGACGCTTCGACTTCACGATCGACTACGGGTACGACGCCGACGGCGACGGCGAGCTGTGGCTCGACGCCGACGCGGTGGCCTTCACCATCCGCAAGAACGGTTCCTACCCCAGTCAATGCGAGTACCGCGTGGTCGCCGACACCTCGCCCGGCTACCCGGCCGTGCCCGGCTGGTCCACCACCACGCTGCGTTCCACCCGCGGCTTCACCCGCAACAGCATCGGCACGGCCATGACCGGCGCAAGCCTGGGAGCCGGCCTGGCCCACTACACCAGGAGCAACTGATGCTCACCCCCAACGACGCCTTCTACAAGTTCCGCACGAACCTGCAGACCACCGACACCGACAACAGTTCAGCCAGCCGCCGCCAGACCAAGATCCGCGACCAGATCGAGGCTGCGGGCACCCTGACGGTCATCGACACGTTCCTGACCGGCGCCTACCGCCGGGAGACCAAGACCAAGCCGCTGCGGGACGTCGACATCATGATCGTCATCGTCGACACCTCCTATCTCAAGCTGCACCCCCGCGAGATCCTCCTCGCCCTCCGGGCGATCCTCGCGCCCCTGTACGGAGAAGGCCGAGTGACCTGTGACCGGTTCGCGGTCCGCGTCGACTTCGGCGTCAAGGTCGTCGATGAGGTCAGCGAGGACGGCGAAGTCATCTCCTTCGACGTCGTCCCGGCGTTCGAAAAGGGCGATCACTACCTGATCCCCGACGACGTCACCGGCGCATGGATCGCGACCAACCCCAAGATCCACTACGACCTGGCCGTCGCCGCCAACAAGGACTTCAGCGAGCAGTGGAAGCCACTGGTCAAAATGATCAAGAAGTGGAACGCCGTGGCCGGGCAGCCGGTGCAACCATCGTTCCTGATCGAGGTCATGGCGCTCCGGCTGCTCACCGGACCCTGGACCGGAAGCCACCCCCAGGAGCTGCGCCGGTTCTTCGCCACTGCGGCGGAACACATCGCCGACGTCTGGCCCGACCCCGCCCACCACGGACCGGACATCTCCGGAATCCTTGACGCCGACCCGGTGATGATGTCGACCGCCGTCCAGGCCCTGAAGGAAGCCGAAGCGGCCTGCACCAAGGCGATCCGCCTGGAGCAGACCGGCCGCACCAGTGAGGCGCTGCGGGCCTGGCGAGAGCTGTTCGGCCCACTGTTCCCGCTCTCATGAGCCCACCCCCGCCTGCTCGCCCAGTGCCCGCAGGCGCCGGTTCCCACATCATCCAGCGCCAGGACCAGCCCGAACATCTCCAGCGCCTCCTCGCCTACAGCCACCTGTACAAGACCGCGCAATGGTGGCGGCGGCTCCGCGCGACCGGCACCCTCACACTCGCCTTTGTCGCGCCCCTGGTGACCCTTGCGGTACCCGCGGCCACCGACACCCTCGCGGCCATCGGCGCGGGATGGCTCGTGCTCGGCAGAACCGTCCTGACCGGACTGGAGCGCCGCGGCATCACCAAAGCCGTCCGCGTCCATGAGTGCTACGACACCAGGCTGTTCCACCTGCCATGGAACACCGCGCTGGCTGGTCGCCCACCCGTACCCGACGACATCGCCACCGCGGCCAGTCATGTCGGCGACGACGCGCCATACCGCGGCTGGTACAGCGTGGACCTCGCCGACACACCATGGCCGGCCGACGTGCTGCTTTGCCAGCGTCAAAGCGCGGTCTGGAGCCGCCGGGACCACCAGGCCTACGGGACCTGCGTCCTGCTCGTGGGACTCGCCTGGTTCGTCCTCGGCCTCAGCATCGCCATCGCCGCGGACCTGAGCCTGGCCGAATACCTCATCAAGATCTTCTTGCCCAGCTCGCCCGCCTTCCTCGACTCTGTGGAGCTGGCGCGCGAACACTGGCGCCACGCCGTCGCCCGCGAGCAGGTCGAAAACGACATCCACGACCTGTGGGACCAGTACCGCGATGCGCCCGCCACCCTCCCGATGGCCGAGTGTCGGCAGATCCAGGACGCGGCCTATCTGCTGCGCCGCGACGGCCCGCGCGTCCCCAGCTTCTTCTACCGCCTCCGCCGGGTGCGGTCATCGGCCAGCACTGCCGCCGGCACGCAAGCCCTCCTGGACGACGAGGCCTGACCGCCGGATGCTGCGCAAGACGACCGCTCTCAACCCGGGCGGGAGCAGCCGAGGGAACGGCAGCACGGCGCAAGAACGCCCACCACGGTGGGTGGGCGTTCTTGGCGGTCGCGGTCGGTCACTTGAGGATGGGGAGGCGCTTGACCAGGCGGGTTTCTCCCCACCAGCGGCCGAGGCCGAGGGTGTCGCCGGCGCTGACGAGGGCCAGGCCGACGATCAGGATCGCGTAGATCAGGTGGTCGTCCATGAAGGGGTTGTTGTCCGGGGGGAGGACGGCGGTCCACATCATCACCAGCAGGGCCGCGCCGGTCACGGCGGCGATCCGCATGCCGATGCCGAGGATGAGGGCGCCGCCGATCGCCGCCAGGCCGAGCATGAACAGCCAGTCCGCCCAGGCCGCTCCCGCGATGTCGTTGTAGAAACCGGCGAACGGGCCGGTAGGGCTGTTCTTCAGGAAGCCCTCGGTGGGGCTGCCGCCGTCGATCCACGCCTTGGCGGCGGGGGTCTCGTGGCCGAGCCCGAACATCTTGTCCAGGAACGCCCAGACGAACACCCAGCCCAGCGCCAGCCGTGCGAGCGCCCAGATGTAACGGGCGGCGGGCGATTCGGTCAGCGGCTTGGGGGTCACCACCCGGATCAGAGTGCTGCGCCCGGTACGGGTCTTGTGCTCGGAGACTGCCATCGCCTCTCACCTTCCATCACATCGCTGATTTCCTCGCCTCTGACTCAACCGCACGGCGGTTCAGCGCCGTAGGTCCGTTAGGGCACGCTCACTGGGACCAAGGTCCCTGTCTTGCGATGATGTGGAGGGCCAACGGCCCTGCAGCGGCCGATGGCGATACGCGCTCTTAATGGTCTGGGCCGGTTCGGGCAGCGTATGGGGGTGTATCTCCCCGCAGCGGCAGGGCGATGGTCGTTCACGCCGTGGGAGTCAGGGCCGCTGTCGTACCGGCGATCGGACTGGCGTTGCTGACGCCGCAGCGGCGCGATGTGTCACCGTCACCAACGTCTACGGGCAGTACAGCTAGGGGCTACGGAACGTCGCGTGGGAGGGTTCGGTAACCGTCGCGGGCCTTGACCTGGTCAGGTGTTCTTCAGCGGGACCTGCCAGATGAGCACGGTCCCGCCGCCGTCACGCGGGGCGGTAGTGCACGAGCCGCCCAGGCCTTTGGCCCGGTCGCTCAGATTGCGCAGGCCGCTGCGGCGGCCGCCTTCGGGGATGCCGACGCCGTCGTCCTCGACGC
>NZ_VCKW01000029.1 GCF_005889715.1 Actinomadura soli
CCCCAGGGCGCCTCCCCCGCCGTCCACCCGGAGTCGATGACCGCCGAACTCGACCCCGCCGACGAGGAGTACCTCGCCTGCCTCGCCGACTCCCTCTGGCCCGACGACGAGTACCTGGAACTCGAGCACACCACCGACGGCGAAGAGGAAACCGGCGGGAGCGGCATGCGCCTCTAGCCCGGCCCGCGAGTCACCGAGGCGAACCGGGGCCGGAGGCAGGCGGTCATTCGGCGGGAAGGGGCTCGCCCGTCTCCAGGAGCGTCTTGAGGCCGGACAGGACCTGCGGCCAGCCGTGGCGCGACATGTCGAGGAGGGCGTCGCCCGCCGCGTGGACGACCGTCAGCTTGACCGTCTCACCGGACGCCTCGATGTCGAAGGTCACCTTGGAGCGGGGTTCGGCGAGGAGCTTGAGGCGCGTCTCCTCGTCCACGCCCACGGCCTTCGCCCATTCCGGGGTGAACGTGTGCCAGGTGTAGGAGAGGCGGCGGGGCGGGTCGGCTTCGAGGACGACCTGCTCCGGGTCGGCCATCGTCGCGCTCTCCTCGTGCCAGGTGATCGTGGAACCGGGGGCCCAGTCGGTCTCGAAGGCGACGCCCCAGTAGCGGCGGGTGAAGGCCGGGGCGGTCAGCGCCTGCCAGAGCCGCTCCGGCGTGGTCCGGATGTAGGTGGTGTAGACGAACTCGCTCATGGGGTCCTGCTCCAATGCGGTTTTCAGGTCGGCGAGCGCGTTCGCCCGCTCCCGGTCGTACCGACTCATCCAGCGGTCGGCTATGGCGTTGATCGGGGCGGCGTTGAGGTAGTGGAGCTTCTCCCGGCCCCGGCGCATCGTCGTCACCAGGTCCGCGTCCTCCAGCACGGCGAGATGCTTGCTGACCGACTGCCGGGCCATGTCCAGCCCCGTGCACAACTCCCGGAGGGTCTGCCCGTTGCGGGTGTTGAGGCTGTCCAGCAGCCTGCGGCGGCTCGCGTCGGCGAGCGCCTTGAAGACCTCGTCCATGCACCGTCCCAATATGCAGCCATCTGGTTGCCTGGCACAATATGCAGCCATCCGGCTGCATGTCAATCCCGGGTCACGGCTTGCGGCCGACACCGCCGTAGGCGTCCACCGCGTCCGGTTCGGAGGCGCCCTCCGGACGCCAGTGCGTCACGGGGACGATGCCCGGCTCCAGCAGGTCCAGGCCGTCGAAGAACCGCCCGATCTGCTCGGGGGTGCGCAGGACCAGCGGCGCGTTCCCGGACGCGTTCCAGACCTCGACGATCCGGTCGGACGCCTCGCCGTGGACGACGTTCGTCCCGTCGAACATGGCGAAGTAGCTGCCCGGCGGCACCGCGCCCAGAAGCCGCCGGACGATCGCGAACGCCTCGTCGTCGTCCGGGATGAACTCCAGGATGCCCATCAGCGTGAACGCGATCGGCCTGCCGAAGTCCAGCGTCGCGGCGGCGGCGTCCAGGATGCGGTCGGGGTCGCGCAGGTCGGCGTGGACGTAGGCCGTCGCCCCCTCGGGCGTGCTCGCGAGCAGGGCTCTCGCGTGCTGCAGGACGAGTGGATCGTGATCCACGTAGACGATCTTGGACTCGGGCGCCGCCCGCTGCGCGACCTCATGGGTGTTATCCACCGTCGGCAGGCCCGACCCGACGTCGATGAACTGGCGGACGCCCGCCTCCGCGGCCAGATGCCAGACGACCCGGTTGAGGAACAGCCTGGACGCGCGGGCGAGGCGCGCCACGTCCGGGAGCATCCCGAGGATCTGGTCGCCGACCTCCCGGTCCAGCGGGTAGTTGTCCTTGCCGCCCAGCCAGTAGTTCCAGATGCGCGCCACATGGGGAACGCTCGTGTCGATGTCGGGACCGGGCCTGTCTGCGCTCATACGCGGTTCCGTTCCCGGCCCCCGCCCCGTCAGTCGTCGCCCCGCCTGTCGCGACAGTGACAACCTTGGCGGTGGCGCGGCAGGGGAACCGTGACCTCGGCTTGCACGTCTGTTGAACAGGCAGCGAGCGACGGAATGAGATCGCGTTGGACGAACTGGCCGAGGCGGCAACCATCATCCAGGCGGTCACGGTCATCCTGGGAATCCTGTTCGCGATCATGCAACTCCGCCAGGTCTCGCTCGCCCGCAATCTGGAGACGATGAAGTCCCTCTTCGATGGATTCGCCGAGCTCTCCAGCTATGCCGAGAGAAAGGCGATCCTCGACACCGGGCCGGTCGAGCCGCAAACCGCCTCAGAACAGGACCTCCTGCTCTACGCGCGGCATGCTGACTTCTTTCACAGTCTCGGCTTCCACTCGCGCAACAAGTTCGTCTCGCGCCGTTATCTTCTGGAGCTGTACAGCGGCGGGATCATCAGCATGTGGCAGTGCCTAGAGCCGTTCGTCCAGTACATGCGCGACGAGAAGGGCGTCTCGAACTACAGTCACGACTTCGAGGCCCTGGCAGCCGCCGCCCAGGCCTACCGCGCGAAGAACTTCCCATCCGAAAGCCTCCGCTGGGCCGCCGGCAGCGAACCCGGCTGACGAACCCGAGCGCATCTCGGCATTTATGGAGTGAAATTCAGCGAACTCGGTGGCGGGCCCTACTCCAGGCCCGCAGGCCGGGCCGCGACGTCGGAATCGGCCGAATCTTCAATCCCGCTTGGCTGACGCTTGGGCGCCGGACGAGGCCGAATGGGATACGCATGGATATGTGAGGGGACACGTTTCCCCGGCTTCGTGAGGCCACGAATTACAGATGAGGTCCGCTTTCGGCGGAGGTCTTGTGACTGAATTATTGCTCGTCAGACCCAGGGATCACGCGCTATTGGGAGTCCGATGGTCCGGGCTGGACGCCGCTGGCGCCGGTCCGGACGTCGCTTCCCGGGAGGAAAGTCATGGCCAGCACTGATCCAGCGACCTGGTTCCTGCCCGCGTCACAGATGCCGCGGTTCCCCGCCTTCACGTCCGAGAACCAGGTGACCCCGCTGGTGGACGGCCGGGAGTACATGGCGCACCTGGCGGCCCGGCTGGCGGGTCAGGTGTCGGGCGACCACCTGCACTTCACCGGATGGCGGACGACCGGCGCACAGGCCCTGGAACCCGACTTCGCGCCCGGGGTCACCTTCCTCGACCAGGTGTCCGACCTGATGTCGCGCGGGGTGACGGGCCGGTTCCTGATCTGGCTGGCCGGGCCCGGCGGGAGCGGCAGCGGGAGCGGCAGCGGTGGTGCCGCTCCGGCCTCGCAGATGGTGGAGAACATCGACTTCGTCGCCCAGGCGAACAACCTCGGCGCGACGGCCGTGCTCGACAACCGCACCGTCTCGTTCAGTTCCCACCACCAGAAGACCGCGGTGCTCAGCGTCGACGGCGTGGAATGGGCCTACACCGGCGGTATCGACATCGCCCCCGACCGCTGGGACGTCCCCGCGCACGACCAGCCGTCCGGACGCACACGGGAGGGTTTCGACGCCTGGCATGACGTGCACTGCGCGGTTCAGGGCCCCGCGGCGGCGCACGTCTGGCAGAACTTCACCGACCGGTGGAACGATCCCACACCGGCCAACTCGATACCGGCCATGCCCGGCCCGGTCGTGCCGCCGCCGATCGTGGGCGGCCCACCCGCCCCGTTCAGCGCCGGAACACATCATGTGCAGGTCCTCCGGACCCTGGCCTGCAACGTGTACCCGTTCGGCATCGCCGGGGAGCAGACCGTCCGGCAGCTCTATGAACGCGCCGTCGACAATGCCGAGCACTATGTCTACATCGAAGACCAGTACCTGTGGCCGTGCACCGGGGATTTCAGCGGTGGCCCCGCGGGGCTGGTGAACAGGCTGCGCGAGGCGACGGTGCGCGGCGTCAAGGTGATCTGCGTCGTGGCTCACCGCAACGACCTGGCCGTGACCGCGCCGTACCACAACCAGATGCAGCAGGACGTGCTGGACCTGTTGCGCCGCGACCGCCCGGACAACGTCTTCGTCTTCCATCTCCAGACGCCCGGGCAGGGCTCCGACATCTACGTCCACGCGAAACTGATGATCGTCGACGACTGCCTGGCGGTCATCGGCTCCCCCAACATCAGCCGCCGCAGCCAGACCTCCGACTCCGAGCTCTCGGTCGCCGTCGTCGACGCCGATGTCGTCCCCGGCACGATGGACGGGGTCGCGGTGCCGGTCTGCCGGTTCGCCAAGGACCTGCGCATCGCCCTCTGGAGCGAGCACCTCGGCCTTCCCGACCCGAGTGCCGTCGACGACCCCATCGCGGGTCTCACCGAGTGGCCGGACCAGAACATCTCGACACCGGACGCCCCCGATTCGAGGCACCACGCCGTCTGCCACTTCGTCGATCCGGACCGGCCCCTGCCCTTCCTGCCGGACCTGCGTCCCCTGATGAACCTGGAGACCACCTGCTTCCCCTGACCTCCCCATCCTCGTCTCAGATGGCGACTTCAGGAGCCGGGTGATGGGCCTCACGTGTGACTTGCCGGGTCGGTGCTGTCGCGGCCTACGCCGGGAGCGGATCGGCGGGGTCTTGGGGTGCGTTGTTTGATGGCGTGGTCGAAGCCGTCGAGGATGGCCTTCAGGCCGAACACTTGGGTCACGGTGGTCGAAGGGCTGGCCCTGATGGTGGCGAGCATTGGGAAGCGATCGGCGTTGCGCAGGATCAGGTCACGCATGATCGGGGTGGCGGCCTCGCCGGCCGTCCAGGCCTGGGTGCCGTGGGTGGCGGCCGCATGGACGCCGCGGAGGTGGCTGGACACCAGCATGACCGCCTCCAGGCGTTCGCGTTCGGTCAGGGGGGTGTCGCTCAGGGCGGCGAGGGCGACTTCGGGCCAGCCGGTCTCGCGCGGGCCCATCACGCGTTCGCCGGCGGTGATCGAAGGCAACCAGGGATGCTCCTGCCAGGTGGCGGCCAACTGGCGTGCGTACTCCTCCAGGCCGGCCCGCCATCCGTTGAGCCGGCTCAGGTCGGGAGGTTCGCCGACCGCGGCTTCGATCATGACGGCGATCAGTTCGCTCTTGCCGTTGACGTAGCGGTACAGAGCCATCTTGGTGAGGCCGAGTTCGGCGGCGACCCGCTGCATGGAGACGGCCTCCAGGCCCTCGGCGTCGGCGACCCGCACCGCGGTGTCGGCGATCTGAGCGACGTCGAAAGCGGGCTTGGGCCCTCTGCTGGACGGTTTCCGCAGGCCCCATAGCAGTTCGGCCAATTCCTTGGGGTCCTGGTCGGTTGCCATCCGCGTCCTCTCGCTTGCCAGCTCGCTCAAACTATCTCTACGATACACAGTGTCCTTAGGACGCAGTTTGCTTCCTCGGAGTGGAAGAAGGAGCGCGTCCACAGGAGGCTCGTCATCGAGACAGGGAGCAGGCATATGTCCAAATCGGTGCTCGACATGTCGATGTCGCTGGACGGGTACATCTCCGACCCCGACGATTTTCTCGGCGGCGAGGACGGCGAGCGGCTGCACAAGTGGGCCGACGCGGCCGGTCAGCCGTCCGAGGCGGCCAAGCAGTTCCAGGACGAATGGAACGCCGCCGGTGCGGTCCTGGCCGGACGGCGGACCGCCGAACTCATGGATCACTGGGGTGGCGATCACGGCGGTCTCCCGATCTTCGTGCCCAGCCACCGGCCGCCCAGCCCGGCCGCCCGCTGGGGCTATCCGCTGGTGACCTACGTCCAAGACGGGATCGAGAGCGCGATGGCACAGGCCAAAGCAGCCGCCGGGGACCGGGACGTGCAGGTGCGCGGCGCCTACACGGGACAACGGGCGCTGGAGGCCGGGGTACTGGACGAGATCGTGATCCATCAGGTCCCGGTGCTGCTCGGTCGCGGTCACCGGTTGTTCGAGGTGCTGCCCCTGGAGATCGAACTGGAGATCGTCCAGGTACTGGACACGCCGGAGGCCACCCACATCCGCTACAGAGTCCGCATCTGAGCCGGGTCGGCCACAGAGACGCTGGACCGGCTTCAGATCACGCGCTCGAATTCGAAGTCGCCAGGGTCCTTCGGTTGTGTATTTCCTCACCACCACCAGGTGGAGCGCTTGCCCCGTACCGCGGATCTTGCCGTTGAATAGCTACGCATCTTCGCAGCTGGCCTGCAACTGAGCTCGGTAGAAACGGCCATAAGGGTCGGCGGGATCGAAGAAGACCTGCGGATCACCGACGATGACACAGGGTCCGTAGTAGCCGATGGATTGCGCCGTGGCTCGGGCGTCGTCCAACGCGGCATCGAGGGCGGTCGGTCGGGTGGGGCCGAATCCGCCGCCGTCAACTAGCACTGAACCGGCGGGTGCGGCTGCGGTACTGGCGAGGAAGGCAACGACGAGAGCGCTAGCGACGGCGGCACGGCGGATGCGAACCATGGGAGACTCCGATCATCGAGGAGCTGGCCTGACAACCTCCGATCGGATATTCGCGCGAGACACTCGAACGGATGGCGGTGGCGCAGAAGTTTCTCAGGCCGGGTTACGAGTAAGCCATTGTTCCCGGAGCCGGTTGAGCTTCCGGGTGGCTTACGCGCAGCGGCGCGGGTCGGCACCGAGAGTCACATGGCGCTGGCCTTCGTGGGTGATGTGTCCGCTTCTGGCGGGTAGCCGCTCCGGCACCCCCGGGCCATAATCAAGGCGGCACAGTCAGCGGCTACTCACGGGCGGCAGGGCCGAACGCACATCTCCCGCGCTGGACGTCGAGGCGCCAATCGGTGACGAGGAGGCCGATATGGCAAGACGAAGACGGAACCTGCGCACCCGAGCAGCGGCCTTGGTAGCCGGTGTCGGCATCCTGACGGCGCCCGTGGTCACAGTCGGCGCGGCAACGGGCAGCGGTGCCGCGCTTGGCGACGCGGGCAACCGGGCGACACCGGCCGACATCGCCGAGTGGGTGGTGGACATGGACGCCGCCGAGTTACGCCGACTGCTGGCGAGCGGCCAGGTCACCTCGGTCCGATTAGTCAAGGCATACCAGGCACGCATCGATGCCTACGAGCAGGCGTATGCCGACCAGCCCGGTGTCAACGCGGTCATTCGCAGGGACCCTACAGCGATCGCCGATGCCGCCCGGCTCGACGCCGAGCGCCAGCAGGGCCACGTCCGCGGCCCACTGCACGGCATCCCGCTCCTGATCAAGGACAACTACGACACCGAAGACCTGCCCACGACCAACGGCTCGCTGGCACTGAGGCACTGGCGCACCGCCGACGACGCCGAGCAGGTCGCGCGGCTGCGCGCGGCCGGGGCGATCATCCTCGCCAAGACCAACCTGCATGAGTTCGCCTCCGGCGTCGAGACCATCAGCTCGCTTGGCGGACAAACCCGCAACCCCTACGACCAGACCCGCAACCCGGGCGGTTCCAGCGGCGGCACGGGCGCCGGTGTCGCGGCCGGCTTCGGCGCGGCCGGCCTGGGCTCGGACACCTGCGGCTCCATCCGCAGCCCCGCGGCGCACAACAGCCTGGTCGGGTTGCGGCCGAGCCAGGGGCTGTCCAGCCGCGACGGCATCGCGCCGCTCTCCGACACCCAGGACACCGGCGGCCCCATGGCCAAATCAGTCACCGACATCGCACTGATCCTGGACGCCACCGCCGGATACGACCCGGACGACCCGCCCACCAAAGCCTCCATAGGACGGATCCCCCGCACCTACACCACCGCTCTGGACGACACCGCCCTGGTCAACGCCCGCATCGGTGTGTTCACCGACTATCTGAGCACGTCGGTGCCCGCGCAGGCGACGACGGCGCTGGTCCGGACGGCCACCGAGGACATGGCCTCGCAGGGCGCGACCATCGTCGAATTGCCGGCCCAACCCGCGCTGATGTCGGCGGTGGACGCCTCCTGGGTGTTCGTCCACGAGATGGAGCGCGACCTCAATCGCTACCTGGCGGCGCCGGGCTCACGATTCCCCCGTTCGCTGGCCAGGCTGGAGCCACCGTCCGACATCGTGACCCTGGCCGACATCGTCACCTCCGGCCAGGTCACGCCCACCGTCCTGCAGCGGCTCAAGGAACGGCTGGGCACCTCGACCGGCCCGCAGGACGCCTACCACCAACGGCTGGCCCAGCGCGCACAGGCACAACAGTTGCTCCACAAGCTGATGAACACGCATGACCTGGACGCACTGGTCTACCCGGCAGTCTCACAACAGGCCGCGCCGATCGGGCAGCCCCAAGAGGGCCTCAGGATCTGCGCCCTCGCCGCCAACACCGGGTTCCCCGCGCTGACGATCCCCGCCGGTTTCACACCCAAGGGCATGCCGGTAGGTGTCGAGCTACTGGGACGCCCGTTCAGCGAACCGACACTGCTCGGGCTCGCGTTCGACTACCAGACAGCGACACACCACCGCCGACCACCGGCAAGCACCCCACCCCTGAACTGACCCCGCGGACCGAGTGCGGTGTTCCGCTGTGTCATCCCGTGTTTGCAGCCGGTGCCGGTGGGTCCAGGCTCATCACCGCCAGTGCCTCGGCGGAGGTCTGGTTCCTGAGGGTGGCCGCCACGCCTGCTCCCGGGCAGGACACGTTCTGTGCCACCGCCTCGTCCAGCCACCGCTGTACCCCACCAAGACCGGCGCCCGTGCCCGCCGAAAAGCTCATGCCGTCGTCGGCTCCGGCATCGCCGTCGTCGTCGCGTGCGGGGACGCGGGCAAGGGCAGACGCGGCAGCCAGACGCGGCGCCGCCACTGTCGGAGGCTTCGTCTGGGGCGCCGGCCGGTCTTGCCGCCTGGTCGCCGGTTCGCCGGGTCAGGACACCGCGGGCTGCGCATTCGTGATCGCGATGATGTCGCTGAGCACGCCTTGGCCGGCGAGTTCCGGTCCCGCTCCAGGCCCGATGATCGTCACTGCTCCGACCGGGCCGGCCTGGCACACCACGGCGTTGGTGACGCCGTCGATACCGGCCAGCGGGTCGCCGGCGGGAACGACTTCGGGCTGCACGCGGGCGGTGACGGTTCCGGTGCCGTCGGGACCGGAGAACGCGAGTGTCGCGAGGTGTCTGAGCCGCCCGCCGGCCGACGCCGCCTGGCGGACTTGCCGGGCGGTGACTTCGGTGATGCCGTGGCGGGTGACCTGCTCGCGGCTCAGCTGCCTGCCGAAGACCAGCGCCGACAGGATCATCACCTTCGCGACCGTGTCGTGACCCTCGACGTCGGCGGCCGGGTCCCGCTCGGCCAGTCCGGCGCGCTGCGCCTCGGCCAGCGCCTGCTCATACGACAGACCGTTGGCCATCTGGGACAGGACGAGGTTGGCAGTGGCGTTGAGCACTCCACGCAGCGCGGACGGCGCGGTGCCCGCCAGGCCCTCGGTCAGCGTGCTGAGCACCGGGGTGCCGGACATGACCGTGGATTCGGCTCGGAACGCCACGCCGTGGCGCTCCGCCAGCGCGCTGAGCTCGGCGCCGTGCAGGGCGACCGGCCACTTGTTGGAGGTGACGACGGGGATTGCGCGCTGCAGCGCCTCGCGCATGTGGGTCACGCCCGGTTCGCCGTGCGCCGCCGGGCTCGCCGTCACCTCCACCAGAAGGTCGGCCTCGGTGGCGCGAAGCCCGTCGATCGCGTTCGGCCAGACACGCGCCGCGGGCTGGTCGGTGATCGGCCGGCCGGCGGATGCCGCCGCCAGCGTGGACCCGAGGTCGAGACCGTCGGGGTGATAGATGAATCCGTCTCGGGCGTTGCCGACGCCGACGACCGTTACAGCTCGGCCGTACCGGGTCGCGATCCGTTCCGCCTGCGCGTCGAGGGCACTGGCCAGCCATCTGCCAACCATGCCGAAGCCGACCAGCCAGATCCGCACCGGGCGCTGTGTCCGAGTCATCTGCGAGCCTCCGCTCTGGGGCCGTGCACCCGCGCTTCGCGGATGCGGGACGTACCAGGCCACTCCTCGGCTCGAACCATCCGGTCGGCCCTCCGAACACGGACTAGGACGCCCCACCCGCGCTGGATCTGGCTGCGCTGTACACGTTCACCCTGTCGTACCACGCATAGGTGTCGAGGGCGGACTGTCGCTTGGCTCGGGAGGGTGGCGGTCTGCCCTCGTGTTCGCCGCGCAAGACCTCGAGCCGATGCCCATCCCGTTGCCCCCAGCACGGGGTGTCACGCCGACGCGCGGACGGCCGGGAGGACCTCCTCGGCGAGCCGGTGGACCTGCTCGGTGCGGTCCGGGCCTGTGGGCTTGAGGTTCAGTGCGGTGAAGCCCAGTTTCACGCAGGCGGTCAGGCCCTCGGCGACCTGCTCGGGGGTGCCGGTCAGATCCCCGGTTCCGGCGCCGATCCGGACCTCGATGTTGTACGCGAGCGCGACGGCGCCGGGATCCCGGCCGGCCTCCTCGGCCGCGGCGAGCACCCGGTCGCGCGGCCCGGCGATCACGTCGGGCGGTACGAGCCCGTACGACGGGATCCAGCCGTCGGCGACCCGGCCCGTGAGTGCCAGCGCGCGGGGGCCGAAGGTGCCGAGCCAGATGGGGATGCGCCGGTCGGGCTTGGGCTCCAGGTCGGCGGCCTCGGTGTGATAGAGGCGCCCGGCGAAGGTGAACGCCGGCCGGGACCACAGCCCGCGGGTGATCGCGACGGCCTCCTCCAGGCCGTCGATCTTGTCTCGCGGCGTGGGCACCGGCAGCCCGAACGCCCGGAACTCCTCGTCGGAGTACCCGCCGCCCATCCCCAGGATGAGCCGGCCGCCCGAAAGCCGGTCGAACGTCTCGGCCATCTTGGCGACCATCGCCGGCGGCCGGTACGGCACGCCGAGCACCCGGGTGGCCAGCCGGATCCGGGTGGTGGCCGCGGCGATCCACGCCAGCATCGTCCACGTCTCGAACGACGGGCTGGTGCCGCAGGGGTGGTCCGAGGTGGAGACGAAGTCGAAGCCGAGCCGCTCGGCCTCCGCCGCCTCGCGGACCGGGTCGCTTCCCGGCGCCGCCGATGCCGGCACGTCCAGCCCGAACTGCAGAGCGTTCATGAGATTCCCTTTCATCGGACGCCGACCTGCGTCTTCGCCGCCTCGCCGGCGTGATCGCGGACGTGCTCCACGGTGAACAGTGGGATGAAGAACTGCGCCAGCGGGCCGATGGCGGCGGCGTAAAGCACCGTTCCGACACCGACGGTGCCGCCCAGCAGCCACCCGGCCGCCAGCACCGACACCTCGATCGACGTGCGCGCCAGGCGGATCGACACGCCGCGTCGCGCCAGCCCGGTCATCAGACCGTCGCGCGGCCCGGGACCGAGGCTCGCGCCGATGTAGAGCCCGGTGGCGATCGAGTTCAGCACGACCCCGGAGGTCAGTAGAGCGACTCGCACCGCGAGATCTCCCGGCTCCGGCAGGAGCATCAGCGCGAGCTGCGCGGACGGCCCCACGACCAGCACGTTGCTGATGGTGCCGAGGCCCGGCCGCTCGCGCAGCGGGATCCACAGGGCCAGCACCAGCGCTCCCACCACGTTGACCACCAGGCCGATCGGCAGCCCGCTCCGCTCGGCCAGACCTTGGTGAAGGACGTCCCACGGGGCCAGCCCCAGTCCCGCCTTGAGCGGCAGCGCGATGCTGACCCCGAAGAGGATCAGCCCGGCGTAGAGGTTCACCAGACGAACTCGCATCGCAACCTCCGGGTTGACGTGTCAACATTCTAAAATAAGTTAGATGACACGTCAACCTTCAGGTAGGATGGGCCCGTGTCCGAACCGCGCTGGCTCACCGAGCCCGAGGACCGCGCCTGGCGGGGCTACCGGCGCATGCGCGCCCTGCTCGATCTGCAGTTCACCCGCGATCTGGCGCGCGACTCAGGGCTGTCCGAGGCCGACTACGACGTCCTCTCCACGCTCTCCGAGACCGAGGGGCACCGGCAGCAGCTCAATGACCTGGCCGCGCAGATCCTGTGGTCCAAGAGCCGGCTCTCCCACCACATCACCCGCATGGAGAACCGCGGCCTGGTGGCACGCGAGGACGCGCCCGCCGACCGACGCGGCTGCTTCGTCGTCCTCACCGACGCGGGTCTCCGCGCGATCGTCGAGGCCGCACCGCCGCACGTCGAATCCGTCCGCCGGCACTTCATCGACCTGCTCACCGACGACCAGATCGACACACTCGCGGCCATCGCACAGACCGTCGTCACCAACCTCACCGAGCCCGACCGCCCCACCCCATAGCGCCCGGCGCCGCGGCCTCTGCGGCAGGACGACGAAAGAAGACGCGGCTCAGGTGGCCATAACCACGCGCTGGACCTGGTTGGTGCCCTCGTAATCCGGGCGATCTCGGCTACGGGCTACGCCACGAAGAAGTGAGCCGGGCCCCACCGAAGGCTCAACAACCCGACACGGTCCCTGATCCGGACGAAGGAGATGCGAACCCGCGTCTTTTCACGTGCTGCGATTGCCTCTCGTTGGACATATTTCGGGAGTAGGCAGGAAGCATGCCGCTATCCCCGACGGTTGGTGAGATCCTCACCAGGCCGGTCGCGATATTCCTGAAACGGCGAGAGTAGAGCGAGCAGGGTGGGGTCGAAGGGAGCTCTCCATCTGCGGAGGCCGGTTCAGGAGTGCCGCCAGCGCTCATTGGCTTCTCGCAGTGGGGTCGCAGGATTCGACCAGGATCTCAGCCGTCCCCGCTTGAGAACAAATGCCCGGGCCTGGGGGCAGGGGAAGGCGGAGTCGGGCCCTGAAGTGAACTGATCGCACACACTGAAGGCGCGAGACTCGATTTCTTGCAGGCCGGGCGTCTCCTTCTTACTACTTGGAGTGGTGGTCAGGCTGGGGCGAACCCGCCGATCTTCCGCCCTTAAGCCCGCACCTCACGGGCGCAAGGCTGCTGCATCGCGGTGGGGGGCTCACCTGCTACCTCAGGGTGCACAGGACAGCTCCACAGTGACGCCCATGGCAGAACACCGGTCACCATCGCTGCTCCGCCCACAATGAAGCGGCCCGGCCCCAAGCAGCGGTGGCAGTGGGTGCGCAGCGTGCGTTTGCCGCTGTTTGGGGCGTGCTAAGCGGGGGATGAGTCGCGGCGCTGCTGGAGTTGGGCGTTGATGCGTTGTGCCTCGGCGAGTTGGTCTTCCAGGATGATGATGCGGCATGCGGCGTCCAGGGCGGTGCCCTGGTTGACCAGGTCGTGGGCGCGTTGGGCCAGGCGCAGCTGGTAGCGGGAGTAGCGGCGGTGGCCACCGGCCGAGCGTTGCGGGACGAACAGTCTGGCGGTGTCCAGGCTGCGCAGGAAGGCTGGGGTGACGCCGAGGATGTCGGCGGCGCGGCCCATGCTGTAGGCGGGGTAGTCCTCGTCGTCCAGCTTGTCTTCCAGGTTGTGGTCGAGCCTGTCGTCCGGGGCGGCGCCGCGCGTGTTGTCGGGCGTGGCCCCGGCACCGCTGGTGGTGCTTGGCGCTGCGCCGGTCGGCGTGGGCTGCGGGTCCTGGTGTTCGGTGTGGCTGCCGGTCTGAGCCGGCCGGGTTGGGTTCACAAAACCTTCCGTACTGCGCTGTGCCTGTTCTTCAAGGCTTGGTTCGGGGTGGGAACGTGACGGGGCCCCGGCGCCAAACCGCGGGCGCCGGGGCCGTGAGGTACCACACCATCCGTCCGGCACGAAGGCCGGTGGTCGTGCGCGCCGCCCGCCTGGAGCGGGGGCGCGGGGATCGCGGATGCGTGACCGCGGGCCACGGTCGGATCTGTGGCTGCGGTTCCCGCGCGGTGTGACTGAAGCCCGCTGCGGGCGATCCCGATGGTGCCGAGGCCCTCCTTCCGTATTCTCCTACCTGCGTTCTTTCCCTCACTTGACTTCATGCTGCCGGCGGCCCGTTGGCCGCCGGGCGCCCGACCAGCTGCCGGAGTCCCTTGCACTGCGTTGACCCCGGCACGCCCGGCCTGCGCCATCCACTTCACCGGGCAGTTCGTCATCTGCCACGTCTCATGGACTTGTTCCTCGTCGATGACAGGAACACTACCCCACATCGCCGCGAATATCTACCTCGATCACTACAGGTTTTTGGTGCCTGAAGGCAGGTTGTGCCCGCTGATCAATCACTCACACCGGCACGATCTCAACCATTCGAAGTCGCCGGGCGTATGCCGGCGATCCGGCAGCGGACCGGCACCGATGGCCGCACCAACGCCAGGTGACCGGCAGAGGGAGAGGGGTGGAGATGGGACGGCCGGAGACCGACGGCCTCGGTACGACATCGTGGGCACCTTGCCGACGGGGTGTCTGACCGGATCGATGCGCACCCGGTTCTAGGCCGCGGTGATTCGGCGAGTGAGGACAGGCTCCAGATGCGGGAGAGGGGAGACCTTGGGTTCTGAACGTGATCGCAACATCTGACCCGGAGGGGTGGTGCAGTGACCCCTGCGCGTCGCGGACGTGGAGAAGCGCGGTCCTGCTCGCTCGCGGACAAGCGTGATCAATATCGTCGGCTCATGGGGCAGGGATGGCAGCTAGGCTCCTGGCCTTTGTGACTCCCGCCGGGTCTCGGTCCCGAACCGCCTACTTTGGCGCCAGCAAGCAGGGTTGTGGGGCTGGAGCCGACGTGCGATGGCGTCTGGCGGGATGCTGCTCGCGCGGCGAGGCCGCTTCCTCAGGCGCGCGGCGCCCTGGGGGCTATTTCCAATCGAGGCAGACGGCGACGGCGTCGTCGTCCAGGTCGGTGGCTTGACGGTGTTCGATCAGGGCCTTGATGATCGAGAGCGGCACCTCGGCCGCCTCGAGCGACCTGGTGCGCTGGAGAGTGTCCTCCAGCAGGACGGTGCCGAAGTCGCCACCGTCGGGTGCCTGGGCGTCGCAGACGCCGTCGCTGACGATGATCAGTCGGTCCCCTGGTTCGATTTGAAAGCGTTCGACCTGGTAGCGGGTGTCGGGGAACATCCCGAGCGGCATTTGGGGGTCGAGCTCGAGGGGTTCTATGTGGGTTCCGCGCATTCGCAGGATGCGCGGTGAGCCTGCGTCGACCGCGGACACCATGCCATCGGCCAGGTCGATGCGCAACGCGAGGTTCTCGGTGAACTCGCTGCCCCGATAGCGGGCATAGACCATGTCGTTCGCGAGGCTGACCTGATCGGCGAGATCCGCGCCGAACCGGCGGGCATTGCGCAGGGCTCCAACGGTGAGAGAGGTCAGCAGTGCGGCCTGGACACCGTTGCCCGAGCCGTTGGTGACACTGAGACTCAGATGGTCGCGTTCGGTGGACCAGTCGAAGTTGTCGCCGCCGACCGCGTACGCCGGTTCGAGATGGCCGGCCATGCTGAATTCAGCTCCACCGCATCCATAGGCGGGCAGCAGCTGCCATTGCAGTTCGGCCGCCAGGGTGAGCCGCCGGTGCCGGCGGGCGCGTTCGTAGCGGTCGGTGTGTTTCCATGCCAACTTCAGGGCGCAGCCGACGATCTCACCCAACTGGGCCAGCTCAGCGAGCAGTGAGTCATCGAGCAACGCGTCAGAATCGGCGCTCAGGCGGATCTCGAGCACACCCACGGGTTCTCCGCGCGCCGTCACCGGGATGAACAAGCGCCGCTCTCCGGCCCTTCCGACGATGGCCGGGACCGGTACCGGACTTTGAGAACCGAATGCGCGGCCTGCGGGACTGTCGCAGATCCGGACCGCACCCGACGAGGCGGGATCGTCGATGGGCAGCAGGAGGCGTCGCTGGTAGTCGGCCAGCAGTAGTCGAAGCGACGTTGTTTGGGGGAAGGAGCCGAGGACGGCGGCGGTGAGCGCTTCGGGCAGTGAATGCGCCGGCGCCGCACGCAAGGCGGTCTCGATCTTCCTCCGCCGATCCGGCGGGGTCATCGCGTCCTCCATCTCCGCTGAACCTCCAAGCTCTTGGGACGCGAACCACAGGTGGGCCGGCACGCGGCGCCGGCGCCACCGTCGTGTCCAGAACGCGCGCCGGAGCGCAGCCGGACCGGTTGTGGATTGGAGTCTCCAGAGTCCCCATCACCAGAACTCACCTCGGTGGAGGTGAACCTGAGTCGCCGACCGACTCCCTCCGTCGGCGCCCAGCCCGGTCGTCCCCTTGCGGGAGTCGGAAGGACCGATCCGCAGACTGACATAAAGCTTGCCATATGGCAAATGTTCGCCGCTGGTCGGCACGGTCCCCGGGAGCTGGTCCGTGAGCCGGCGGCTGAGCCTGGTGACGAACGGTGGGTGGAGGCGCGGGCCTGCGTCGACGGTGTCGCAGGACGGAAACCGATCGCGTGGTCGATTATCGTGAGGGTGCGCCGGTCGCTGTGATCCGCACCGGCGGCGGCGTCTGGGCCAAACCTTCCGGTGGCGACCCTGTTCACCGACGCTGGTGCCACGGCGTGCGGCTACTGCAGCATTGTTGGGAGGGCCGTTCGTGAGTCCCGGAGAGTTGCCTGCTGCCGAAACCCTGCACAGTGGTGTGAACGCCGATGTCGTCACGGCGGCTGAGCGTGCCCTGGGGGCCGTGGTGGTGCTGTGGAACCGGGCTGGGCGAGACCTTGAGGTGTCTCTGTCTCCGATCCAGTTGCAGACGATCGAGATCATCGCCCGCCATGGCGAGGTCAATCTGCGCGGCCTGGCA
Organism: Actinomadura soli; assembly: GCF_005889715.1. Classification (GTDB taxonomy): domain Bacteria; phylum Actinomycetota; class Actinomycetes; order Streptosporangiales; family Streptosporangiaceae; genus Spirillospora; species Spirillospora soli. The sequence continues at coordinate 16,466 of NZ_VCKW01000029.1, forward strand.
TCCGAGCTGGACGCCATTCCGTCCTCGGCGAGCCGGCTGTGCGACCGCATGGAGGCCGCGGGACTGGTCATCCGGGAGGGGGCGCTGGCCGATCGCCGCGAGGTCGTCCTGCGACTGACCGAGGAGGGGCAGGCCCTTTTCGCTGAACTGAGCGAAAGGCGCAAATCAGTGGTGGCAGAGGCGCTGGCCGGGATGACATCGGCGTCTCAGCGGTGCCTCATCGATGCCCTCACGGAGTTCGGACGGCTGTGCGAACAGCCGGATGCCGCGCAACCGGATGTCGTGCAGCCGCCGATCGTGCGAGACCGCTCCGCCTAGTGCGCTGGTGGGCCCCAACAATTGTCGCCGGCCTCCTCGAGCGGATGAGCGGGGCCGACGTCACCGTTGCCTGGTTCGGCGAACCTCGCTGTCATCCAAAGGTCCTGATCACGGCTGGCAGGATATGCAGACCCTTGATCCGGGTCGTGCTGGAATCGGCACAGCGCCGAGTGCCCTGGCCTGCGCCTACTTCGCACCCGAGCCCTTTTCGCCGAACTGCTCTGCCGGGCGCGTCGGCGTGGACGCGGAGCTCATGCTGCCCGGCCCGCACGCCGACAGCGCGTCGGCAGGCTGGCCAGCAGCGCCACTGTGCGGGTCTGTTGTCGAGCGGAGTGCGGATCCGGCGGTATCAGCGATAACCCCATCCGCCGTTCCTTGTAAGGGAGCGTCATGCTCCATCTCCTCGGGAAGTCAGGGGGCGGAGCGCCGGGTCCTCCTGCCGCCGCGGCGGCGTGATGGGCTCAGAATTTTCAGCACGACCCTGAACGGCAGTGTGATGACGGTCACGATCGTTCCGAGAATGTCTCGAAGGGCACTGAGGATTCGATTCATCGCTTTCTCCTTGCGGCGGGGGTCCGCAATCGCTGCGGCGAGCAGGACCCGGGGGCGAGAAGGTGGTCGTGAAGGCACCGCATCGCGAGAGGTGCTGGATACGGCGAGGGGCCGAAGATGCTGACGCCGCCAGGGCCGACCACCAGCCCGACGATGATCAGGACCACGCCCCAGAGGATGTCGCGGCGCGCGACACGTACGTAGATCCCGGCGATGACCAGGATGACTGCGATGGCCGCGAGATTGTTGCCATGGGGCAACGGTTCCCGGGCGCTGGATGCTCAAACACGCTAGTGAAGCGGCAGGGCATGGCGATAGGCGCCGGTGCCGACGGTGGGCCGCCACTGTTACCCCAGGTCTTGGCCGACGCGCGTTTGGCTTGATGCCGAACGGGGAGAGCCGCCCGTCCAGTGAAAGGTGGCGATATGTCGGCGAACGTGGCAGGCAGTGTGCCAGGCACAGGGCGCAAGACCGCGGGACACCCGTGGTTTCATCGTCTGACCCGCACGGGCCTGGCGGCCCGCGGGATCATCTACCTGCTGATCGGACTGCTCGCGGCGCAGATCGGCATGGGGAACGGAAAAGGAGAGGCGGACCAGAAGGGAGCGCTGGCCACTGTGGTCGGCACCCCTGGCGGGACAGTCGCACTCTGGTTGATCGTGGTCGGATTCGCCGGCCTCGCCTTGTGGCAATACGCTGAGGCCCGCTACGGCCAGCCGGTCCCGGACGGGCACAAGGCGCACAATCGGCTCGTGTCGTTCACACGCGGCCTGCTGTACACCGCCAGCCTCATCGGGGCATTGGCCTTCGCCCTCGGCCACCAGGGCGGCTCCACCGACCAGCGGTCCCAGGCCTTCACCGCCAAGGTGATGGCCGAGCCGGGCGGCCGTTGGGTCGTGCTGGCGATCGCGGCCGGCTTCCTGATCGTGGGAGCCGCCATCATCTACACCGGAGCCCGGCGAGAATTCCTGCAGGAACTCAAGACCGGGCAGATACACGCCCGGGCACGCCAGGCCGTCACGGTGCTGGGGCTGCTCGGCAACTGCGCCCGCGGCCTGGTCTTCAGCGGAGTCGGCGTCTTTCTCGGCTATGCCGCGATCACCTTCGACCCGGGCAAGGCCAAGGGCTTGGACGGCACCTTGCGCGAGTCGGCGCACACTCCAGCCGGCCCGTGGCTGCTGGTCGCCGTGGCCGTGGGATTGGCGATCTTCGGCGTGTACTCCTTCTGCGAAGCGCGCTGGCGCAAAGTGGAGACCGTCCGGGCCTGATCAACGCGCCGACGGGAGCGACCTTCAAGCCCGCGAGTCGGTCGGTATCGGTCAGGTGCCGCGGCAGACGTCGGCGTAGCGCCCTTGACGAGTGAGGTACATTCACATTAGTTGCCATATGACAACTACTGACTCATGGAGATACCGGGAGAAACCTTGATTAAGATCATCCTGCTTATTGTGGTGATTCTCGTCGCGCTCGCGGTAGCCCGGATGATGCTCAATCGCCGCCCTTAGGCAACGGCGATGATCTGGAATACTTATTTCCAGTCAAGGCAGAGCACCACGGCGTCGTCAGCGAGATCGCGGCCTTCGTGATAGTCGATCAGGGAAGCGATGATCGACAGCGGAACCTCTGATGTGTCCTGTAGCCGAGTACGCCGGATCTGCTGCTCCAGGACCAGCGTTCCGTAATCACCGCCGCTGGGAGCGGCGGCTGAGAAGACGCCGTCGCTCACGATGACGAGGCGGTCTCCAGGCTCGATATTGAAATGCTGAATCTCGTAAGCGGTTTCGGCGAACATCCCCAGCGGCATCTGATGCTCGAGTTCGATCGGGGTCACCTTCGCCCCGCGCATGCGAAGGAGGCGCGGTGATCCCGCGTCGACCGCCGAAACCAGGCCATCGGCCAGATCAATGCGCAACACCAGTGTCTCGGTGAATTCCTCGCCGCGGTAACGGGCATGGACGACGTCCCCCGCCAGGCTTGCCTGCTCGGCCACATCTCCGCCTGAACGCCGCGCGTTCCGTAGCGCTCCCACGGTCAGCGAGGTCAGCAAGGCCGCTTGGATGCCCGTCCCGGAACCGTTGGTCACGGTCAGTGCCAGATGGTCCTGTTCAGTGGACCAGTCGAAGTTGTCGCCACCGATTGAGTAGGCCGGCTCCAGGTGGCCCGCCAGGCTGTACTCCGAACCCGCGCAGCCCTGGCCGGGAAGCAACTGCCACTGCAGTTCCGCGGCGAGCGTCAGTCGGCGTCTGCGGCGAACCCGTTCGTAGCGGTCGGTATGGTTCCAGGCGACCTTCAGGGCCGCCCCGGCGATCTCGGCGATCTCATCGATCTCATCGACAAGTCGGCCGGGCTCGGGAACCGTCGTCACGACGCCGAGCACACCCAGGCGCTCACCACGCGCCAGAACCGGAGCAAGAATCTCGCATGCCGCGCTGCCGTCCTCGAGCGTGACGGGCTCCAGCATCGGGCGGCGGGAGATGAACACTCGCCCGGCCGCGGTGCCCAGCATCTGAATGGGGGCGTCGTCGAGTTCGCCATCCGGTGAAAGCAGCACGCTGAGGTGATAGTCGGCCAAGAGCAGCCGAACGACCACCACGTCAGGCAGCCCCTCCACGATCGCCTTCTCCAGAGACTCGGGCAACGAATGCGCTGGAGCCGCGCGGATCGCGCGCTCCACCTCGGCCGGGAAATGTGATCGCCGCATCAGCGCATCACCGACATAGCTCTAAGGTGCCCTGAATGAGACTTTCGGTGACGGGTAGGGGATCGATGATCAGCCGCCAACCCTCCTGGCACGGGTGAGGTAACAAATTGACCGGCCCCAGGGAGTCCCCCTCGGAAGACATCCCCACCGACGTCATGCACGCAGCCGATTACCTCGCGCGGCTGTGGGCACAAAGCCGTGAGGGCGCCGAGCCGTCCATCTCCAGCCCGCAATTCGACTGCCTCCTCGCCATCGACCGGCGAGCGGGACTGACCATCAACGAACTTGCCGGAGCTCTGGTGGCCGCTCCCTCGTCGGTCTCGCGTCTTTGTGACAGGCTGCAGGCTGCCGGTCTCGTAGAGCGGGAGACACCCGACGCCGATCGTCGCAGGACCACGCTGGTACTCACGCGTCATGGGCGGCAGCTCCTTCATCAAGTTGTCCACCGGCGCCAACGTGATCTGGCCGCGCTCATGAACCAGATGTCAGCAACCGGTCGCGCCGCCTTGCTGCGCGGACTCTCCGACCTTCAGGCCATCCTTGATGATACCTCCCCAAATGCCCTGATCGAGGGCGACGGACCCATGCGGGCCTGAGACCGACACAGCCTTCAAACCTGGGCAGCCACACCCAGGGCAGGCATGCCGCACGGCAGCGAGCACGAAAACCCATCCTCGGCGCGCCAACGTCGAGCACTATTAGTTAGTGCCCGAATACGCTATGCCACCCTCGGGTAGCGACCGCGAGGGTGTGGCGCTTCGGGGCACCGGCGGTTCCGTCGACGGTCGGCTCCGCCACCGGCTGGTGCCGGAAATCGACAGGACTGGCCGACAGAGATATAGTTGCCATATGGCAACTATTGTCGACGCGTGAGACTTGTGTCTTCATCACAGAGCTTTGGATGCTGCCACGCCCGGGACGACCTGGCACGTGGCCGCTCGGAAGCCGAGCACAGATCTGGAGAGTCTGGTCAAGGCGTCCGCGCGAGGGGCGCGGGTGATCTGAGTTGATGCCACCCAGCCGCAGACTAGGGCAAGGAGGGCAAGGTCGCGTGGACGGACGACTCGGTCTGTACAGCAAAACACTTCCCGGGGCCACGCTCGTCTCGGTCGAGGGTGAACTGGACGGGTCCGCGGTCGAAGAGTTTGACACCTACATCACGCGAGTTCAGCAAGGCCCCGGTGATCACCTGGTCGTCGATCTTTCCGAAGTCGCAATGCTGGACAGTGCGGCGGTACGCGCGATCATGCGGATCCAGAGCTACGCAGTTGAGCACGGCGGATCGGTTCGGCTGGCCGGGCTACAGCCTTTCGTGCGGCAGGTCATCCGGCAGACCAAGCTCGATGAACGCATACCGGTTCACCGCGATGCGACCGCGGCTCTCCGCGCCGCGCTCACCGGAATGCCAGGCGGTGCTTCAAACTGCTCGATCCGCGACATGAGCGTCTGATCACGAGGAATGCTTACTTCTTCCCTTTGCCGAAGGCCAGGCTCAACTCGGTTTGCCCGTCGAGCCGGCTCCGGCGTGGAAGGAGATCCTGGCGGGGCTGCGCGACCCGGTTCCGCGGGCGTCGGCGATCGGCGCGCTGGCCGACCTGGTGGCCACACCGTTGGGCCTGTGGCTGCTGCGCACGTCCTACGTCACGCCCGGCACCGACCCGGCTCCGCTGCTGGAGAATCGGTTCGCCGGCTCCCGCGCGCTGCGCGCCCATCTGTTCGACCGGCTCATTCCCGCGCTGATCGACACTCGTCCGCCCAGCGACGACCCCGCCGAGATGTTCCGGCCGCGCCGCCGCCACGACCCCGCCCAGGTCCGCCGCTGGCTGGGCTACCTCGCCCACCAGCTCACCCGTACGGGCAGTCGCGACTTCGCCTGGTGGCACCTGGCCCGCACGGCCCGCACCACGCGTTTGCCCAGGCTCATCGCTGCCCTCGCGATCGGCATCGCCGCCGTCGCCGCGACCGCACTGGAGTTCAGCCCCGAGTTCGGACTCGCGGTCGGTCTTGTGGCCGCGCTCGTCGGCGGCGTGACGATCGCCCTGGTGACCTGGCTGCGGACGGCGTCCTGGAACGGGAACCTCCCGGCTTCGCCGACCTGCGGCTTCGCCGACGCCTCAAGCTCCTCGTACGCGTTCTCGGAGCGCGCCTCGCGGTCTGCGTCGCCATCGGCATGGCGGTCGGGTTCCTGGCCTGGTCCGTGTTCGGGCTCACCGGCTGGTTCGGATTCGGGCTCGGGCTCGGCCTGGAGGGCGGGCTCGTGTGGGGCCTGGCGGCCTGGGCCGAGGCTCCGGCCAAGGACGAGCGGGCGCGCACGCCTCTGGCCAGCTGGCGTGCGGACCGTACCCTGAACCGCCTGCGCATCGTGACGGCGGGGCTCGTCTTCGGGCTGGTCGGCGGGCTGGTGGGAGGCATCAGAGGCGGGCTCATGGGCGGCGCCGGCGGCATGTCCGAGGCGGGCCTCGGGAGCGGGCTCGTCGCCGGAGGCGGTTTCGGGCTGCTCGGCGGACTCCTGTTCGGCTTCCTGATCGGCCGGCACCACGCCTGCTGGGCCTGCATGGCCGCGACCGACCGGCTCAGCCGCCGCGGCCGTCTCCCGCGCAGGCTGATGCCGTTCCTGGACGACGCCCACCGACTGGGGCTGCTCCGAACAGCCGGGCCGGTCTACCAGTTCCGCCACGCGTACCTGCACGACCACCTGGCCGCCACCTACGACCCGGACGGGGAGTGAGCCGACTACGAGTGAGCGTGCTGCGGGCGGCGGCCCGCAGTACGGCGCGCCCGTCCGGCCCTGGAGTCCTAGCTCGGGACACCAGCCGTAAGGTAGGTAGCTAGATGATCACGTGCTCGCCGCCGGGGCGGCCGGCGGGCGGGCCGGTCGCCGCGGATGCTCACCGCGATCTCCTCCCGCCCGCTCAGCTCGATGCGCAGGTCGGCGCGATTGATGTTGGCATTGTGGCGATGCCGGCGAACCCGGGCCGGTTCGTCGTGCCGCCGTTCGGTCTCGCTGATCAGCTGGCCCGCCGTGGTCGGCCGGTGTGCGACCTGTCGCAGGACCACGACAGCCTCAGGTGATCCGATCACGAGAGGTCGGGAACGGCGCTCAGGGGGCACAGATGGCGTAGGCGGTTACGCTCCAGGGGTCGGGTGAACCGGCGCCTGGGGTTTCCCGTCCGGTCGCGGTGACGCTGGTGAGCGCCGTGTTCGGGACGACCTGCTCGCGGATGAGCGAGTTGGTGTCGGGAAAGCCTCCGATCGAGGAACTGCCCGCGTGCACGCGAGTGCCCGCCGGGCAGGTGGCGGTGGCCGACTTGGGCGTCGTGGAGTCGCTGGCCGACGATCCGAAGACCAGGGTGCGGCCCTGGATCGGATTCGCGCAGACCGCGACGGACGTGATGGTCCAGGTGCCGGCGTAGCCGGTGTCATCGGGCACCGCCGGGGTCAGGACCTCGGCCGGGTCGAAGGGGTTGCTGCCGAGCAGCATCACCTGTCCCTGGCCGTTGTTGACCTGGCCGCCCATGCCGATGATGTGCTTGCCGCTTGGACAGAATGCCGAGGTGTAGGTCACACCTGTCGAGCCGGGCCCGGTGCTGGCGACGTGCTGCGCCCCGGCAGGTGCCGAGCCGCAGATGGCGTGGGCTCTGATCTGCCAGTTGGCGCCGTAGCCGGTCTCGTCCTCGTGCGCGCCGACCTTGTAGCCGCTCAGCGTCGAGGTCGGCCGCAGGCCGGTGAACACCACCTCACCAGCTCCGTTGATGATCTCGCCACCGCCGCCGAGCACTGAGGTGCCCGCCGGGCAGGCGGCCGTGACGGACTTGGCCGTCGACGAATCGCTGACTGTGGTGGCGCTGATCCTCTGCAGATTCGGTACCGCCTGGGCCTGCGCCGTGGTGATAACTATTAAGGCGAAGGCCGTTGCGGTGATGGATAACGGGCGAATCAGGCGGTTTGCGGTCATGGTCCTCTCCGAATTCTTCCCCCGCGGTAATGCGGTCGGGCGTGTGCGCCTATCGTCGGCCATGCCGGTTCGGATGCCTAGGCCGGGCGGAGGCCGGATTGCGCCATGCAGCGATCCGGTATCCCCGCGCGAGCCCCCTTTGAACACAAGGGCATCGACGCTCAAGGCCGATGAAATTCCCACGACGGTGAAGATCAAAGATTGCGATCTACGCGGCATTGTGATCGGAACTTCGGAAGGATTCTGCGCGATCGTCCATCCGACCGAAAATCAGTGACCTTCGAGCACTTCCGTACCGAAGGTGCGGCCACCTTGAAAATCAACCTCGATGACGCCGCAGGGACGGCCACCGCTAGCTTCAAAGCCCACCCGCCACCGAATCAGCTAGGGCGTGTCTCCCAATATGTGACCCAACTCGGTGAGCGCGTACTCGCGCAGGTCTCCGCGCACGGCCTCGACGGAAATCTCTCCGACGCGTGCGCGCACACGGTCGTCGAAGACGAGCACTTCCAGCGCGTACGAGCTCGGTACCCCAGCGTCCTCGCCCATGTCCGGCCACTCGATGCCCGGCATCGGCGGAACCTACGCCCACGTCTCCCCGTTCATGCGCGAGCGGCTCCAAGCGTTGTGGGAGACGACCCCGGACCAGCGGGCCGCCCTCTGGTCGACGTCCCCGGTGCCGGTCCTGAACGCTCGCCGACCGGCGCAAGCGGGTTGGCCGTCTCCTGATCGGCCGTCCGCGGAGGGCCAGCCCTCGGGGCAGCGGCTGCATCTAACGATCTTGAGCCGCTGTCGACGAAGAGTTTCAGCACGTCAGGTTCTGTCAGACGGGCTACTTCAGGAGCTGGCGGGCCATGACCACGCGCTGGATCTGGTTGGTGCCCTCGTAGATCTGGGTGATCTTGGCGTCGCGCATCATGCGCTCCACCGGGAACTCGCGGGTGTAGCCGTAGCCGCCGAGGAGCTGGACGGCGTCGGTGGTCACGTCCATCGCCACGTCGGACGCCAGCGCCTTGCACGCCGAGGACACGAAGGTCAGGTCGGCGACCTTCTCGCCGTGCATCGCCCGCTCGGACTTGATCGCCGCGTGGTAGGTGAGCTGGCGGGCCCCTTCGAGCCGCATCGCCATGTCGGCCAGCATGAACTGCACGCCCTGGAAGTCGGCGATGGGCTTGCCGAACTGGCGGCGGTCCTTGACGTAGCCGAGCGCGAAGTCCAGGGCGCCCTGGGCGATGCCGAGGGCCTGGGCGGCGATGGTGATGCGGGTGTGGTCCAGGGTGGCCAGCGCCGTCTTGAAGCCGCTTCCCTCGGCGCCGATGATCCGGTCGGCGGGGATGCGGACGTCCTCGAGGATCACCTGGCGGGTCGGGGAGCCCTTGATGCCCAGCTTGCGCTCCTTGGGACCGAAGGAGACGCCCGGGTCGCCCTTCTCTACGACGAACGCGGAGATGCCGCGGGCGCCCTGCGCCGGGTCGGTGACGGCCATCACCGTGTAGTACTCCGACTCCCCCGCGTTGGTGATCCACATCTTGGTGCCGTTCAGCACCCACGCCTCGCCGTCGCGGACCGCGCGGGTCTTCATCCCGGCCGCGTCCGAACCGGCGTCGGCCTCCGACAGGGCGTAGGAGAACATCGCCCCGTCGCGCGCCACCGGGCCCAGGTACTTCGCCTTCAGCTCCTCGGAGCCGGACAGCAGGATCGGGACGGTGCCCAGCTTGTTCACCGCCGGGATCAGCGACGACGAGGCGCACGCGCGGGCGACCTCCTCGATCACGATCACCGTGGCCAGGGCGTCCGCGCCACCTCCCCCGTACTGCTCGGGGACGTGCACCGCGTGCAGGTCGTTGGCCACCAGCGCGTCGAGGGCCTCTTGGGGGAACCGGGACTCCTCGTCGACCTCCGCCGCGAACGGGGCGATCTTGGCGTCGGCCAGCTCGCGCACGGTGCTGCGCAGCAGCTCGTGGTCCTTGGACGGCGCATAGGCGGGAAAGTCGTTCATCGGTCCTCCGCGGGTCCCCGGCAGCGTCGACGGGCCATTACTTTGACGGCCAATATTTGAACGCCAAAGTAAGCGAGAGGGCCGCGCGGAGTCAAGGCGAGGCCGGGCGACACGCGTCACATGCGAAGGCGGACGGTCCCGCCGGCCCCCGTCCGGGTCGGCGGGACCGTCCTTTTCCGTGGCCGGTTGACCGGACAGGGCTCGAACCTGCGACCCGCTGTGTGTGAGACAGCCGCTCTACCCGACTGAGCTACCGGTCATCGCCCGGAGCGCCTTGGCCGTCGCCACTCCGGCATGGGTGCCCGCCGGCGGGCGGTGGCGTCCGCCCGCCTGGGCACGGGAGAACCAGCCGGGGGTCGTTACTCCCGCCGGTCCAGTCCAGAGCCGCACCCGGGAATCGAACCCGGTTCGCCTGGGTGGAAGCCAGGTGTCTCACCATTCGACTTGTGCGACGTGTGCTGGGCATGAAAAAGCCGCCTGGGAGGATCTCCCTGGCGGCCTCTGGAGGGGCTTTCAGATCTATCCAGAGGCGTCCGCGGGGACGCTGGAACCGCCTTGCGGCCGAACACCGAAAGACCGCCGCCGATACTGGGTGACAATCCCGGTCATCGTGCGGCTCCCTTCTCTACTCGTCCGTTCGGCTTGTTACCCATATGGTGCGGCATGGGCTCCGACATTGGCAATCGCTTTTCACGCGGGACCGCACCGGGGGCCTCCCAGCTCGTGGGTCCCCGGTGCGGCCGTCGTTGATCGGCAGAGCGCCGTGTCAGAAGGCCCTGCGGCGGGTGCGGGCCGGGCGGCGGCGCGACGGGGTCAGCAGCCGCTGGAGGATCCTCAACGGCAGCGTCACGACGCTGATGACCACGCCCGCCAGGGCGCTGAGCACGCCCACGACCGTGCCGACGATGGCGCTGAGCGCTGCACTGATGCGGCGCATAGGAATTCACTCCTTCAAGTCGTCCTATAGCGCCCTATACCCGCACTCGGTGATTTACACGGACTTTGCCGCGACGATGACGGTGGCGGCGAATTCCGTGGATTCGGCGACGGTCGCGGCGAGGCCGGCCCGGTCGGCGGCCGCGACGGCGTCCGGGACCTGCCGTCCGCTCGTCTCGAACAGCAGGCGCCCGCCCGGCGACAGCCAGTCCGGCGCCTCGGCGGTGACGCGGCGCAGGACGTCGAGGCCGTCCGCGCCGCCGTCGAGCGCCACGCGCGGCTCGTGCTCCCGCGCCTCCGCCGGCATCATCGCCAGCTCGCCGGCCGGGACGTAGGGCACGTTGGCGAGCAGCACGTCGATCCGGCCGCGCAGCGTGGCGGGGAGCGGGGCGAAGAGGTCGCCCTCGTGGACGTGCCCGCCGAACGGCTCGACGTTGCGGCGGGCGCAGCGCACCGCCGCGGGCTCGATGTCGGCGGCGTGCAGCGTGAACTCGTCCCGGCCGTCGGAGAGCAGGGCGGAGGCGAGGGCGGCGCCCAGCGCGCCGGTGCCGCAGCAGAGGTCGACGACGACGGGACGCGGCGGAGCGAGCGCGGCGGCCTGCCGGACGAGGAACTCGGTGCGGCGGCGGGGCACGAAGACGCCGGGGTCGACGGCGATCCGGAGGCCGCAGAACTCGGCCCAGCCGAGGACGTGTTCGAGCGGCAGCCCGGCGGCGCGGCGTTCCACCATGGCGGACGCGTCGTCCGGCGTGGCGGCCGTGGCGAGGATCAGCCGGGCCTCGTCCTCGGCGAAGACGCAGCCCGCGGCGCGGAGCCTGGCGACGATGGCGGTTTCGGTGTGTGGTCCGGTCATGAGCGACGGCAACTGTATCCGAGGCCCCGCAACGTCCCCTGCCCCGGCGGTGTTGAAAGGACATGAGCATCTACGCGGACAGGGTCGCGGAGGGCGACTGGGCGGCGCTCGCCGATGAGATGGACGCCTACGGCAGCGCCCTGACGCCCCCGCTTCTGACCAAGGAGGAGTGCGGAGAGGTCTCCGCCCTTTACGACGACGTGGGACGGTTCCGTTCGACGATCGACATGGAGCGGTACCGGTTCGGCGCCGGGCAGTACCGGTATTTCGCCGAGCCGTTCCCGGAGCCGGTCGGCGAATTGCGCGCGGCGCTGTATCCGCGCCTGCTGCCGATCGCGCGGGAATGGGCGCCCCGGCTGGGACGGCCCGCGCCCTGGCCGGACACCCTCGCCGAATGGCTGGACATGTGCCACGCGGCAGGCCAGACGAGGCCGACGCCGATCCTCCTGAAATACGGGCGAGACGACTGGAACGCCCTGCACCGCGACCTCTACGGCGACCTGGTGTTCCCGCTCCAGGTCGTGATCGGCCTGGACGAGCCGGGGGTCGACTACACCGGCGGGGAGTTCCTGATGGTCGAGCAGCGGGCCCGCGCGCAATCGCGGGGCACGGCGACGCTGCTCCCCCGCGGTCACGGCCTGGTCTTCACCACGCGGGACCGTCCGGTGCGGACGAAGCGCGGGTGGTCGGCGGCACCGATGCGGCACGGGGTCAGCGTCGTCCGGTCAGGGCGCCGCCACTCCCTGGGCCTGGTGTTCCACGACGCGACCTGAGCCGAGACGGCCCGCACGCCCGGTGACCGCGCGCTGGTGACCTGCCCGCCCTGACCTTGTTTAGGCGCATTGTCAAGGGGCATCCCCGCTGCACGGGTCATCAGGGGGGCTGTGTGACGCGGGTGAAGTGGTGGGGGACGGGTCTCGTGGCGCTCACGCTGCTGGTCCTCTGGGCGGGCCTGCCCCTGCTGGACAAGGCGCTCGGGAACGGCGGCAGGCCGCTCGCGCCGGGGACGGTCGTGTCGGTCGGGACGGAGCGCGACGGCGTCCGGCCGATCACGCTGACCATCCCGCACGGCGGGTGGGCCCTTGACGAGGCCGAGACCTCGCTCACCGGCAACGCCGAGCTGACCAGCGAAGACGTCGTGGTCAACCTGAACGTCGCCGTCCCGCTGGCCCCGTTCGACGCGCGCGAGCTCTGGGACGGCTTAGGCCGCATCGTCGCGCTGGGCGGGCGTACGCGGCTCGGGGCGCGGCCCGTCCCGATCGTGACGGCCCACGGGATGACCGGGCTCACCGGGACGATCACCGGGCGGGACCGGGCGGGCACGGCGGCGGTCTTCGCCACGGACACGCTCGGGGCGACGGTGACGGCGGCCGGTCCCCCGCTCGCGTTCCGGAGCCTCGCCCCGCAGGTCCAGGCGATGGTGCGGACGCTCACGATCGCGGCGCCCTGGACGTCGGAGACGGGCCCGTGATCCGCAGGCCGGCGTTCTGGCTCTGGGCCGCGGTGTGCGCGGGCGGGGCGTGGATCGCCCTGCGCGGGATGGACGCCGCGGTCCGTGCGTTCCCGGTCGGCGCCGTGGTGGGCGGCGCGCTCCTCGCACCGGCGCTGGCCGCCGGCGTCTGGGGGCTGCGGCGGCTGCATCCCGTCCGGTCGCACCGGCTCGGGTACGCGCTGATCGCGGTGGCGTGGGGCGGGCTGGCCGCGTTCGGGCTGGCGTTACCCGCGAACGCGGCCTTCCACGCGGTCATCGGGAAGGCGGCCGGGCCGGATTTCAACTCCGCGTGGGGCGCGGCGATCGCCGCGCCGGTGGACGAGGAGATCCTGAAGCTGCTCGGCGTGGTGACGCTGGCGCTGATGGCGCCGTCCGCGATCCGCGGCCCGCTGGACGGCTGGGGCTACGGCGCCCTCGTCGGGCTCGGCTTCCAGATCTCCGAGAACTTCCTCTACGTGCTGAACACGATCGTGCTGACCGGGGCGACGCAGGACGTGAACGCGGCGCTGTTCTCGTTCGGCAGCCGGGTCATCGGCGGCGCGTGGTGGAGCCACTGGGCGATGACGGCGATCGGCGGGGCGGGACTCGGCTGCCTGTTCGGCCGGGTGTCCCGGGGAAGCGCGACCATGGCCGCCGCCGCGTTCGTCCTCGCGATGGCGCTGCACTCGTGGTGGGACGCGCCCGTCCTGCAGGGGGTGGTGCTGCTGCCGGTGAAGGGCGCGCCGATCCTGCTCGCGGCGATCGTCGCGTACCGGCTGGCGCGGCGCCGTTACCTGTCGCACTTCCGGCGGACGGTCCACGCCGAGACGGTGCGCGGCGTCCTCGTGCCGGGCGAGGGACATGTGCTCATCCACCGCAAGTGGCGCCGGAAGGAGCGGTGGGACGTGCCGACCGGCGAGCCGCGCCGGCTGCTCGCCCGGCTCAGGGCCGCGCAGCTGAGCCTGATCGAGGACGGTCTCGGCGGCCTGGAGCGGGACCCGCGGTCCACCGTGCGGCTGCGCACCGACGTCCACGACATGCGCCATCACCTCAACTCGTGCCCCTCGCCCCGGCGCGTGGCCTGACGCCCGGCCGCCGCGTCCGCCCTGCCCGAGGCCCGCGTTTGCCCTGCCCGGGGCCGCGTTTGCCCTATCCGGCCCCGGGTACCCGCCCTGCGAACCGGTGCTCGGCCAGGGGAGAAGCTCGATGGCGGGTCGGAAGGGCGGCGCGAAGGCCGAGAGACTCGGAAGGCTCGCGCGGGGCGTCAACGACCGGCTCGGCTCCACGGAGTTCATGCACCGCAACCTCCGCAAGGCGTTCCCGAAGCACTGGACCTTCCTGCTGGGCGAGATCGCGCTGTACTCGTTCATCGTCCTGCTGATCACCGGCGTGTACCTGACGCTGTTCTTCAAGCCGAGCGGCGCCACGGTCGTCTACGACGGCTCGTACGCGCCGCTGAACGGGCTCACGATGAGCGAGGCGTACGCGTCCACGCTGCACATCACGTTCGACGTGCGGGGCGGGCTGCTGATGCGGCAGATCCACCACTGGGGCGCGATCGTCTTCCTCGCGGCGATCAGCGTCCATCTGATGCGGATCTTCTTCACCGGCGCGTTCCGCAAGCCCCGCGAGGTCAACTGGCTGATCGGCGTGACGCTGTTCGCGCTGGCGCTGGCCGAGGGGTTCGCCGGCTACTCGCTCCCGGACGACCTGCTGTCCGGGACGGGCCTGCGGATCATGCAGGGCATCGTGCTGTCGATCCCGCTCGCCGGGACGTATCTGAGCCTGTGGTTCTTCGGCGGCGAGTTCCCGGCGAGCGAGACGTTCCTGCCGCGGCTGTTCACCCTCCACATCCTGCTCATCCCGGGGCTGCTGCTCGCGCTCATCACCGCGCACCTGATGATCCTCTGGCATCAGACGCACACGATCTGGCCGGGCCGGGGACGGCGGGAGCGGGCGGTGACCGGCGAGCCGACGTTCCCGAACTTCGCCGTGCAGAGCGCCGCGTACTTCCTCTACACGTTCGGCGTGCTGGCCGGGATGGCGGCGTTCGCACAGGTCAACCCGATCTGGCTGTACGGGCCGTACGAGCCGGACCAGGTCTCGGTCGGCTCGCAGCCCGACTGGTACGTCGGCTTCCTCGAAGGCGCCCTGCGCATCATGCCGCCGCTGTCGACGACCCTGTTCGGGCACACGGTCTCGTGGAACGTGCTGCTGCCCGCTGTCGTCCTGCCCGGGGTGTTCCTCACGCTCATCGCGATGTACCCGTTCGTGGAGCGCTGGGCGACGGGAGACGAACGCCTTCACCACCTCCTCGACCGGCCCCGCAACGCCGCGACGCGGACCGCGATCGGCGCGGCGGTCATCGCCTGGTACGGCAACCTGTGGGCGGCGGGCGGCAACGACGTCCTCGCGTACATGTTCGGCATCCCGCTGTTC
This sequence comes from Actinomadura soli, assembly GCF_005889715.1. Lineage (GTDB taxonomy): Bacteria > Actinomycetota > Actinomycetes > Streptosporangiales > Streptosporangiaceae > Spirillospora > Spirillospora soli. The sequence continues at coordinate 31,690 of NZ_VCKW01000029.1, forward strand.
TGGACGACGTGGTTCTTCCGCGTGGGCTTCTTCGCCGCGCCGCTCCTGGCGTTCACCGTCACCCGGCGCGTCTGCCTGAGCCTGCAGCGCCGCGACCTCCAGCAGCGCGTGGAGGGCGTGGAGAGCGGCCTGATCAGGCTGAGCCCCGACGGCGGCTTCCACGAGCGGCACGAGCGGCCGTCGGAGGAGCGGGAGGCCGTCCTGCGGGCCCGGCAGCCGGGCGAGCTCGTCGCGCCCTACCCGCACCACCTCATCCCGCTGCCGACCCCGGACCGCGCCCGCACGCAGGTGCGGACGCGCGCCAACCGCTTCTACCTCAACTACCAGAGCGAGTCGCACGGCGGCGGCCAGGGCGACCTGCGCCACGACGGGCAGCACCAGGACGGCGGCGAGTAGGTCTCAGGTGCCCTTGGGGGCGGGCAGGGCGGCCTCGGCCTCCTGGGGAGGCTCTTTCGGCGGGAAGCGCATGTCGAACGCGGGACGGATCGAGCGGATCCGCGGCATCGACGTGAAGTTGTGCCGCGGCGGCGGGCAGGACGTCGCCCATTCCAGCGAGCCGCCGGTGCCCCACGGGTCGTCCACGCCGACCTTCTCGCCCCGCCGCCAGGTGCGCAGCACGTTCCACAGGAACGCGAACGTCGACGCCCCGAGGACGAACGACCCGGCCGACGAGATGAGGTTCAGCGTGGCGAACCGGTCGGGGTAGTCGGCGTAGCGGCGCGGCATGCCCTCCGCGCCGAGCCAGTGCTGGACGAGGAACGTCGTGTGGAACCCCACGAACAGCGACCAGAAATGGATCTTGCCCCAGGTCTCGTCCAGCATCCGGCCGGTCATCTTCGGCCACCAGAAGTAGAACCCGCCGAACATGGCGAACACGACCGTGCCGAACAGGACGTAGTGCAGGTGCCCGATGACGAAGAACGAGTCGGTGAGGTGGAAGTCCAGCGCCGGGGACGCCAGGATCACGCCGGTCAGCCCGCCGAACAGGAACGTCGTCAGGAACCCCAGCGCGAACAGCATCGGCGCCTCGAAGGTCAGGTGCCCCTTCCACAGCGTCCCGACCCAGTTGAAGAACTTGATGCCGGTCGGGACGGCGATCATGAACGAGGTGATCGAGAAGAACGGCAGCAGGACCTGGCCGGTCGCGAACATGTGGTGCGCCCACACCGTCATGGACAGCCCGGTGATCGCGATGGTGGCGCCGACCATGCCGAGGTAGCCGAACAGCGGCTTGCGCGCGAACACCGGGATGATCTCGGTGATGATGCCGAAGAACGGCAGCGCCACGATGTAGACCTCGGGATGGCCGAAGAACCAGAACAGGTGCTGCCACAGCAGCCCGCCGCCGTGCGCGCCGTCGTAGATGTGCGCGCCGAGCCTGCGGTCGGCCTCCAGCGCGAACAGCGCCGCGGCCAGCACCGGGAACGCGATGATCACCATCAGGCCGGTCAGCAGCGTGTTCCAGCAGAAGATCGGCATCCGGAACATCACCATGCCGGGGGCGCGCATCCCGATGATCGTGGTGATCAGGTTGACCGCGGTCAGCGTCGTGCCCACCCCGGAGATGATCAGCCCCATGATCCACAGGTCGCCGCCCCGGCCGGGCGAGAACGTCTCGGACGTCAGCGGCGCGTAGGCGAACCAGCCGAAGGCCGCCGCGCCGCCCGGCATCAGGAACCCGGCGAGGACGATCAGCGAGCCGAACAGGAACAGGTAGTAGGTGAGCGCGTTCAGCCGCGGGAACGCGACGTCCGGCGCGCCGATCTGCAGCGGGACGACCACGTTCGCGAACCCGAGGAACAGCGGCGTCGCGAACAGCAGCATCATGATCGTGCCGTGGATGGTGAACAGCTCGTTGTACTGCTGGTTGGCCATCACCTGCCGGCCGGGCTCCATCAGCTCGGCCCGCATCAGCATCGCCATCAGCCCGGCGATCAGGAACATCGCGAACGAGGTCGTCAGGTACAGGTAGCCGACCATCTTGTGGTCGGTCGTCGCCAGGACGTGGCTGATCCTCGTGCCCTTGCGGTGCCGCGCGAGCGCGTCGGCGACGCTGGTGTCGTCGCTGCCCCGCACGGCCGTCATCCGGCCCTGCCCTGCTGGGGGGCGCCTCCCAGTCCCCTGGGCCGGAGGAGGCACGGTGATCCTCGCTCCGCTCCGGTCATCGTGCCTCCTCCGCGTCCAGGTCCACCGGCGACATGCCCCGCAGCCCCGTTTCAAACGCCGCCGCGGCCACCGGGTCGTCCGGCCGAATCCGGGCGTCGACCAGCGGAACCCGGCATCGTCGCGCCGTCATCGGGCACGACGGCACCATGGAGGAGATCTCGCTGCGGAGCCCAGCATTCGCCGACAACGGTCCGATCCCGCCGGAGTACTCGCACGAATCGGGCGACCTCTCCCCCGAGCTGCGCTGGTCGGGCGTCCCGGCCGCGTGCCTGGAGCTCGTCCTGACGTGCGTGGACCCGGACGCGCCCGGCGGCACGTTCGTCCACTGGATGCTCGGCGGCATCCCGCCCGAGCGCGGCGGGCTCGCGGCGGGCGAGGAGCGTCCGCGCATCGCCCGCGGCCGCAACGACTACGGCGACAACGGCTACGGCGGGCCGCACCCGCCGCCCGGCGACCCGCCCCACCGCTACGTCTTCACCCTGTACGCGCTGCGCGGGCCGTCCGGCCTGACCTCCGGGTTCTCGGCGGACGACCTGCGCGCGTCCCTGAAGGACGACGTCCTCGCCTCCGCGACCCTCATGGGCACCTACGCCCGCTGACGACGTTTTGCACCGGACCGCCGGGTAGGGCCGCTCACAGGCGGGGACCCAGGCTCTTGGAGGACACGATGAAGGCTGTCACCTGGCACGGCAAGCGCGACGTCCGCGTCGAGGAGGTGCCCGACCCGGAGCTCAAGGAGCCCGACGACGCGATCATCAGGGTGACCTCGTCCGGGATCTGCGGGTCGGATCTGCACCTGTACGAGGTGCTCGGGCCGTTCCTGAGCGCGGGCGACATCCTCGGCCACGAGCCGATGGGGATCGTCGAGGAGACCGGTCCCGAGGTCACCCATGTCAAGCCCGGCGACCGCGTGGTCATCCCGTTCAACATCTCGTGCGGCCGCTGCCACATGTGCGGCATGCGGCTGTACGCCCAGTGCGAGACGACCCAGGTCCGCGAGGAGGGCATGGGCGCCGCGCTGTTCGGCTACACCAAGCTGTACGGGCAGGTGCCCGGCGGTCAGGCCGAGTACCTCCGCGTCCCGCAGGCCCACTTCGGGCCGATCAAGGTCCCGGAGGGCCCGCCGGACGAGCGGTTCGTGTACCTGTCCGACGTGCTGCCGACCGCCTGGCAGGCCGTCGAGTGGGCCGACGTCCCGGACGGCGGGACGGTCGCGGTGCTCGGTCTCGGGCCGATCGGGCAGATGGCGTCGCGGATCGCCCGCCATCGCGGCCACCGGGTGATCGCGATCGACTTCGTCCCGGAACGGCTGGAGATGGCGCGGCGGCACGGCGTCGAGGTGATCGACGCCGACGACGCGGACGACGTCCCGGACGCGGTCCGGCAGATCACCGGCGGCCGCGGCACCGACTCGGTGATCGAGGCGGTCGGGATGGAGGCGCACGGCTCGCCCGGCGCCAAGTTCGCGCAGACGCTCGCCGGGCTGCTGCCGGGCGGCTCCGCCGCGCCGCTGATGGCGCGGGTCGGCGTCGACCGGCTGGCGGCGCTGACGGCCGCGATCGAGATCGTCCGGCGCGGCGGGACGATCTCCGTCATCGGCGTCTACGGCGGCATGACCGACCCGCTGCCGATGATGCGGATGTTCGACAAGGGCATCGGGCTCCGCATGGGCCAGGCGCACGTCAAGCGGTGGATCGGCGACCTGCTGCCGCTGGTCTCGGGCGACTCCGACCCGCTCGGCGTGATGGACCTCGCGACGCACCGCTGGCCGCTGGACAAGGCGCCGCTGGCCTACGAGATCTTCCAGAAGAAGCAGGACGGGGCGATCAAGGTGCTGCTGCAGCCCGCCGCCTGACCCGCGCCACCGGCCCGAGCCGCGCCACCGGTGATGATCGCGAACCGGGCCCGCTGCCTCTAGGCTTGCCCGCGACTCCCCGGGCGAGCATGGAGGTGGGCCCGATGCACCCGTTCCGCGCGGCCATCGAGAAGGGCGACCTCGCCGCCCTCCCGGCACTGCTGGCCGAGGACGTCACGTTCCTCAGCCCGGTCGCGTACGCGCCCTACCAGGGACGGGCGGCGGTCTCGGCGATCCTGCGCGCGGTGACGCGGGTGCTCACCGACTTCCGCTACGTCCGGGAGATCGGCGGCGGCCGCGACCACGCGCTGATCTTCAAGGCGCGGGTCGGCGACCGCGAGCTCCACGGCTGCGACTTCCTGCACCACGACGACGACGGGCTGATCGACGAGTTCTGCGTCATGGTCCGGCCCCTGTCGGGCGCCCTCGCGCTGTCGGACGCGATGGCGGTCGAGTTCGAGGCCGTCAAGCGCGAGCTGGGCCTGGCCTGACGGCCCTCTGGCCTCCTCCCCCCGCCGCCGGGCGTCAGGCGGCCACGGGCGACGTGGCGCACGGGCGAACCGCGCCCGTGGTTCGGCGGCCGGGACGAGCCGCACGCCGAACTCTTTCCGGGTCCTTGCCGGCGATCTTCTGGGGCTCGTCCCATGCGATCGAGTGGGTGGCGAGCCGCGGCTTCCAGTGGAACTTCACGAACGCCGGACCGCCCTCGGTGTTGACGAGCCGGAACATGTGGACGCTGAATCCCCGCGTCATCGCGAAACTGCGCGGAAGCGCCCGCTCCGACAACAGCCACATCACCATGTGCATGGTCTCGTGCTGCAGTTGGACGAAGTCCCAGAGGGTGCCGTGCGCGGACGACGCCTGCGGGATCTCGTTCAGCGGCTCGGGCTTCCCGCGTACGAAGTCGGGGAACTTTGGGCCGGTCCTGGATGAAGAAAACGGGCATGTTGTTCCCGGCGAGGTCGAAGTCGCCCTGCCGCGTGGAGAACTTCGTCGCGAAGCCGCGGACGTCCCGGACGGTGCCGGCCGAACCGCGCGATCCCGCGACCGTCGAGAGCCGCACGAAAACCGGCGTCGTGAGCGACGTGTCGCACAGGAATTCAGCGGTCGTGTAGGCGGCGGGCGACTCGTGCCGCCGGAAATGGCCGTGGGCGCCCGCGCCGCGCGCGTGCACGGCCCGTTCCGGGATCCGCTCGTGGTCGAAATGGGTGATTTTCTCACGGACGTGGAAGTCGTCCATCAGGACGGGCCGCGTTCGCCCGCCGACAGCGAGTTGTCGGTGCCGTCGGCCCTCATTCCCTGATCCGTGGTGAGACTCGCGTCTTCCGGGCTCACCCGGCGGCGTTCCGGCCGCTCCCGCTTCCGGTCCTCCCGGTCGGCGGGTTGGCCATGTTTCGGCTCCTTCATGACGGAATTGGCCCACGGGAGATGTCCGCTACCCCCCGATCAACCGGACATGCACCCTTTGACCCGAACTTGGACGGGGCGCGCCGTCGCGACACGCGCGTCCGGCCTTCCTGCCGTTCCACCTCGTCCGGCGCGTCCCGGCGCCATGGCCGGCGCCGTGATCCGCTACGGTCGGGGGCGCCGCACGGGCGAGGGGAAGGAACACTGAGTACACATGGCCGAGAAGGTCATTCGGGTGGACGACATCGACGGCTCCGAAGGAGCCGATGTCGCAAAGCGGGACTTCGAAGTCCTGGGCCGGACGTTCACGATCGACTTGAGCGACGACAACTTCAAGCGGCTGAACGAGATGCTGGAGGTGCTCGCGCCCTTCATCGAGAACGCCGCCGAGGTGAAGCCCGCCGGGAAGGGCCGCAAGTCCCGCACCGCGAAGATCAAGGGCTACACGAACGGCGATGTCCGCGCGTGGGCATTGCGAAGTAACATCGAAGTCTCTGAACGTGGCAAGATATCGGATGAGGTCTATGCTGCATTCATCGACGCACATCCGGACGCGAGGCCGGACGCATAGCAAGAGGGAGTCCCCGCATGGCACAGAAGGTCGAAGTCCTTCTCGTGGATGACATCGACGGCGGCGAGGCTGACGAGACCGTCAGCTTTTCCATCGATGGCACCGCATACGAGATCGACCTGAGCAAGAAGAACGCCAGCAAGCTGCGCAACGGCCTGGAGCCGTTCGTGGCCGGCGCCCGCAAGGCGCGCAAGCCCGCCGGTCGCGGCGGCCGCGCGGCGCGGACCGCGGGCAGCCGCGAACGCTCCGCCGAGATTCGCGAGTGGGCGAAGAGCCGCGGCATCAAGGTCAATGAGCGGGGGCGTATCCCCGCCAATGTGATCGAGCAGTACGAGGCCGCGCACTAGCACGGCGGCCGCGTCGCCGGCGGTGTTCCGGCGCGCACGAGGGGCCGGGGCGGTGGGATATCCCATCACCCCGGCCCTTGCGTGCGCGGTGGGCAAACCCGTGCCCACGCAACGGGCAAATCATCTTTTATGGTCCGCATTCGCCGGAATAGTGCGGGAGAACACAATAGGCGACCGCGCCCCTTACTCGGCGGGGAGCCTCAGCTCGTGCCCGGCGCGCAGGGCGCTCGTGACCCGCTCCCGGAGCGCCCGTTCCGCGCGGTGCGCGTCCTCGGCCATGCCGCGGATCTCCGCGCCCGCCATCTCGTCCCCGACGGTGCTCGCGAGCAGGTCCCGGTAGCGGGCGTTCTGCTCGGGCAGCTCCCGCAGCACCCGCGACTCGTGGTAGGCGTCGTCGGCCTCGCCCGCCCGCCGCGCGTACGCCTCAAGCGCCTCGATGCGCCGGGTGACCGAGCGGACCGACAACGCCAGGGCGCGGTCCTGCGGTTCGAGCATGGCCCGGACCCGCGGGGAGAGCCGCTCGGGCTGCTGGGCGCGCCGCTCCCGGCGCAGCCGCGTGTGCTCGGCGAGCGCGCCCGCGATCGCCCATTCCTGCCGCGGCAGGACGACCGCGTTGTTGACGTCGTCCAGCAGCCCGGCGCCGTGCGCCTGCGACCCGAGGACGGCGTCGATGGCCCGCTGGGCACGGACGAGGAGCCGGGCGGCGGGCCGGTCGAAGTCGCCCGGCAGCAGATACGAGCCGTGGTGCTCGCGGGCGGCGCGGGCCGCGGCCGGCTCGCGGACGTGCCGCAGCGCGCCGGCGACCCACCCGGTGAAGCTCGCCGCCGCGAGGACGGCCGCGGCATCGGTCTGGCCGAGCAGCAGCAGGAGGACCTGCAGGGCCGGGGTGAGCATCATCGCGGCGATGGGGAGCCGCCCCCAGCGCATCGCGCCGCCGACGAGCTCGTCCCCGTCGAGCGAGGCGAGGAAGAACACCCGGAGCCAGCCCCCGGGCAGGACGCCGTAGAAGAACGCGAACACCGGGATCCAGACCAGCCGGGCCGCGACGGTCGTGGCGCGGAGCCGGGGGCGCGGCGGGCGCGGCGCGCAGGCCGCGACCAGCAGCTCGGGGGCGGCGGCGAGGACGGCGCGGTCGTCGCCGGAGATCTCGGGGTCGAACACCGGACGGGGGCGGCTTTCCTCTTTCATCGGCACTCCCCACCGCGTCAGGGAAACCTGTGTGTCGAGCGAAGCGAACCGGCGGGTGCGGGGGCTCTCCCCCACGCGTGACGGGTGCCGGAGGCTGTTTCCGACCCTTTCACGCGGGGTCGGCTCTCTCCAGATTGTCACGAGATCCGGACATCGGTCCTTGACGCGGGCGTCAGACCGTGCTTGCCCGGTCAGTCCTGCAGCCGGGCCCAGACGTCGCGGTCACGGTCGGCGGTCCAGATGCGGGGGCGTTCGACGCCCTCCAGCTCGTCCCAGAGGCGGGCGACGTCGAACGGAAGGCAGTGCTCGAAGATCGGCCAGCGGCCGTAGGCGGGCGCGAGCGCCTCGTGGACGGCGCCGAACGCGTCCTTGAGCGTCCCGCCGCGCACTCGGACCTTGCCCGTCTCGCGGATCATCGTGTCCAGGAAGTCGCGGGTCTGCCCGATGGCGGCGTCGGCGGCGTCCCGGCCGTGCGCGACGGTGCCGCGCCCGCCGACGAGTGTCTCGGCGCCAAACGAGGCGACGTGGTCGAGCGTGCTCGACGCCCAGTCGCGGTGGAACGCGTCGCCGGTGTAGAGCGCGGCCTGCGTCTCGACGAGGTCGCCCGCGAACAGGATCCGGTGCCGGGGCAGCCACGCCACGAGGTCGCCCTCGGTGTGGCCGCGCCCGCAGTACGCCAGGTCGAGGTCGCCGCGGTCGCCGCCGAGGTCGATGGTGAGCGTGCGGGAGAACGTCACGTTCGGCCAGGTGAGGCCGGGGATGCCGTCCGGGTCCTTGAACAGCCGGGGCATCCGGCCGTACTCCGACTCCCAGTCCTCCTTGCCGCGCTCGGCGATCAGCGCCCGGGTCAGGTCGTGCGCGATGATCACCGGCGCGCCGAACGCGCTGGCGCCGAGGGTCCGGACGGCGTGGTAGTGCGACAGCACCAGGTAGCGGATCGGCTTGTCGGTGTGCGTACGCAGGACGGCGAGCCAGTCGCGGGCCGCGGCCGGGGTCGCGAGGGCCTCGAAGCAGACGAGGAAGTCCTCGCCCTCGACGGCCCCGACGTTCGGGTCGCCCTCGGCGGTGAGCGCGTACACGCCGTCGGCCAGGACCTCCAGCGTCTGCGTCTTGTCGCCCAGATCTGCGGACGACGCGAACGGTCTGGGCATGTGCGCCCCCTCGAACTCGTGGCCGCGGCCTCTGCTCGTCCCCCATGCTTCCCACGGGTTCATTCCACACAGGGCGGTTGATAACCGTGCAAACGACCGGTGGGGAGAAGCCCGCCGGGCGGGTAAGGGGATCTTGCACGACCCGCGCGACGGAGGGAGAACCGGGTGTACGCCGCGCTCGGGCTGCTGGCCGTCCTCGTGCTGACGGCCGCGACCGGCTACTTCGTGGCGCAGGAGTTCGCGTTCGTCACCGCGGACCGGGCGCTGCTCGACCAGCGGGCCGCGGACGGCGACCGGGCGTCCGCGCGGGCGGTGCGGGTCATGGGACGGCTATCGTTCATGCTGTCCGGCGCGCAGCTCGGCATCACCGTCACCGCGCTCGTGGTCGGGTTCATCGCCAAGCCCGCGCTGGCCGACCTGATCGACCCGGCGCTGCGGGCGGGCGGGGTGCCGGACGCGGCGTCCGGCGGGGTCGCGGTGGCGCTGGGGTTCGGCCTCGCCACCGTGATCCAGATGATCCTGGGCGAGCTGTTCCCGAAGAACCTGGCGCTGGTCAGGGCGGAGCCGCTGGCGCGGGCGCTGGCCGCGTCCACGCTCGTCTACCTGACGGTGGCGGGCCCGCTGATCAGGCTGTTCGACACGGCCGCGAACCGGCTCGTCCGGGCGGCCGGGATCGAGCCGGTGGAGGAGCTGCACCATGGCGCGACGCTGCAGGAGCTCGGGCACATCATCGGCGAGTCCGGCGAGAAGCTGCAGGCGGGGCACGCCGACCTGCTGGAGCGGGCGCTCGTGTTCTCCGAGCGCGACGCCGAGGAGGTCATGGTCCCCCGCGTGGACGTGGTGACCGTCCCGGCCACCGCGCGCGCCGCCGAGCTGAGCGACGTGATCTCCGCGACCGGGCACTCCCGCTATCCCGTCGTGGGCGAGAGCGTCGACGACCTCGTCGGCGTCGTCGGCCTGGAGGAGCTGATCCTGCTCGGCCCGGACGAGGCGGAGCGCACCGCCGTCCGCGACATCGCCAGGTCGCCGCTGCTGCTGCCGTCCTCGCTGCCGCTGCCGGACGTGCTGACCCGGCTGCGCGCCGCCGGTGCCCCGATGGCCTGCGTGATGGACGAGTACGGCGGCTTCGCCGGCCTGGTGACCTGGGAGGACGTCGCCGAGGAGCTGGTCGGGGAGATCGCCGACGAGAACGAGCCCGGCGAGGACCTCGCGATCCGGACCGGCGAGTGGTGGACGACCGACGCCGGCCTGCGGATGGACGAGGTCGCCCACGAGACCGGCATCGCGCTGCCCGAGGGCGACTACGAGACCGTCGCGGGCCTGCTGCTGAAGCGGCTCGGACGGGTCGCGCGCCCCGGCGACGTCGTCACCGTCCACCTGCCGCCGACCCGGCTGGACGAACCCGCCCGGACCGCGTTCGTCGAGGTGCTGACCGTCCACCGGCACGTGCCTGAGCTGATCCGCGTCCGCGCCGTGGTCGACGCCGGGGAGACCGGCGGGGGGGAGGTCCGGTGAACCTCGCGCTGGGCGCGCCCGTCACCCTCGCGCTGCTGATCGGCAACGGCTTTTTCGTCGCCGCCGAGTTCGCGCTGGTGGCGGCGCGGCGGCCCCGGCTGGAGCGGGCCGCCGCGCGGGGCGGCCGGGCCGCGGCGGCCGCGGTCGCCGGGATCGACGAGCTGTCGCTGACGCTGGCCGGGGCGCAGCTCGGCATCACGATGTGCTCGCTCGGCCTCGGCCTGGTCTCCGAGCCGGTGTTCGCCAAGACGCTCACGCCGCCGATCCACGCCGCGGGCCTGCCGGACGGGGCCGCGCACGCGGTCGCGTTCGTCCTGGCCCTGGCGCTCGTCACGTTCCTGCACATGGTCGTCGGGGAGATGGCGCCGAAGTCGTGGGCGATCACCGCCCCGGAGCGCTCCGCGATGATTCTGGGGCTGCCGTTCCGCGCGTTCGCGACCGTCGTCCGGCCGCTGCTGGCCGCGCTGAACAGCACGACGAACCTGCTGCTGCGCATGATCCGCATCGAGCCGGCCGACGCGCGGGAGGTGTCCCGGACGCCGGAGCAGCTGCGCAGCATCGCGCAGGACTCGCGGCGCCTCGGGCTGATCGAGGAGAGCGAGCTGTCCCTGCTCACCGCCGCGCTGGACGCGCCGCGCACCCCGCTGGCCGGGCTCGTCGTGCCCGTCTCCCGCATCGTGTCGGTGCCGGCCGCGGCGACGCCGCAGGAGGTCATCGACACCGCCGCCCGCACCGGCCATCTCCGGATCATGCTGCGGGACGCGGGGAGCGAGCCGCTGATGGTGCACGTCCGCGACGCCTACCTGGCCCGCGCGCGGGGCAGCGGGACCCCGGCCCGGGAGATGGCGCATCCGGTGCCCACGGTGCCGATCGGCACGCCGGTCGGCGAGGCGGTCGCCCTCCTGAAGGGCCGCCACAGCCATCTCGGCCTCGCCGTGGCGCCCGACGGCCGCGTGACCGGGCTGATCAACCTCGACGACCTCCTGACGACGCTCCTCGCCGTCCGCTGATCCCGGCGAAAGTGTCAATGTGGGTTGACATCATCACGAGCGTCAACCTACATTGACACCATGAGCGACGGAGTGAAACTCGCCCAGGAGGCGAGCAGCCGGGATCCCGCGGTCGGGCTGCGGGCCGTGCGGGCGCTGCGCGAGCTGGCCGAGCGGCTGGAGGCCCTGCAGGTCGCCAGCGCCCGCGACCAGGGCTATTCCTGGCAGGACATCGCGGTCTGCCTCGGCGTGAGCCGGCAGGCCGTCCACAAGAAGCACGGCGGCAAGCGCCGCATTCTCAGGAAGGAGGACTAGCGCGATGTTCGAGCGTTTCACCGATGCCGCCCGAAGGGTCGTCGTCGACGCCCAGGCGGAGGCGCGGGACCTGCGGCACCACCACATCGGCACCGAGCACCTCCTGCTCTCCCTGCTGAACGGCGGCGGCGAGATCGCGCGGGCGGCGGGCGAGCACGGGCTGGACGCGCCCGGCGTCCGGGCCCGGATCGCCGCCATGAGCGAGGACCCGCTCGACCCCCAGGCGCTGAGCATGCTCGGCATCGACCTGGACGCCGTCCGGGAGGCGACCGAGCGGACCTTCGGGCCGGGCGCCCTGGACGTCCCCGCCCGCGAAGGCCGGGGCCCCAGAGGGCACATCCCCTTCACCCCGAAGGCCAAGAAGGCCCTGGAGCTGAGCCTGCGGCACGCGGTCCGGCTCAAGCAGAAGCAGATCCGCCAGGGCCACATCCTGCTCGCCCTCCTGCACGACGACGAGTTCCTGTCGGTGCGGCTCGCCACCGAGGCGGGGGTGGATCTTCCGGCGCTGCGCGCCCATGTCGAGCGGCTCACCGCGTCCCTGGCGGCCTGATCGGCAGCAGGTGTGATTATTTAGAGACATGTCGGACCTGCTGGAAGCGCTGCGCGGCACCGTCCCCGCCGACCGGATCGTCACCGACCCGGACGTGATCTCCTCCTACACGCACGACGAGGCGGCCTGGGCGCCCTACGGGACGCCCGCCGCCCTCGTCCGCGCCGGATCGACCGGCGACGTGCGCGACGTCGTGGCGGCCTGCGCCGAGCGCGGCGTCCCGCTCGTGCCGCGCGGCGCGGGCACCGGCGTGTCCGGCGGCGCGAACGCCCTCGACGGGTGCGTGCTGCTGTCCCTGGAGGCGATGGACGCCATCGTCGAGATCAACGCCGAGGAGCGGCTCGCCGTCGTCCAGCCGGGCGTGGTGAACGACGCGCTGCGGCAGGCGTGCGCCGAGCGCGGCCTCTGGTACCCGCCCGACCCGTCCAGCGCGCCGTGGTCGACGATCGGCGGGAACGTCGCCACCAACGCCGGCGGCCTGTGCTGCGTCAAGTACGGCGTGACCCGCGACTACGTCCTGGCCGTGGAGGCGGTCGTCGGACGCGGCGAGGTCGTCCGGCTCGGCCGCCGCACCGCCAAGGGCGTCGCCGGATACGACCTGTGCGGGCTCATGGTCGGCTCCGAGGGGACGCTCGGCGTGATCACCGAGGTGACCGTCCGGCTGCGCGGCGCCCGGGCCCCCGAGCGCACCGTCGTCGGGTACTTCGACACCCTGCAGGCGGCGGGCGAGGCGGTCGGCGCGATCACCGCGGCCGGGATCGTCCCGAGCGCGCTGGAGCTGGTCGACCGGCACGTGCTGGAGGCCGTCGACGCGTGGCGGAACATGGGCCTGTCGGCGGACGCGAACGTCCTGCTCCTCGGCCGCACCGACGTGCCGGGCGAGGCCGGGGACGCGGAGGCCGCCGCGATGGTCCGGCTGTTCGAGGAGGCGGGCGCGACGTGGAGCGCCCGCTCGTCCGACGAGGCGGAGGCCGAGGCGCTCTTCTCCGCCCGCAAGCTCAGCCACCAGGCGCTCGAACGCCTCGGCACCCTCCTGACGGAGGACGTGTGCGTCCCGCGCGGCCTCCTCCCGGAGATGCTCACCCGCGTCGAGGCGACCGCCGCGCGCAACGACGTCCACATCGCGAACGTCGCGCACGCGGGCGACGGGAACCTGCACCCGCTCATCGTCACCCCGCCCGGCGACGACGGAGCCCGCGTCCGCGCCCAGCGCGCGTTCGACGAGATCATCGCCGACGCCATCGCGCTGGGCGGCACCGTCTCCGGCGAGCACGGCATCGGGCTGCTCAAGCGCCGCGGCCTGCGCGACGAGGTGTCCCCGGCCGTCATCGCCCTGCACCACGCGGTCAAGGACGCGCTCGACCCGGCGGGCATCTTCAACCCCGGAAAGGTCATCGGCACCCCCTGACACCCTGAGGGCCAGGTGGCGGCGTCCGGGGAGCCGGCCCGGGGGTCAGCGTCCGGCGAGCAGTTCCACGACGGACGCGAACTCCTCCATGTACTCCGCCGGGACCGACACGTACGACACGCCCAGCTCGTCGCGCCGCCGGGTGAGCGTGTCGGCCATGGCCCGCGGCGTCCCCGACAGCTTCGCGATCGCGTCCGCCGCCGCCATCTCGGCCGGGTCCACGCCCATCTGGCGGGCCAGCGCCTCCGGCACCTCGTCGCCGACGACATGGACCTGCGCGCACAGTTCCAGGTCGTCGAACCGCTCCCCCGCCGCCTCCCGGACGATCGCGACCAGCTCCGCGAGCTGCGCGTCGCCGGTCAGCGGCGGAACGCCGAAGGCGACGGTGTCCGCCCGCCGCGCGGCGAGCCGCAGCATCCGCGGCCGGGACCCGGCGACGAGCACGCGGGGCGGCCGGCCGCTCCCCGCGTACAGCCCCTCCGGCGGGCGGGCGACCCGTGCGGCACGCCGAGGATCTCGGCGTCCCGCTCCCCGCCGGGGCGTCCGGCGCCGATCCCGAGTTCGAACCGGTCGCCGGTGGCGAACGCCAGCGACGCCGCCTCCCAGGCGATCGCGTTCGGCGGCCGGGTCGCGGCGGACAGCACGAACGTGCCGACCCGCAGCGTCGTCGTCGCGCCCGCCGCCGCGGCGAGCATCACCGCGGGCACGGCCGTGAAGGACGTGTCGGGCATCAGCAGCGTCGAGTACCCGAGCTGCTCCACCCGCCGCGCCTGCGCCGCCCAGCCCGCGCCGTCCGGCGCCGACCATCCCATCACCGCGAACCGGAACTGCCTGGCCGCCATCCCACGCCTCCCGTGCCGTCGCTACGTCGGGCACCATTCGAGTGAGGGCTCACTCATTTGTCAAGGAGACCGTGAAACGGCGCAGGCTGAGCGCCGGGTTCTTCTCCCGGACGGCCGCGACCCGCTCCGCCGACACCTCCGCGGACGCGACACCGGTCCCCTCCCCGAGCCCGGCCGTGACCACGCCCATCGGATCCACGATCATGCTGTTCCCGGCGCCGGTCGGGGCGCACTGCCCGGCGGCGGCCACGTAGATGGTGTTCTCGATCGCGCGGGCCCGGACGAGCGTCCGCCAGTGGTCCTCCTTCAGCGGGCCGGGCACCCAGTCGGCGGGCAGCGCGAGCACGTCGGCGCCCGCGTCCACGATCCGCCGCGTCACCTCGGGGAACCGGACGTCGTAGCAGGTCTGCATGCCGAACGTCACGCCCTCGACGGCGAACGTCTCCGGGTCCCCGATCTCGCCGGGCCGGACCAGCGCCGACTCCTTGTAGCCGAACGCGTCGTACAGGTGCATCTTGCGGTATTCGGCCACGACGTCGCCGCCGGGACTGACCGCGAGGAGCGTGTTGGAGATCCGGGCCGGCTCGTCCAGGCGCTCGTTCATGCCCGCGACGACGTGCACGCCGAGCCGTCCGGCCAGCTCGGCGAGACCGGTGGCGAACGGGCCGTCGAGCGGCTCGGCCGAGTCGAGGAACCGCTCGTCCAGTTTCGGCGCCGTGAACATGGCGAACTCGGGGAACACGACGACGTCCGCGCCGCGGCCGGCCGCCTCGTCCGCCAGCTTGCGGATCGCCGCCAGGTTCTCGTCCTTGTCGACGCCGGGCGCGAACTGCGCCACCGCGACGTGCACCATGCTCATCCCCTCCTGCGTTGCTTGGGTTTCCGTGTCACATCCGGTCGACGCCGGTCACGCGGACGACGGCCTCGCCCTCCTGGTCGGAGCCCGCCAGGTCCACGTCGGCGCTGATGCCCCAGTCGTGGTGGCCCTCGGGGTCGTCGAACACCTGCCGGACGCGCCACAGCGCGTCCTCGGGGACCTCCTCGATCTGCAGCAGCTTCGGGCCCCGCGCGTCGGCGCCGGTGAACAGCTCGTCATGCTCGGCGAAGTAGCCGTCCATCGCGTCCCGCCAGGCGGCGGCGCCGAAGTCCGGGTCGAGCTCGCCCAGCTCCGCGTACCGCTCCAGCGCGGCCAGCTCCACCCGGCGGAACAGCGCGTTGCGGACCAGCACCCGGAACGCCCGCGTGTTCGCGGTCACCTTGGTGACGCGCTCCTCGATCGGCTCGTCCAGGTCGTCGGCGGCGGGGTTCGCGAGCTGCTCCCACTCGTCCAGCAGGCTGGAGTCGACCTGCCGCACCAGCTCCCCCAGCCACTCGATCAGGTCGATCAGGTCATCGGTCTTGATCGACTCCGGGACGGTCTGCTGCAGCGCCTTGTACGCCCCCGACAGGTACCGCAGGACGAGCCCCTCGCCCCGCGCCAGCTCGTAGAACCCGATGTACTCGGTGAACGTCATCGCCCGCTCGTACATGTCGCGGACCACCGCCTTGGGCCGCAGCGGATGGTCGCCGACCCACGGATGCCCGGCCCGGTAGATCTCGTACGCGGCGTCGAGCTCGTCCTCCAGCGGTTTCGGATGGTCGACGTCCTGGAGCAGCTCCATCCGCTCCTCGTACTCGATGCCCTCCGCCTTCATCTCCTGGACGGCCTCGCCCTTCGCCTTGTTGACCTGCGCCGCGAGGATCTGCCGCGGGTCCTCCAGGGTCGCCTCGATGACCGACAGGACGTCCAGCGCGTACGACGGCGAGGACGGGTCCAGAATCTCGAACGCGGCCAGCGCGAACGTCGACAGCGCCTGGTTGAGCGCGAAGTCCTCCTGCAGGTCGACGGTGATCCGCGCGTACCGTCCCATGTCGTCGGGCTCTGGCAGCACCTCGACGACACCCCCGGCGAGCAGCGACCGGTAGATCGCGATGGCCCGCGAGATGTGCCGCCGGCGCGCCGCGGGCTCCTCGTGGTTGTCGGTCAGCAGCCGCTTCATCGCCTGGAACGCGTTGCCCGGACGCGCGATCACCGACAGCAGCATCGCGTGGCTGACCTGGAACCGGGACCGGAGCATCTCCGGCTCGGCCTCCTGCAGCTTCTTGAAGACGTCCTCGTCCCACCCGACGAACCCCTCGGGCGGCTTCTTGCGCTGCACCTTCCGCCGCTTCTTCGGGTCGTCACCGGCCTTGGCGAGTGCCTTCTCGTTCTCCACCACGTGCTCTGGCGCCTGCGCGACGACGAACCCGACCGTGTCGAACCCGGCGCGCCCGGCCCTCCCCGCGATCTGGTGGAACTCCCTCGCGCGCAGCCGCCGCACCCGGTGCCCGTCGTACTTGCTGAGCGCGGTGAACACCACGGTCCTGATCGGCACGTTGACGCCCACGCCGAGCGTGTCCGTCCCGCAGATGACCTTCAGCAGCCCGGCCTGCGCGAGGCGCTCCACCAGCCGCCGGTACTTGGGCAGCATCCCCGCGTGATGCACCCCGATCCCGTGCCGGACGAACCGCGACAGGTTCCGCCCGAACTTCGTCGTGAACCGGAAGTTCCCGATCAGCTCCGCGATCCGCGCCTTCTCCGCCTTCGTGCACACGTTGACGCTCATCAGCGACTGCGCCCGCTCGATCGCCGCCGCCTGCGTGAAATGCACCAGATACACCGGCGCCTTCTGCTCGGCCAGCAACTCCTCGATCGTCTCGTGCAGCGGCGTCACCCGGTAGTCGTAGATCAGCGGGACGGGCCGGTCCGCCGACGTCACCAGGGCGGTCGGGCGCCCCGTCCGCCGGGTCAGGTCCTTCTGGAAGAACGCGACGTCGCCGAGCGTCGCCGACATCAGCAGGAACTGTGCCTGCGGCAGCTCCAGCAGCGGGATCTGCCACGCCCATCCGCGCTCGGGCTCGGCGTAGAAGTGGAACTCGTCCATGACCACGACACCGATGTCCGCCTGGGCGCCGTCTCGCAGCGCGATGTTGGCCAGGACCTCCGCCGTGCAACAGACAATGGGCGCGTCCGCGTTCACGCTGGCGTCGCCGGTCATCATGCCGACGTTGTCGCGCCCGAACATCTCGCCCAGGTCGAAGAACTTCTCCGACACCAGCGCCTTGATAGGCGCGGTGTAGAACCCGACCTGGTCTTTGCCGAGCCCCGCGAACAGCGCCCCGGCCGCCACCAGGCTCTTCCCCGACCCGGTCGGGGTCGAAAGGATCACGTTCGCGCCCGACACGACCTCGATGAGCGCCTCCTCCTGCGCGGGATACAGCGTGATCCCGCGCCCCGACACCCACCGTTCGAACGCCTCGAACAGCGAATCGGCGTCGGTGTCGTTTCCAGAGGGCAGCTCATCGATAAGGCTCACCCCTCCATCCTGCCGCGTCCCGCGCCCTGCCCGCGTCACC
>NZ_VCKW01000002.1 GCF_005889715.1 Actinomadura soli
GACCGAGCACCCGCCCGCCCGCAGCTCATGCCACCCCGCAGCTCGCGGCGGCATAGCTCTGAAGCTATGCGGAATTAGCAGGCCCCATATGCCTCTGTAGCTGCCACCCTTCAACCTGGACGCCATCCACCTCCCCGGCCGCCCGTGCGCTCTCCACTCCTCCCTGCGGGCGGCCGGGGCATCTTCCTCTCGCTCCGCGACCCGGTCCCCGGGCACCGGCCGCCCGCTGCGCTGACCCGGAGCCGGTCACGCGTCGAGGCCGCCCCGGGTGACGAGCTGGCCCGCGATGACGTTGCGCTGGATCTCGTTCGTGCCCTCACCGACGATCATCAGCGGGGCGTCGCGGAAGTACCGCTCGACGTCGAACTCGGTCGAGTAGCCGTAGCCGCCGTGGATCCGGACGGCGTTCAGCGCGATCTGCATCGCGGCCTCGGAGGCGAACAGCTTGGCCATGCCCGCCTCCATGTCCACCCGCCGTCCCGCCTCGCCCTCCCGCGCGGCGTACAGGGTGAGCTGGCGCGCCGCCGTCAGCGACGTGGCCATGTCGGCGAGGTAGTTGCCGATCGCCTGGTGCCGCCAGATCGGCTTGCCGAACGACTCGCGCTCCTGTGCGTAGGCGAGCGAGTCCTCCAGCGCCGCCCGGCCCACGCCGAGCGCGCGGGCGGCGACCTGGAGCCTGCCCGTCTCCAGCCCCTTCATCATCTGGGCGAACCCCTTGCCCTCGGCCCCGCCGAGGACGGCGTCGATCGGCGCCCGATAGCCGTCGAAGGCGAGTTCGCAGCTCTCCACGCCCTTGTAACCGAGTTTGGGCAGGTCGCGGGAGATCGTGAGGCCCGGCCCGTGCTCGACGAGGAGGATCGAGATGCCCTTGTGCGCGGGCGTCGCGCCGGGGTCCGTCTTGCACAGCAGCGCGATCAGCTGCGAGCGCCTGGAGTTGCTGATCCAGGTCTTCGCTCCGTTGACGACGTAGCCCTCGGCGGTCCTGCGGGCGGTGGTGCGCATGGCCTGGAGGTCGGAGCCGCCGCCCGGTTCCGTCAGGGCCATGGTCGCCCGGACCTCGCCGGTCGCCATCCTCGGCAGGTAGCGGCGTTTCTGCTCATCCGTCCCGAAGTCCAGCAGCAGCTTGGCGACCACGGTGTGGCCGCCCATCGCACCGGCCAGGCTCATCCAGCCGCGCGCGAGCTCCTCGGTGACCAGGACGTAGCAGGGCAGGGAGACGGCGTTGCCGCCGTACTCCTCGGGAATCGCCAGGCCGTAGATCCCGAGCCGCTTCATCTGCTCGATCAGCGCCTCGGGATAGGCGTTGGCGTGCTCCAGCTCCCGGACGGCGGGCTTGACCTCGCCGTCCACGAAGTCGCGGACGGTCTCGACGACGAACCGCTCGTCGGCGGACAGGATGTCCAGGGTGCTCACTGTGTGCCCTCCTCGCTCGGTCAGATCACGCCGTCCGCGCGCAGGGCGTCGATCTCCGCGGCGGTGCGTCCCAGTTCGGTCAGGATCCGTTCGGTGTGCTCCCCCGCCGCGGGCACCGGATCCATGCGCGGGCGGACCCCGGCCAGGTCCGCCGGGGGTCGGAGGGCCTGCATCACGGCGCCCGGAAGGTCAACGTCGTGCCAGCGGTCGCGGTCGGCGAGCACCGGGTGGGCGACGAATTCCTGGACGCCGTTCACCCCGGCGTTGGCGATTCCCACCTCGTCCAGCGCTTCCATGACCTCAGCGCCGCCGGACCGCCCGAACCGTTCGGCGATGATCGCGTCGAGCTCGTCCCGGTGGGCGACCCGCGCGGATCCGGTGGCGAAGCGCGGGTCGTCCACCAGGTCCGGACGCCCGAGGAACCGCTCGCACAGCGCGGCCCACTCCCGCTCGTTCTGGACGGAGAACAGCACCTGCCCGCCGTCGGCCGCCGTGTAGGCGCCGTACGGGGCGATGGTGGCGTGCCGCGTGCCGATCCGCGGCGGCGGCGTGCCCCCGTACCGCGTGTAGTAGGCGGGCTGGCTCATCCATTCCCCCAGGGCCTCGAACAGCGAGACCTCCACGGCACGCGCCGTACCGGTGGTAGCCCGCGTGTAGAGCGCGGTGAGAATCCCGGAGTAGGCGTACATGCCCGCGGCGATGTCGGCGACCGACACCCCGACGCGCGCAGTGGCCTCGGCGGTGCCCGTGAGGGAGACCAGGCCGGTCTGGCACTGGACGAGCAGGTCGTACGCCTTCCGGTCCGCCCAGGGGCCGGACGTGCCGTACCCCGACACGGTGCACGGGATCAGCGACGGATACCGGGCGGTCAGGGACGCGGCGTCCAGCCCCAGCCGGGCGGCGGCGCCCGGAGCGAGGTTCTGCACGAACACGTCGGCTCCGGCGAGCAGCTCGTCCAGGACCTCGCGGCCGCGCGCGGACTTCACGTCCAGGGTCAGCGACTCCTTGGAGCGGTTGAGCCAGACGAAGTAGCTGGACTGGCCGTGCACCGTCGTGTCGTACCGGCGGGCGAAGTCCCCGCCCCCCGGCCGCTCCACCTTGATCACGCGGGCGCCGAGATCGGCGAGCTGCCGGGTGGCGAACGGCGCCGCCACGGCCTGCTCCAGGCTCACGACGGTGACGCCGGTCAGCGGACGTTCTGTCATGGCATCCATCATCGATGCTCATGATGCCTGGAGTAAAATGCTGATTCCTGATGTCTCCATGCTGAACGCGGATGGTGCGGGAACCAATGGACGTCAAGCAACTCAAAGCGCTCGTCACGGTGGCCGAAGTGGGGAGCGTGACCCGGGCCGCGGAGGTGCTGCACCTGGTCCAGCCTGCGGTCACGCGGCAGATCCGCACATTGGAGCGTGACCTGGGCGTCGCGCTGTTCGAGCGGACCCGGCAGGGGATGCGTCCCACGGACGCCGGCGTGATCCTGCTCGAACGCGCCCGGCGCGCCCTGAACGAGCTGGAGCGGGCCCGCGCGGAGATCCAGCCCGCACCGGGCGCGGTCACCGGCATCGTGACCATCGGGTTGCTCGACAGCGCCGGCGACCTGCTGGCCGAACCGCTCGTGTCCGCCATCGCCCGGGACCATCCGGGCATCGACCTGCGCGTGCTCACCGCGTACTCCGGGCACCTGCGGCAGTGGCTGGACGACGGCGACCTCGACCTGAGCCTCCTGTACGACCTGGACGGCACCCCGTCGCTGAACGTCCGGCCGCTGGTGCGCGAGAAACTGTGGGCGGTCGCGCCGCCCCCGGACGGGCTCCGGGCCGCCACTCCGGTCCCCTTCGAGCAGGTCGCGTCGCATCCCCTGGTGATGCCCGCGGCCGGGCACGGGCTGCGGGCGCTGATCGACGCGGCCGCCGCGCGGGCCGGGACGGCGATGAACGTCGTCGTCCAGACCAACTCCATGCACGTGCAGAAACAGCTCGTCCGGGCCGGTCACGGCTGGACGATCCTGCCCGGCGTCGGCATCGCCGGAGACGTCGCCACCGGTTCCCTGAGCGCGGCGCCGCTGTGCGAGCCCACGACGTGGCGCTCCATCGTGCTCGGCACACCCCGGGCAGGACGGACGGCACCCGCCACCGACGTCGTCGCCCAGGAACTGACCCGCCAGGTTCATGCGGCTCTGCGCCAAGGGCTGTGGCCTTCGGCGCAGCCGTCCGACAGCGCCCCGTGAATCCGCAAACCCTTAGATCCCGGCGAACGCCGTCCGCACCTGCTCGGTGCCGGCGCCGTTCCCGAGCAGGAGGCTGAGCAGGACGCGCGCCTTCGGACCGTCAAGGAACCCGGACGGGATGAGCCCGCGGGCGATGAGGTCGCGCTCGGACCCGGGAAAGCCGTACGTCGTCCGGAGCATGTCGCCGCCCCCGGTCCGCGAGGCGAGCACGACCGGCACGGCGGCGGCCAGCCGCTCCAACGCCGCGACGGTACGCGCCGGGACATGCCCGCCGCCGAACGCCTCGACGACGACCCCGGCGTAGCCGAGGGCGGCGACCTGCTCGATCAGACGTCCGTCGTCGCCGAAGCCCATGGTCAGCAGCGCCACCGGCGGTACAGGACCGGTGGGCGGAGGGACGGTGGCCAGCGGTGTGGTCCGCACCGCGATCCTGAGCCGTCCCTCGACGAGCCGGCCGACCGGACCGGCCGCCACCGACCGGAAGGCCGCCGGGCTCGACGTATGGGTCTTGCTGACGAACCGCGCCGCGTGGACCTCGTCGTTGAGCACCACCAGGCAGCCGAGCCCTCGCGCCTCGGGCGAGGCGGCGACCTGGACGGCGGCGCGCAGGTTCGCCGGGCCGTCCGGGCTCGCCAGCGTCGGGTTGCGCATGGCCCCGGTCACGACGACGGGGTTCGGCGCGTCGATCAGCAGGTCGAGAACGAACGAGGTCTCCTCGATGGTGTCGGTCCCCTGGACGACCACGACCCCCGCCGCCCCGGCCTCGAAACGCGCGTTGATCTCCGCCGCCAGGGCGATGAGGTCCTCGAAGGTGAGGTCTCCGGACGGGCACTGCCGGAAGGCCACCGCCTCCAGCCCGCCCGAGCCGTCCAGCCCCGGGACGGCGCCGTCCAGCCCGGGGACGGCGTCCAGCAGTTCCTTCGCCCCGAGCCGGGGCGCGACCCCGCCCCCCTCGCCTCCCGGCGTGCCGGTGGACGCGATCGTCCCACCGAGCGAGAACACCGTGACCATCCGACGCCCTGTCACCATTCCTGCGCGGTCACCATTCATGCGTGGCGGGCAGATCGCTGACGAACTGCTTGAGCGCGGCCTCCATCGTCCATTCCATTCCGCGTCGCAGGACCTCCTGCGCCGCGGTGGCGTCGCGCCGTTCCACGGCGGCGTGGACCTCCTCCATCGAGGCGGCGGCGCGGTGGATGCGATCGCCGTCGACGAGCATGAGCCGGCTGTACCTGGCCGATCGCACGTACATCGTGTCCAGGTTGCTCAGCATCTGCGGGCGGTCGGCGAGCGAATAGAGGTAGCGGCGGTAGTTCCAGCTGTGCCCGACGTACTCCGGCCATTCCGCCTTGCTGTGCGCGGCGTGCTGGATCTTCTCCAGGGCGCCGCGCAGGCGCTCGATGTCGTGGTCGCGCACCTGCTCGACCGCCCGGCGCGTGAGCCACCATTCCAGGCTGACCCGGATCGTCCAGACCTCCTCGAATTCCTCCAGGCTCATCGGCGCCACCCGCATCCCGGAATGGGGACGGCTGACCACCAGACCCGCCGCGGCCAGCTCGATCAGCGCCACCCGCACCGGAGTGATGCTGACGCCGAAGTGCGCCGCGAGCTGACGCAATGGCAGATGCGCCCCGGGAGCGAGGTCGCCCTCGGCTATCAGCCGGCGCAGTTCCTGCGCGATGCGCTGCTCCACCGTTTCGGTGACCTGCGGCTGGCTCCCGGCGTCGCTGGGCAGGTCCAGCTTGATGGCGCGAGACGACCGATCGGATGGCGACGCCTTCGCCCGCGACGACGGCTCGCTGCTCATTCTCTGCTCCTCCTGGTGGGCGTGCCGATGGGGGTACGGCTGTCGCGGATCATGACAGATGCGCCGGCCGTTGAGGATGGCGGACGAACCGTTCGATGATCTCGGCGGCGCGCTCCGGCCGCTCCAGTACCAGATAGTGACCGCAGCTCTCCAGAATGTGCAGCTCCGCGTCCGGGATGGCTTTCACGGCCGTGTCGAAGCCGACGCCGCTGGCCGCCGGGACGGGCGGTGTCATCTGGTCCTCGTCCCCGCCCAGCAGCAGGGTCCGCGGCAGCCGGGGCAGCAGGTCCGAGAGGTCCATCGCCTCCAGGCTCTCGGTGCCCGCGACGAACGACGCCGGGTCGTTGGAGCCCATTCCCGTCCTCAGCCGGTCGAGGATCTCCGCGGCGTCCGGGCGGTCGTAGAAGGCGCGGGAGAACCCCGCCGCGGCCGTCTGGTCGGCGGCCTGGACCATGCCGCTGTCCAGCGCGCCGCGCTTCCAGGTGTGCCGCATGTGCCGGGCGGCGTTGTCGTAGCGGAAAAGGCAGCAGGACAGGATCAGGTCCTTCACCACTTCGGGGTGGCGGGCCGCGAGGGTGGTGGCGACAAGGGCGCCCATCGACGTGCCGTGCACGTGGACGGGACCGCCGGCCAGCCGCTCGATGAATTCGGCGAGCTGACCGGCCCATTCGGCGACGCCCAGCGGACCGTTCGCGACGCTCTCGCCATAGCCGGGCAGGTCCAGGTCGATCACGTCGAAGGAGCCGACGAGATGCGGTGTCAGCATCGCGAAGTTCCGGTAGCCGAAACCGCTCCCGTGAATGTGCAGGATCGTCGGGCCGCTTCCCCGGCGCTCGTACCAGATCACGGATCCGTCGCTCAATTCGAGCGTTCCCACGCTCACCTCCCGTGCTCGTCGTGTCAATGGCCGCGAAACGGCGGAGAATCAGCCCTGGCCGATCAGGTCCAGCGTCTCCGCGAATGCCTGGCGCAGGGGTGTCGGCCGATAGTCGCCCCCCGCGAGTTTCTCGAAGGCGCGCACGCTGAACCGGTGCGGGAATCCCAGCCGTCCCGGCTCGGTGCCGATGGAGACACCGGGACGCAGCTCCCGGACGAGGTCCACGGCGTCCTGCATGCTCGCCACCGTGCCGGGCAGGTTGTAAATGCCCTGATCGGTCTCATCGAGGCCGTTGACGAGGATGAACGCCCTGGCGACGTCTCGGACGTACTGCCAGGAGAAGACGTCGTCCGAATACGGGACCACGGAGTCCTCGCCGCGCGCGGGCCGGTCGAAGAGGTGCTCGGTGAACAGGCCCTCGCCGCGTTCCTTGCCCTGCCCGTACACCAGGCCGATGCGCAGCCCGACGGTGTTGAGCCCGTACCGCTCGCGGTACGCGAGGGAGATGCCCTCGGCGTAGGACTTGGTGACGCCGTAGACGTTGTCGGGGCAGTGCCGGCTGGACTCGGTGAACTCCTCGGCGCCGTCGTCCGCCCGCGTCTGGTGGCCGAACACCGCCATCGAACTCGCCCAGGTGAAATGGGTGACGCCGTGCGCCAGCGCGACCTCCATCAGGTTCTGCGTCCCGACGACGTTCACTTCGAGCGCGTGGAACGGGTCGTCCTGCGACGCCGGTGCCAGCAGCGAGGCCAGGTGGATGATCCGGCCGACCCGGTGCTCGTGGGCGATGCGCATCAGCCGCCTGAGGTCCCGGACATCGCCCTGGACGGCCGTCACCCGCGGGGACCTCGGCGGCGGCCCGGCGGCGGGGGCGTGGTCCAGCGCGACGACATCGGCTCCCGCCGACACCAGCTCGCGCACCACGTACCTGCCGACGAAACCGGACGCGCCCGTGACCAGGGTCGTCATCGGATCGAACCTTCCTCTCGCGTAGCGGCCGAGAACCGCCCGCCGTACCTTCGCAGCAGGCGGACGAACGCGCGGTCGGCGCACAGCCCCAGCGCGCCCAGCGTGATCAGCGCGGCGAAGACGCCGCGGACATCGGTGTTGGCGGTGCCCTCGGTGATCAGGACGCCGAGCCCGGACTCGGCGCCGAGCATCTCGGCCGTGACCACGGTCATGAAGGCGTTCCCGAGCGCGATGCGCACCCCGGAGAAGATGTAGGGGAGGCTCGCGGGCAACCGGACGGCGAAGAACAGCCGGACCGGGCTCGCGCCGTACGTGCGCGCCATCCGGATCATGTCGCGCGGGACGGCCTTCACCCCGGCGGCCGTGTTCACGGCGACGACGAACACCGAGGTGTAGACGATCAGCGCGACCTTGGACGTCTCCCCGGAGCCCAGCCACAGCAGCGCCGGGGCGAACCAGGCCAGCGGCGGGATGAACCGGAACACGTTGATGAACGGTTCGAGCAGCGCCTCCAGGACCCGGCTCGACCCCGACAGCAGCCCCAGCAGGACTCCGGCCAGAGACCCGGCGAGCAGGCCGGACAGGACACGCATGACGCTGGCGACCGACGCGGTCGGGATGTTCCCGCTGGTCAGGCCGTCGAGCAGGGTGGAGCCCGTGTCCGCGGGCCCGGGGAACAGCATCGGTTTGCCGTAGGCGCGGGAGACGACCTCCCACCCGATGAGGATGACGCAGATCCCGGCGAGGGCCACGGGCGCCCCGCGCAGCCGTGCCCGCCGCGCGGCGGCGCGCCGCGTCCGGTTCGCCGCGCCGTCGCCGGTCCTGGCCCGTGTCGTCGCGCTCACGTGTTCACCTGCCCGGCGTAGAAGCGGGCGAGGCCGCGATGGGTGACGACGCTGAACACCCGGTCGGCCAGCAGCCCGGCGGCGCCGAGCAGCAGGATCCCGGCGAACATCGTCGCGGTGTCGAAGAAGATGCGCGAGTCGTAGATCAGGAAGCCGATGCCGTCCCTGCCCGCGACCATCTCCGCCGCGACGACGCTCATGAACGCGTAGCCCAGCGAAAGGCGCATGCCGGTGACGATGTACGGCACGGCGCTCGGCAGGACGATCGACGCGTGGATGCGCAGCCGGGAGGCCCCGAACGTGCGCGCCATCCGCACCTTGTTGACCGGCACCTGGGTCAGGCCCGTCAGGGTGTTGATGGCCACCGGGAAGACCGTCGCGTAGACCACGATGAACCGCAGCGAGCCCTCGCCGACGCCCAGCCAGATGGTGGCGGGGACGATCCAGGCCACCGGTGTCACCGACCGGAGGAAATGGACGACCGGTTCGAGCGTCAGCGCGACGCTCCGGACGCTGCCGATCAGGCCGCCGACCGCGACCCCGAGGGCGCTGCCCAGCGCGAACCCGACGACCACCCGCCGCAGCGTGATGAGCAGCTGGTCGCGCCGCTCCGGATCCGACAGCACGTCGCCCAGCGCCGACAGGCAGGTCAGCGGGGTGGGGAAGATCAGCAGGTTGTCCTTCCACAGCGCCGCGCCATGCCAGGCGAGCACCGCCAGCAGGATGGCGAGGACGTTGAGGGCGAGCCGCTGCCAGCGCCAATGTCCCGCCCCAGGCCCGGCCCGGTTCACCCGGGCTCCCCGGCGGCGGCCGGTGGACGGGACTTCGCGGCGGTGACCGCCTCCTCGACCTCCCGGTACAGCTCCGCGAACTCCGCGGCGCCGCGTGCGCGCGGCCGGGGCAGCGGGTTGTCCATCACCGTCTGCAGCCGCGCGGCAGGTCCGGAGGTCATCACCCCGATCCGGTCGCCGAGGATGAGCGCCTCGGAGATGTCGTGCGTGATGAACAGCACCGTCCGCTGGGACTGCTCCCACAGGCCCGCCAGGGCGTCCTGCAGGGTGGTGCGGGTCTGCGCGTCCAGGGCGCCGAACGGCTCGTCCATCAGCAGGACGGGCGCGTCCACCACCAGGGCGCGGGCGATCTGGACGCGCTGCTTCATCCCGCCCGACAGCTCGTGCGGGAACTTGCCCTGCTGCCGGTCCAGCTCGACCGTTTCGAGCGCCTGCCGCACGCGCCGGGTCCGCTCGGCGGCAGGCGTGCGCAGCGCCCGCAGCCCGAACTCGACGTTGTCCCGGACGTTGAGCCAGCCCAGCAGGGAGTCGTCCCCCTGGAAGATGACCGCGCGGTCGGGTCCGGGGCCGGTGATCGGCTTGCCGTCCATGCTGATCGAGCCCGTGGTCGGACGCTCGAACCCGGCGACCTGGTTGAGGATCGTGGTCTTCCCGCATCCGCTGGGCCCGAGCAGGACGAAGAACTCCCCGCGCCGCAGCTCCAGGCTGACGTCCCGCAGGATCGGCTGCGGGCTGCCGGGATAGGCGAAGGAGACGTCGTCGATGACGACGAACGCCTCGTCGGACGGACGCGGACGCGAATCCGTGATCGGTGGGGTCATGCGCTGCCTCTCCCGCCAGCTGTGGTGTCAGGGGTCATCGGGGTGTCCGTGCTCATGGGCCCAGCGCGGCGATCAGCCGCTCCCCCGCGAGGGCGATGTGCGACTCGGGGTCGGGCACGGTGCTGCTCAGCACGGCACCGGTGATCCCGGTCTCCCGCTGGAACGCCCGCAGCCGCTCGGCGACGCCGCCCGCGGTGCCCACCGCCGCGAAGCGCTCGAACAGGTACGCCTCTTCCTCCGGGTAGTCGTCCAGAAGCCGCCCGTTGGCCCCGGACGCCTTGGCGTGCGCGGCGAAGTCGTAGCGGGCGAACGCCTGTTCCAGGCCCGGACGCAGCCGGGCCGGGACGTCCCGGGCGGCCATCCCGGTGCCGATGGCGTGCCGGGCGACCGCGAGGACCGAGGCGCGCACGGCCTCGCGTGCCCGCGCGGCCTCGTCCTCGCGCTCCACCAGGTGGCCGATCAGGAAGACCCGGGCGCTCGCCGCCGGGCCCGCCGCCCCGGTGAGCCGCCGCGTCCAGGACGCGGACAGCCCGCCTCCCAGCACCAGGCCGTCGATGCCGGCGGCCATCGCCGCGGCCGCCTTCGGCCCGCTCGCCGCGAGTTCCAGCGTCACGCCGTCCGGCGCCGCGCCGCGGATCGTCCGCAGCGCGGCGCCGACCTGCTCGGCCGGGGCCGGACGCAGCCCGACGCTGTGAACCGCCGAGTCGCCGGTGCCCATGACGAGCGCCAGCCGGTCCGGGGAGTACAGCGTCGCGAGCGCGGCGACGTCCGCCGCGTGCACCGACGGGTGACGGGTGACGGGATTGGTGACGAACGGGCCGACCTTGATCCGTGCCGTCCGGGACAGGATCAGCTGCACGGTGGGGTACATGGCGCCGAACAGGTGCGAGGAGTCGGCGACGCCGAAGCGTCCGATGCCGGTGCTCTCGGCGATCTGGGCCAGGCGCAGCGCTCGGGACGGCGACACCGGCAGGTGTGAGATCCCGATTTCCACGAGTCGTACCTCCACTGGGCCGACGGATACCGGTCGGACGGGGGCCAGGGGCGGGCCGTTACCGGTCGGACTCCTGGACCCAGCCCGTCTCGACGAGGCTCTTGGCGTCCACGCGCGCCTTGATGTTCTTGCGCTGGAGCTGGTAGTCGGCGATCGCCTGGATCTGCTCGATGCTCTTGGGGTCGAACGCGAGGCTGAAGTCGACCTGAGCGAGGATGTTCCGGACCGCCGCGTCGTCCGTCATCCCGGTCAGTTCCTTGGCGAACGTGACGACCTCCGCCTCGTTGGCCTTCATGTAGGCGGCCGTCTCGCGCAGCCCGCGCAGGACGCGCAGTGCCGTGTCCTTGTCCTCGTAGATCTTCGGACCCGCCGACACGTAGCCGTAGAACGGGAGCAGGCCGTCGTCGCCGCCCCACCAGGTCACCTTGGCGCCGCCGCGGCTGGCCACGGCCTTGGAGACGTTGGGCTCGAAGTGGATGACGGCGTTGGCCTTGCCCTGCGCGAACGACGGGACGAGCTGCGCGAACTTGGCGTCCAGCACCTTGATCTTGGACCGATCCAGCCGGTGGTGCTCCACGAACCTGTCGAACCAGTAGTTGGCGGTGGAGTTCGACTGGAACCCGACCGTCTTGCCTTCGAGGTCGGACGGCTTGCTGATGCTGCCGTCGGTGACGAAGCCCCACCACTTGGCGGACGTCGCGTTGTGGCCGATGACCTTCACCCGCGCCTTCCGCGCCGCCAGGCTGACGACCGGGAACCCCGCCACCGTGGTGAAGTCCGCCTGGCCGGTCGCCACGGCCTCCGTGCCCTCCACGCCGGTCGGGTACTTCTGGAGCTTGGCGTCCAGCCCCTGCTTCTTCAGGAAGCCCTTCTGCACCGCGAAGTACAGCGGTATCCCGAAGAAGTCCGGCTGGGTCGCGACGGTGATCTTCTTCGCTCCGCCCTCGCCGTCCGAGCCGTCCCCGCCGCAACCGGCGAGGACGAGCGACGCGGCGACCAGCACCGAGCCGAGAACGCGTGCCCGAATCCTCATGAATCCCTCGCTTTCCGCGGCGCGCCGCCGACCCGTGCCGGGCCAACGCAGGTTCGCTTCTCTGACCGCCACCGAATCCACGGTCGTGGGGAAGTGGCGCCGCTCACGTCCGCGGATGTTGTCACATACAACATCTTGCCGTCAATGGACGGCAACGGCGGATTAAAGCGGAGACCGGCGCGTCTGAGCTGCGGATCCACCGGCAGAGCGCACCAACCGACCGTCAGGTGAAGGGGTTGCGGCCCGGGCGCGGGGCCCGGACGGAGCCGTCAGGCGAAGAGGGCGACGAACCGCCAGTCGAGGACGTCGGCGGGTGCCGCCCCAGCGCGGACCGACCGGACGAGCGAACGCAGATGCGCCAGCCCGCCCTGCGCGAGGGGCTCGGTCCGCTCGACCTCGATGGTGCTGGTCAGCGTGTCACCCTCACGGACCGGGCCGGTGTGGTCGCAGCCGTGCCACCCGACGACGGTGACGAGGTCCGGCAGGGCCCGGACCGCCTGGTGCAGAGCGATGCCTATGGTGTGGCCGCCGTAGACCAGCCGTCCCTGCTCGCCGGCGGTGGCATCGTGGTGCACCTTGGCCACGTTCAGCGTGAGGCGGGCCAGCTCGGGCGCCGAGGACACGACGTCCCCGCCGGTCACCTGGTAGACGTCCCCCTGCGCGAGCCCGGCGAAATGGCGGCCGGGCAGCGCGTCCCGGTAGGCGGCGAGGTCCCATCCGGACGCGACCGCGGCCAGGTCGTCCCGTCCGGGGGGAGCGCCGAGCGCGGACAGGTCGTCGGCGTGCCCGGTCTCGGCGGCCTGGTCCCGCAGCGGCAGCATGGCGCAGCGCCAGAAGTCCAGGATCGGGAGGTCGTCCTGGTCGACCGTGCTGATCCGCAATGCGGCCAGCCCTGTGGCGGGCCGTCCGGGGCGGCGGGAGTTCTGCCGGAGGCCGACGACCTCGGTGGTGGTGCGCAGGGTGTCGCCCAGCCTGGGCGCCCGCCGGAAGACGACCCCACGGTAGAAGAGGTTCGCCACGACCGTGTGCGTGGCCGTGGTCGACTGGCCGATGGCGACGTCCCAGACGAGGTTCGGGGCGGCCAGGACGCCGTCGCCGAGCACCCGCCGGGACAGCCCGTGATCCAGGACGAGCGGTGACCGGCACCCGACGACTGCCTGATGAGCGGCGGCAAGGCCCTCGGTGAGGGTCCGCGCGGGAGCGTCCTCGAACCGCAGGCCGTGGTGAAGGTCCTCGAAGTAGGGGCCGTCGACCGTTTCCACGCGCGGGCTCAGCATCGGTCACCTCCGGCTCGGGCCGGCGGGTTCCTCGGAAAGCCAGGCCAGCGAAGACACGAACCTAGCAAATCCGTTCGATACGACCGCACCAGGCTGCGGATATGCACCGGCGGCAGCGGTGGCGCCGCTGCCGCCCGCAATCGGGTGGGCGGTCGTCAGCCGGCGTCGTCGAGGACCTCGTGCAGCTTGCGCGCGAAGTCCTCCGGCTGCCCGGTCTGGCCGAACTCGCCGCCCAGGAAGCCGGCGTGGTGGCTCGGGAACACCGTCGCCCGCTGACCGAGCAGTTCGGCCATCGCCACCGACGTGCGCCCGGTGAAGGTGTTCGCGGACTCCTCCCCCACCGCGATCACGATCCGCGTCGGTGCCCCGGTCAGCGCCTCGACGTCGGGCCGGTAACCGCTGACCGCCCACGAGCGGTCGGACAGGAGCGGATCGTCACGGGAGCCGTCGTCCTCGGCGGGTATCCCGAAGGCGGCGGGGTCGGGCACGGGCTGGGCGAAGTAGTCGCCGGTGAACTCGCCATCCCACATCGTCATCGCGATGAAGGCCGCCATGCCGGCGCCCCAGCCCTTGGCCTCGTAGACGTCCCGGATGCCGGCCCGGGCGCGCTCCACGGCCGGGGCGTCGGGAAGCACCGAGATGAGCGGCGGCTCGTGCGCCACCAGGGTGCTCACGTCGCCGGGGTGGGCCGCCACGAGGGCGAGCGCGGTCACCGCGCCGCCGCTGCTGGCGAACATCTCGACCGGGCCCGCGCCGAGCGCCCCGATGAGGGCGTGCAGGTCGCCGGCCTGGGTCTCGGCCGAGTGGTCGACCCGGCCGTCCTTGCGGGTGCTGCGGCCGAGGCCGCGCGGATCGTAGGTGATCACGGTCCGCTCCGGGAAGTGGGACGCGAGCGTGCCGAAGCCGCGGGCGTCCATGGGCTGGCCGATCAGGACCAGCGGCGGGCGCCCGTCCGCGGTCGGCAGCGGGCCGTGGATGTCGTAGACGAGGTCGACGCCGGGAATCTGAAGTGTCTGTGTGCTCATGCCCTGTTGACTGCCCCCACGT
Organism: Actinomadura soli; assembly: GCF_005889715.1. Taxonomy (GTDB): domain Bacteria; phylum Actinomycetota; class Actinomycetes; order Streptosporangiales; family Streptosporangiaceae; genus Spirillospora; species Spirillospora soli. The sequence goes on from NZ_VCKW01000002.1 coordinate 14,105, forward strand.
CCGGAACTCATCGAGCCCCCGGCTTCAAAACGCCCGCGACGGCGACGAGGGCGTAGACTCACCGTGACTAGGGTTTTCCCGACGCGGGCGGCCAAGCACGCGCCCCCTGGTTTCTGGATACTCGGCCCTTCGCGGGCCAGACAGGTCCGGCGTTATGACGCCGCAACACCATCCCGGCCGGACGGCCGGGGCCGGCCTCACCCATGAACGGTTCGCCGACCACACCGTCGTCGCCATCAGCGGCGAACTCGACATGTCCTCCACCCCCTCGCTGCGGGAGCGCCTGTACGTCGCGCTGCGGGACCCGGGCATGTACGTGATCATCGATCTGTCGGGCGTGACGTTCTGCGACGCGTCCGGGCTGGCGATGCTCGTCGGCGCGCGCCGCCGGGTGGAGGGGACCAGCACGACCCTGATCCTCGCCCGCCCGCGCCCGCAGACGGCCAAGCTGCTGCGGGTCACCGGGCTGCTCCACGCCTTCACCATCCATCACTCCGCCGGCTGGGCGCAGACCGCCGGCTCGGACCCGCGATCGGCCGCGGCCTGACCGCGGACGAGCGGGTGCGCGCGCTCCCGGTGCACCGGGCACAGTCCCGCCGGGCGCCGGGCCAAGGTGTGGTCTGCGCGGGTCCGGGCGGGGCCGGCCTCCGGACGGAGGAGGAAGCGTGATGACGACATGACCGTCGACGATCTGCCCGCGCCGAGCTGGGGGGCGCCCGAGGTGTCCCGCGGCGCGGACAACAGCCCGCGCGTGGCCGCGTCCTTCGACCTGATGGCGGCCGTCCTGGACGGGATCGAGCTGCCCGACCTGCTGACCCGCGTGGCCGAGCGGGCCCGCGCCATGGCGGGCGTTCCGCTGGCGTTCATCGCGCTGCCCGCCGAAGACGCCGTCACCCTGCGGATCGACATCGCGGTCGGCGCCGACAGCGATCGCGTACGCGGGCTGACGGTCCGGCGCGGCCGGTCGATGCTCGGCCGGGCGTTCAGCTCCCGGCGGGCGCTGTCGGCGCGGATCGTGGCCGACCAGACGCTCAGCACCCTGCCCGCCGGGCCCATCCTGATCCTGCCGCTGGACACCGGGGAGGCGACGCGCGGGGTCCTCGCCGTCCTCGGACGGCCGGGCGCGGAGCCGTTCTCCCCGTCCGCCGCCCACCAGCTGCTGCTGTTCGCCGACACGTGCGCCCGCTTCGTCCAGCTCGCCGAAGACCGGCGCGCGGCCGTCCGGCCGGGCCCCGGGGGGCGCGGCGATCGTCACGCTCCGCCCGCCGTCGCCCCTGCGGACGTGACGGATCATTTCGTCCGCGACTGGCCCCGTGGATGAGCAGAACCTGGGTGTGGTCCGCCAGGCGCGGGCCTGCCCCGGTTCAGGTGTGCCAGTGGCCGACCAGTTCCGCGTACAGGGGGCTTCGGCGCAGCAGCGCGCCGTGGGTGCCGAGGACGTGGGCGGTGCCGTCGAGGAGCAGGATCAGGTCGGCGCGCTCGGCGGAGCTGATCCGGTGGGCGATGACGATCAGGGTGCCGCCCCGGTCCGCGAGCGCCTGTTCGGCACGGGCCTCGGCCGCCGGGTGCAGGTGGCTGGTCGCCTCGTCCAGGACGATGACCGGCGCCGGGGACAGGTACGCCCGCGCCAGCGTGACGAGCTGGCGTTCGCCCTGCGAGAGCGTGGCGCCTCCGGGCGGGATCGCGGCGTCGTATCCGCCGAGGCGGTCGACGGTCTCGGCCAGCCCGACCGCATGGACGGCGTCGTCCAGCCGCGTTTCGGCGGGGTGGGGGCACAGGTAGGTCAGGTTCTCGCGCAAGGTCCCGGCGAAGACGTAGCTCTCCTGCGGGATGAGGGTGATGGCCGTCCTCGTCCACGCGGGGTCCAGGGGCGCTCCGCCGAGCGTGATGCGGCCGCGCTGCGGTGCCGATAGCCCTGTGAGCAGGTCGGCGAGGGTCGACTTGCCCGCCCCGCTGGGGCCGACCACGGCCAGGTGCGTGCCCTCCGGGACGTGGAGCGACAGGTCGTCGATCACGGGCGCCGCCCGCGGGGAGTAGGCGAACGTCACCCGCCGGGCTTCGAGGTCGAAGGGCCTGGCGGCGGCCGGGACGGCGGTCGCGGCCGGAACGGCCTCCGGGGCGGTGGCGCAGATCTCGGCGAGCCTGCCGAGGACCACCGCGAGGCTGAGCAGCAGGGTCCCTCCCGCGTCGACGAGGACGGTGATGCCCGGCTGCAGCCCGGTGACGAGGTAGGCGGCGGCCCCCGCGATCTCCCCCGTCGTGAACCCCTGGTGCGCGGTCAGGTAGGGGGACAGCAAGAGCAGCGCGAGCAGCGGGAGGTGCACCCCGAACGCCAGCACGGGCACGCGGACCAGGCGCGTCCGGGCGTAGGCGCGCAGGGCCCGTGCCTGGGCGTCGACGACCCGTCCGACCGTGGCGGACGCGCGGTCCTCCGCGGCGCAGGCGACGACGTCCCGGACGCCGTGGACGATCACGGCCGCGGCCTCGCCGATCTCCTCGGCCCGCAGCACGACGGCGCGGTAGCGGCGGACCTGGACCCCGGCGAACGCGCCGAAGATCCCCAGCCCGATCGCCACCGAGAGGGCGGCCACCAGCGCCAGCCGCGGGGACAGCAGGGCCAGCCCGACGAGCGCGGCGACACCGGCCGACAGGAGCTGCCGGACGTTGCGCAGCGCCGATCCGAGCAGCGCCCGGACGGCCTCGGCCTGCTCGGTGACCTGGGAGACCCCGGCGCCCGCCGCTCCCCGCGTCCCCCCGCGCAGGACGGCGGTCACGACCTCGTCCACCAGGGAGTCGCGGAGCGGCTCGACGGTCGCGGCGAGCCACGGGTAGATCCGGCCCGTCGCCACGGCGCCGAGGGCGTACAGGGCGGCGAGGGCGGCCAGCCAGGCCAGGCCCGCCATCGGACGTCCGGCGAGGAAGCCGTGGTCGATGGCCCGGGCCAGCAGGAGGCCGGAGGCGAACGCCGGGAGCGCCTCGACCGCCGACCACGCGCCGAGCCGCCGCATCGCCGGCCACTGCCCGCGGACGTGCCGGTGCAGGAGGCGGGCGGCGGGCGCCGCCGTCACGTGCCCGCGGCTTCCGGTGCGGCGGCCGGACGCGTCGCGAACACGGCGCGGTAGCCGGGGTCCGGCCAGAGTTCGGCATGGGGCGCGAGCACGCGTATCCGGCCCGCGTCGAGCCAGGCGACGAGGTCGGCGCGGGCGGCCGTGGCCGGACGGCGGGCCACCACGAGACTGGTCCGGCCGGCCAGGACGCGCTGCAGTGCCTGGGTCACCCTCAGCTCCGTGGCGGTGTCGAGGCTGCTGGTGGCGTCGTCGAGGACGACGATCCTGGCGCCGGTGAGAGCGGCCCTGGCCAGGCCGAGCCGCTGCAGCTCGCCGCCGGAGAAGGGGGCGCGGGCGAGCGGGGTGTCGTACCCGTCCGGAAGCGCCCGGACGAAGCCGTCGGCCGCCGCCGCCCGGGCGGCGCGGCGGACCTCGGCGCGCGTCGCATCCGGACGGGCATAGGCGATCGTGTCGTGCACGGTGGCGCCGAGCAGCGCGGGGCGCTCGAAGGCATAGGTGACGGCGTGCCGCAACCGTGGGAGCGGAAGGTCGGTCACGGGCACGCCGTCGAGCTCGACGACCCCGCCGTCCGGGTCGAGGAGCCGGCCTATGGTCGACACCAGCAGGCTCTTCCCCGTCCCGGAGGCACCGACGACGGCGACGGTGGTTCCGGGCGGGACGTCCAGGTCGAGGCGGTCGAGGACGGCACGGTCACCGATCCGGACGGTGACCTGCCGCAGCCGGAGCCGTCCGGGGCCATCCGGAAAGGGCACCGGACGTGCCGGCGGCCGCACCGCTGGGACGGCCGCCAGCACCTCGTTGATCCGGCCCGCGCCGACCTGGCAGTTGAGCAGCGCGACGAAGGTGTCGAACAGGGAGGCCGAGGCGACGGCCATGGCGGCGTAGGACGCGCTCGCCACGAGCTGGCCGGGGGTGACGTCGCCGGTGGCCAGGCGCATTCCGGCGACGCCGACCACCAGGACCTGGGTGAGGGGCGCGAGGAGCGCGAGACGGCGCCCGGCCCGGCCCTGCACCGCCCAGGTCTCCTCGCCCGCCCGGCGCAGTTCGGGGAGCGGTGCGAGGATCCGCCGGGTCTCGGCGGCGGCGGTGCCGCTCGCGTGGATCGTCCGGATGCCCTGCCGGGCGTCCAGCAGCCGGGTCGCGATCGCCGCCTGGCAGACCTGGTAGCGCGCGAACGGGTCGGTGGCCCGCGTGACGAACAGGCGCAGCGCCACGGCCAGCGGCGGCACCCCGGCCGCGAACGCCGCCGCGAGCCACCAGTCGATCATGGCGAGCGCGGTCACGGCCCCCGCCGTGGTCGCCAGCGCGGCCGCGGCCGTCACCACGAGGACGGGGAACGCCGAAGGCCCGGACGCGCTCTCGGTGAGCCGGGAGAGCACGTCGCCGGTGGGGAAGCGCCGCCGGCCGTGCGGTCCGAGCGCCAGCACCCGTGCGAGCAGCCGGTGCCGGAGCCAGACGGTGATGTGGCTGCCGCAGTAGGCGCCGAGGACGTCCTCCCCCGCGTCGGCCAGGAGCGCGACGCTCAGGGTGATGGCCAGATGCGCCGTGGCGGCGCCGAGATTCTCCTGGGTGTGGGCGGCGTCGACCGCCCTGGCCAGCATCAGCGGCGTGATCAGCATCGCCGTGACACGGATCGTCGTGAGCACCGACAGCAGGGCCATGCGCACCCGGAAGCGGCGCACGGCCTCGCGCAGCAGCCGCCGCCCACCCGCCCGGAGGGCGGCGGACGCCCCCGGTCCGCCGGGCAGCGGGACGGACCCGCCGGCGCCGGCGGAGACTGTCGGTTTCCGGGTCACGCTCGTCGGCCCCGTTTCCGTTCGCGCGGAAGTTTCCTAGACTCGTAGTGGGTCCGGTCACGGACCGGCATCAGCCGGTCCGTGACCGGGGTTCTGCGGGCCGGAATCCTCTCAGGGGTCCCGGGTTCCGCATGGGGCGCGCGGTACTACGCGCAAGAGACGCCAACGCATACCGTGTTCAGCAGCGTCAGCAGGCCGGCGCACACGCACGTGCCTCCGAGCTGGATCCCCTCGAGCTCGATGGGGTCCGACTCGGGCAGCTCCTGCAGAGCGGCCACGAGGTCACCGTCGAACGTGTCCATGTCTTCACCTCCTTTCCTGGTCGGTGGCGTAGGTTCGCTCCGCGGTGAGGCAGAAGCGGACCACCGCTGCACGCAGGACCGCTTGCCAGGCCTGGACGACGCCCTGGTGGCCGTCGTCGACCTCCAGGTAGTCGAAGTCGACCCCTTCGGTCCTGCCGAGTTCGAGGAGGCGCCGCCGCAGCGCCCGGGACTGCCCGACCGGGACGATCTCGTCCCGGGCGCCGTGGGCGATCAGCAGCGGCGCGGTGATCGACGTGCACGCCCGCAGCACGTCACGTCCGGCTCCCGGTCCGCCGCCCGGGCCCGCGCCCGCGCCTGCCGCGCGCCGGCTCAGCCGTGCGACGCGCTCCCTGACCGCGCCGCGGGCGGCGGCACGCAGACCGTCCGCCGAGGTGAAGGGCGCGAGCGCCGCGCAGCCCGACCACAGCTCCGGCGACCGGCAGGCCGCGAGCAGGGCGAGGAAGGCGCCGTAGCTTCCGCCGAGCACGACCGGGCGGGGCAGTCCCGCGGCGTCCCGGTCACGGGCGATCGCGCTCGCCAGGTGGACGACGTCGTCCAGGTCGGGGCCGCCCCAGTCGCCGATGACCGGCCGCAGGTGCCGCTCGCCATAGCCCGTGCTGCCCCGGTAGTTGGGCGCGACCACGCCCGCGCCCGCGGCCGCGAGGTGCTGGAAGAGCGGCTCGAACTCGAACCGCCAAGCCGCCAGCGGGCCGCCGTGCAGGGCCATCACGAGGCGCGGGCGATTCAGGCCGCCGTAGACGATCGCCTCGATCGGCCCCGCCGGGCCGGGCAGCTCCATCAGCTCGGCGCGCTGCCAGCCGCCGGTGCCGGTGCCGGTGGCGTCCGGGGCCAGTGACCAGCCGGACGGTGCCGGGTCGTCACCGGCCCCGGACGGTGACCCGCCGGGCCGCGCCGGACCGGGCACCGTCGCCAGGGTGGGCGGACGGTGCGGTGCGGAGAAGCGCACGTGGATCCGGCCGTCGTCCGCCCACCGGGCGGGCGCCCACACCATCCCGCGCGGGCCGGGGATCGCGGTGATCCGGTCCGCCGCCGGGGTGTACACCGCGAGCCGCGCCGCCGCGCCGCGGATCTCCCTGACGAGCAGGCGCTCGCCCGCGGCGTCGAAGGTCAGCGGCGTCCGGAGGCCGGACGACCGGTTGAGCGTCTCGGGGAACCGGATGGGGCCGCCGCCCGGGAACCGCAGCCCGGTCCGCTCGGCGCCCGGCTGCTGGGCGCCCGGCGACGTGGTGGTGACGGCCAGGGCGCCCGAGCGGAGGCTGTAGGCCGCGATGCGGTCGGTTGTCGTGTCGGCCACCGACCAGACCCGGCGCCAGGTGCGTTCGCGCAGGTCGACCAGGATGCCGTCGGTGCGGTGCCCCGGTGCGGTGTGGTCGAGGGCGAGGGTGCGGCCGTCGTCCACCCAGACGCCGCCCGCGAGCGTCCCGGGGATGCGCAGGACCGGTTCGAGGCCGGACGCGGTGAGCCGCCAGATCCGCGAGTTCCGCCCGTCCTCGACGGTGACGAGCAGCGCCGTCCGCGCCGGTCCTGGCCCGGCGAGCAGGAACCCGCCGAGCATAGCCGGGACCGGCCAGGACCGGGTGACCTGGAGCCCGGACCCGGCCGGTCCCACCGCGAGCACGGTCCCGTGCCCGGCGGGTCTTCCGTGATCGTCGGTCGCCGGCCGCACGAGCAGGACGCGGCCGTCGTCCAGCGGCAGCGCTCCGCAGTGCCGGTCGATCACCGGACCGTCGATCATCAGCCTGCCGACGCCGGCGCGGTCGAGCGCGCGGCGGGACGGCGCGGGACACGCGAGGTCCCATCGTTCGAGCGTGACGTCGTCCTGCACGGTGCTCAGGCAGGCGGCCCACCGGCCGCCCGCGGAGAACGCGAACCCGAACCGGCTCGGCACGAGCCGCGCCTCCGGGAGGGCGAGGCCCGGCGCGACCCTCACGACGCCCGCCCCGAACCGATCGCGGCGGCGTCGGCCGTCCACAGGCGGGGGGCGCCGTGCAGCAGCCGCAGCAGGAAGGCCAGGACGCCGCTCATGCCGTCCCCCCACGTCACCGAGACCTGGCCGAACTCGTCGGGGAACACGCTGTGCCCGTCGCGGTGCGCCCGGTTGGCGACGATGATCTCGGCGAGGCGCCAGGCGCCGTCGCGGTGGCGGTCCTCGCCGGTGAGCGCCGCGAGGTCGAGGAGGAAGTCGCCGTTTCCGGCCAGCCCGTGGCACTGCCCGAGCGGGGCGCGCCAGCGGTCGTCCATGACCGCCTGCGCTGAGCGCCCGGCGTACTGGACGAACCGCTCGTCGCCGGTCGCGGTGCCCAGCCGCGCCAGGAACGCGCCGATCCCCGCCGCGCCGTGGCACCAGTACGGCGCCGTCGGTGCGTCCCCGGGACCGGCGCCCCACTGCGCCGACCGCTCGGTGACGGCCGCCGCGGCGAGCAGGTGCTCCCCGACGTCGGCGGCCAGGCTCCGGTAGTCGCCGCGGCCGGTCGCCTCGGCGCAGGCGATCAGGAAGGACCCGACCCCGGCGATGCCGTGCGCGAACCCGTAGTACCGCTGCCCGGCGAGCTTGGACTCGTGCTGGGCGGGGGTGCTCCAGCCGAGCCCGTCCGGCCCCCGCTCGACGCCCGCGACCAGCGCGTCGGCGGCGGCCACGGCACGGTCGGCGTAGCGCTCGCGTCCCGTGCGGGCCCACAGGTGGAGCGCGGTCAGGCCGATGCCCGCGGTCCCGTGCGTGACGTCGGGGCCGGGCACGGCGGTCGGCAGGCGGTCGGCCACGGCCAGCGCGGCGTCGACCAGAGCGCCGTCGTCCAGCGCCAGCCCGGCGTCCAGGACGGCCCATGCGGCGCCCGCGGTGCCGAAGTAGAGCCCGGCGGGACGCGCCGTGCCGTCGTCCAGTCGCGTGAGGATCCACCGGCTCGCGTCCGCTATCGCCTCCGGAAGGCCGGGGGCGGGGACGGCGGCGAGCTCGTGGCAGCGGACCAGCGCGCCCAGGACCCCGGCGGCGCCGTGCTGGACGCTGCACGGGTCAGGTGCTCCGTGAACGCAGGACGCGGGCCATAAGGTGACGCCCTCCCCGCGGGTCATCGAGGTGAGCAGATGCCCGACGATGCCGGAGGCCGCTCGCTCGCACTGCTCCCGCAGCCACTCCGGGCCGTCGCCGTCCGGGCGTGCGGTCACCCCGTCGCCGGGGGTCGGGACAGCAGCCGGGGCCATCGCCGCTCTAGCGGACGGGACGTCCGGCCGGCCCGCGGTCAGGGCCGCGAGCGTCTCGCGGGCCTGCGCCGGAGACCAGCGGTGGCCGGGGTCGTCGGCCATCAACCCGAGGAGCAGGGCGGTCACGGCCGCGGGCGGTTCCAGGTCGCGGGTGCGGGCCCGCAGCCACTCGGCGAGCCGTCCGGTCAAGGACCTCGGGGCGGGACGCTCGTCCAGGAGGAAGGGCGGGCCGCCGGTGATCACATGGCAGAGGGTCGCGCCGAGGCCGAAGTGGTCGGCGGTGGGGTGGGGGTCCGCCCCGTCCATCTGCTCGGGTGCCGCGTAGCCGGGGGTGCCCGCGCGCAGCGGCGCCTGTTCGGAGTCTCCGGCGGTCACCGCCAGTTCCAGGTCGATGAGGACGGGCGTGCCGTCCGGACGGACCATGATGTTGTTCGGGTTGAAGTCGCGCAGGACGAGCCCCGCGCCGTGCGCCTCGATCATCAGCCCGGCCAGCCGGTGCGCCATCTCCAGCGCGGGGGGCAGGTGCGGCCCCCAGCCGCGGTCGGCGATCAGGTCCGCCGTCCACTGCCGCAGCGAGGTTCCCGGGATCAGCTGCTCCGCCAGGAACAGGTGCCCGCTCTGGGTGAACAGCTCGACCGGACGCGGCGCGAGCCCCAGGGGCTCGATGGCGGTGAGCGTCCGTGCCTCCGTCCGGAGGCGGTCGCGGATGTCGGCCCCGCTCTCGTCGGCGGCCACGTGCGGGCGCGCCTCCTTGATCACCACGGGGTCGCCGGTGCGGGTGTCGACCGCGCGGTACACGCCGCCCTTGTTGGTGTGGCGGATCGCCTCGCGGACCGCGAACCGCGTTCCGATGAGGATCTCGCTCCGGCCGCCGGCCGCACCGCCATCGGCGTTCCCGCCGTTTCCGCCATTGGCCCCGGCGGTCGCGGGCTGACCGCTCGGCCGGTGATCCGGGAAGGGACATTCCACCCAGGAGGGAGGCAGGTATCTGCCGGTGCGCCGGTCCTCCACGGCATTGCCGTCGGGGTCGAGGATCATCCAGGCGTAGAACCCGTCGTTGGTGATCCGGCGATCTTCGATGAAGGCGCCGTAACGGTAATGGACGAGGCTGCCCGGAGCGTAGGGCCGATCGGACAGAATGCGCGGCCCGGGCAGGCCCTCCGTCGCCCGGTGCAATTCCAGCGCCAGCCGGACGGCCTCGCCGTCGCTCCGCGGATAGACGGTGATGAACTTGCCCGAATGGCCGCGGGAAGTGTTGCGCGCGTTCAGCGCCGCGACGTGGTCGTGGCCGGCGGCGAACTTGAAGGAGGAGCCTCCGGCGAGGAGCACCGCGAGCGAGCGCGAGAGCACCTCGACGGCCGAGGCCGGCGTGGCGGAGACGTGCAGCTTCCATCCCTGTGCTGGGCAGATCCCGTCCTCTGGCTCGACGTGGCACCACAGGGCGCCGCGGCGCACCGTCCACCGGGACGTGCCGGACGGCGCGGCGAGCGCCCGGTCCAGCACCTCGATCAGACGGCCGTCCCCGGCGCCGGGAGACGCCGCGCCGGAGAAGACGCTGAAACTGAATTCCGCCATGGTGGATTGCCGCCCTCTTTGCGCTTCGTCCCGGTTTCCTGGTCCGTTTCGCGGTGTGATCTCGCCGTCTTTCCGATCTATCGCCTTAGCTCATTTAATGGAGGTATCCGGCGAACGAGAACACGGTAGCCACGGAACCCCGGAGGCACCAGAGGAGGCCCGTCGAGGGCTTTTACCAAAGCGATACAAGAGCCTTACCGGCACCTGAAGATCGTGGGACGAATGTGGCGGGCAGAGATGATCCAAATACTAGCGGCGCCCTGAAATGCGAATAATGTCCGCCTCGAATGTCTAAGGAATCGGTCTGGATTTTACCAATTCGGCGGCGAATCAGTTTCGGCACCGGTCATGGCCGGTCACCGCCACATCCGCCGCTGGCGGATCGCCGACGCGGTGTGCTACGTGCCGGTCGCCGCCGTCCGGTAGGGGCGGAAGAAGGCGCGGAGTTCCTCGGCGTAGAGCTCGGGTTCCTCGAACGGCGCGAAGTGCCCGCCGCGCGGAGGCTCGGTCACGTGCACGGCGTTGGTGGTGCGCTCAAGCCACGCCCGCGGGGGCCGGACGATGTCGCCGCGGAAGAGCGAGAACCCGGACGGCACCTCGACCCGGCGGGCGTGCTGGGCGGCCGGGATCGCGGCGTTCGCGTGGTACATGCGCATCGACGAGCCGATCGTCCCCGTGAGCCAGTACAGGGTGACGTTCGTGAGGATCTCGTCCTTGGTGAAGCGCCGCTCGACGTCCCCGCCGCAGTCGCTCCACGCCCGGAGCTTCTCGACGATCCACGCGGCGAGCCCGGCCGGCGAGTCGGTGAGCCCGAACGCGGCGGTCTGCGGTTTCGTGCGGTGGACGGCCCCGTACGCGCCCTCGGCGGCGCCCCACTCCGCGACGGTCTGGAACCAGGCGCGCTCTTCGGGGGTGAGATCGGCCGGGTCGCCGGTGAACACGGGCAGGCCCCCGTCCATCCGGTGGACGGCCACGACGCGGCCGGGATGGTCGAGCCCGAGGTAGCGGCTCACGTGGCTGCCGAGGTCCCCGCCCGCCGCGCCGAACCGCTCGTAGCCGAGGACGCGCATGAGCTCGGCCCACAGCCCGGCGACGGCGATGGAGTCGAGCGGCCGACCGGGACGATCGGAGTAGCCGAAGCCGGGAATGTCGGGTACGACCACGTCGAACGCGTCGGCGGGGTCGGCGCCGTGCGCGCCCGGGTCGGTGAGAAGCGGGATGACCTTCGCGTAGCGCCAGAACGAGTCCGGCCAGCCGTGGCTGAGGACCAGCGGCAGGACGGGCCCGGCCGGTGCGGCCGCCCGGGCGTGCACGAAGTGGATCCCGAGCCCGCCGAGCCGGACGCGGAAGCGGGGGAGCCGGGAGAGCCACGCCTCCTGCGCCGGCCAGTCGAACCCGTCCGCCCAGTAGGCGACGAGTTCGCGGAGGTAGGCGACGTCGGTCCCGAGCGACCACCCGGCGTCCTCGGGAGCGTCCGGCCAGCGCGTCGCGCGCAGCCGCGCACGGAGATCCTCAAGCGCCGCGGGCTCGGTCTCAGCCGTGAATGCCTCGGGAAGATGCGCCGTGTCCGCCATGATCCACACCCTACGCGCGCCGCCGCATCGCAGCCTTTAGGAGTTCACCGGTGATGATCACCGTCGATGGCCCCGGGAATGGCGCCTGAGCACCGGAGGCGAGGAGAAACTGCCGGAAGAAGCTCCCCTTTTGGTCAGTTTTGTTGGATTGTTCCGCTTTATCCCAAAGCCTAGTGTTATGCCCCGGCGGCCCAGCTCCCGGCCGCCCGCGCCACGGGTACGGAGGCGAACGAGGATGGAAACGGTCAGGAAGATCCGGAAAGGGCCGAGGGCCCGGCGCACGATCGTGATCGCGGTCACCGCGCTGCTGAGCGTCGGCGGCGCCGGCGGTCTCGGCGGTGCCGGCGCCACGGCGAACGCCGCCGGGGGCCACGTGATCAACGCGGACGCGCCCGGCACGGTCGACGGCCAGTACATCGTCGCCCTGAAGGGCGCGACGTCCCTCGCGCCCGGAGCCGACGCCCCCGTGGCCGCCGAGGCGAACGATCTGGCGCGCCGTTACGGCGGCTCCGTCCAAGGCGTCTTCAGCGCCGTGCTGCGCGGCTTCGCCGCCGACATGAGCGCCGCACAGGCCCGGCGCCTCGCCGCGGATCCGGCGGTGCGGTACGTGCAGAAGTCGGTGATGGTCCGCACGGCCGGGGGCGGCACGCAGCCCAACCCCCCGAGCTGGGGCACGGACCGCGTCGACGGAAAGCAGGACCGCGTGTACACCTACCCGGGCGCCGGAACCGGCGTGAGCGTCTACGTCCTGGACACCGGAGTCCGGATCAGCCACCGGACGTTCGAGGGCAGGGCGGTCGACGGCTACGACTTCGTCGACAGGGACACCACCGCGCAGGACTGCCACGGCCACGGCACGCACGTCGCGGGCACCGTGGGCGGCAAGGAGTACGGGGTGGCCAAGGACGCCAAGATCGTCGCGGTGCGGGTCCTGGACTGCGACGGCTACTCCCCCGACCGGCTCGCCATCCAGGGCCTGGAGTGGGTGGCGAAGAACGCCCAGAAGCCCGCCGTGGGCAACATGAGCATCGCCTCCGACCCGCCCGCCCCCGAGCCGGAGGCGTTCCGCGAGGCGACCAGGGGCGCCATCCGCGCGGGCATCCAGTTCGCGATCGCCGCCGGCAACGACTCCAGGAACGGCTGCGACGCGCCAGGCGACGTGCCCGAGGCCGTCACGCTCGGGTCGACGGACGAGGGCGACTGGGTGAGCTTCTTCTCCAACTACGGCCGCTGCCTCGACCTGTTCGCGCCGGGCGGCGACATCGTCTCGGCGGACAACGGGTCCGACACCGGTTCGACGGTGCTGGGCGGCACGTCGATGGCGACGCCGCACGCGGCCGGGGCGCTCGCGATCTATCTGGAGAAGCACCCGAACGCGACACCGCTGGAGGCGCGGAACGCGGTGGTCAACGCGGCGCAGCGCGGCGTCATCTCCAACCCGGGCACCGGTTCCCCCAACCTCCTGCTGAACGTCACCGCGCTCGGGACGCCGGGCGGACGCCGCTAGCACCGGACCTGTCGCATTCCGGCCATGAAGGGGTCTCCGCTCGCGCGGCGCGGCCAGTTCAGATGGAATGGGACGAGTGACAAAGGGGGATGGGCCTTCGGCCCATGGCAGGGGAATGCGGGCGGCGGCGCTGCTCGTCGCCATGTCCGCGGCCACCTCGTGCTCGATGTCCGGTGACGCGGGTCCGGAGGATCAGGTGAACCGCCCGTCGGCGCAGGCAGTGCGGCAGTACGGGATCGCGCTGCCGTCCTGGGACTCCGATGACTACGCCGGGCCGCAGGCGGGCGCCTATGTCGCGTCGATCGCCGCGGCGGGCGCGACCTGGATACAGCTCAACCCCACCTGGTACCAGCGGGCGCCGCAGGACGGCGAGATGCACCCCACGAAGCAGACGGCCAGCGACGCGAGCGTGCGGCACATCGTCCGTCTGGCGCGGCGGGCCGGGCTGCGGGTCCTGCTGAAACCCCATGTGGATCTGCCCGGCGACCAGGACCGGGCCGACATCAGGCCACGGGACGCGCCCCGCTGGTACGCCGCCTACGCGCGCTTCATCGGGCACTACGCCGACCTGGCACGGGAGACCGGCGTGGACGAGTTCGCCGTCGGCACCGAGCTCGCCGGGCTGTCGGGCGACCGGCGCCCCTGGCTCGCCATCGTCCAGGCGGTGCGCGCGAAGTTCGATGGGACGCTCGTCTACGCCGCCAACTACGACGAGTACGAACGGGTGGCGTTCTGGGACGTCCTCGACCTGATCGGGATCGACGCTTACTGGCCGCTGGCGGACCGTCCCACCACCGACGTCGCGGCGCTGCGGCGCGCGTGGAACCCGATCCTGCGGCGTGTCGGACGCTTCTCCGCGAGCCGGGGACGCCGGGTCCTGTTCACCGAGGCCGGGTATGTGAGCCAGCGAGGGTCCACGACCGAGCCGTGGGCCTGGGACATCAGCAAGGTGGACGGCGCCGCGGAGCAGGCCGCCGCCTATGAGGCCCTTCTGGCGAGCTGCACCGGGCAGTCGTGGTGGGCGGGCGTCCACTGGTGGATGTGGGACGACTGGCCCGGCGCGGCCGAGACCCCCAGGAGCCTCTCGTACTCGCCGCACGGCAAGCCCGCGGAGCGGATCCTCCGGCGCTGGTGGCGCCCCGGGTAACATCCCAGCGCGCCCCGGGTGACGCCCGGACGCTGGCTGCGCGCGCCGGAGGATCCGCCGTTCCTTACGGAATCAGGCTCATCCTCACTGGATCAGGCTCGCCGGGTCGACGAAGGTGTAGCCGAGGTCCCGGATGCCGGTCACGATGTCGGTGAGCGGGCCCGTCCCGAAGTACGGGTGGTAGAAGGTGCTCGCGAAGCCGTCGCGCACCACGAGGTTGTACCGGGCCGCCCGGATGATGTCGGCGGGAAGCCGCGCCGCGTGGTTGTTCGCCGGTTCGGGCTCGTAGTTGCCGAGGTTCTCCGGCAGGACGGTCGCGCCGCCGATGTCACGGACCGGGTAGGGGAAGTACTGGCCGATGTACCGCTGCCCGTCGATGGGGCCCCCCGAGAGCTGACCGGCGAAGTACAGGCTGCGCTCCAGCCGGGCGGCGTAGGACTGCTTGACGGCCTCGTAGGCGAGGGCGGAGCCCGCGTAGTGCGGGGTCGTCCAGATGGCGGGTATGGGCAGCCCGGCCGGGGCGTAGGCGGCCTTGCCCGTGGTGATCCGCTGGGACGCCCAGGCCAGGGAGTCCTCGGGGACGGGGCCGTCGAGGATGACGGAGTTGTTCGCGTCGATGTGGGAGCGGAAGAACTCGAAGTCGTCGCCCGTCACCCCGGTGTAGGGGTTCTGGACGTCCTGGTACTGGTGGGTGTAGCCGTGCGCCACGATCCGTCCGCCGTTGGCGACCATGTACTTGAGGGCGTCGACGACCTGCGGCCGCTGGGCCAGCGTGATGGTCTCCGGGACGCCGTCGTTGTACACGCCCTTGGGGTCGGTGTAGACGGGGATCACCTGGAACGCGTAGGGGATGTTCTGCGAGGCCAGGTACTGGGCGACGGCCATCAGGTCGGCGGGGTCGCTCGCCGGGCTGATGTCCTCCAGCCGCAGCACGGCGCGGTGCCGGGTGGGCGTGTCGGGCGCGAGGACGTCGAACAGCAGGTCGTGCCAGGCGATGAGCCGGTCGGTCTCGTTGGTGTAGGCGTACGGGATCTCGCCGAGGTAGGTCAGGTTGGCCGACTTGATCGCCCAGGGGAAGGCCGTCGTCGGCGTCGTGCTCGTGTCCTGGGCGGTCGCGAGGGTGGTCACCACGGCCGGGTCGGTGACGAGGGGGCGCAGGATGCCGCCGTCGGCCCCTGCCGGGAAGGTGCGGGTCAGCTGCTCGTTCTTGTAGTCGACCCGGGTCACGTTCCCGACGGGCTCGAAGGACGACCGGGTCGGGTCCCACCCGTACTTGCGGGTGAAGGCGGGGACGCCGACCTTGCCGGCGAGCGTCCAGATGTTGTCGTTCATCCACACGACGGGTTTGGCCGTGGTGGCCACGTCGGCGTAGAAGGCGTTCGGGATCTCGTCGGGGACGGTGCCGCCGTAGTAGGTCGAGCCGACGTAGATGGTGGCCGTGTGCTGCTCGACCTCCCCGGCGGCGTACTGCGCGACGGGCTTGGCCGTGACCGTGCCGAAGTGGCCGGCCAGGTTCGCGGTGGCCATGCCGTACAGCTCGCCGAGGAACCCGTAGGGGCCGGCCGTGTCGTAGAGCACCAGCGCCGAGGCGTCGGCGTCTCGCCGCGGCCCCGGCTTGGGCGGCGTGAGCCTTAACCCCGGGAGCGGACGGATCGCCCGCGGCTGCGCTCGCCGGAGCCGGTCGGCCGCCCTCTGTGCAGTGGCCCACTCCTTCAGCTTCAGCGCGGGCGCCGGGCGCCCGAGGGAGAGCGGCCCGGCGTGCCGCGCGTCCGGCCCGGCGTGGCCCGGTGCGGCCGGGGCGGTCCGGGCCGCCTGGCCGGTGTGCGCGGTCCCGGCGGCATGGGCGGCCGCCGGTCCGGGCAGGGCCAGCGCGGTCACCGCCGCCAGCAGTACAGCCCCTTTTCGGCTGCGCCATTTCATGGTCATGGAACTGCCTCCACGTACCTCAACGAAGAGTGAAAACGCCGCACACTGGGCGAAAAGTCGTGCCGTAGCCACGGTAAACGTTGCGACGTTGGCGCGATCCGGCCGATCCGCGGCTTTTCCATCTTCTCGACTTTGACAGGACTTTACTTCGAGGTACCGTTCCCCAGGAACACTTGACGAGTCCCGAGTGGAACAGCACGGAGAGATCCCGCATCCGTCGAAGGGGAGCTACGGAGAACGGGGTCCTTCCGCTCGCAGGCATGCGCGGAAACGGGGGTATATGGCGGTGTACATAAAGTCTTCCATCGGTGTCCTTCTCGCCTTCACGGGCATCGTGGCCACACCGGATCAGACGCCTGTCATGCAGGTGGCACGAACCTTTCTGCAGATAACTGGAATCGGCTTCGGGTTATACTGCGTGGCCGCTTTCGGCCTTTTCCTCGCCGGTGCGCGGATTCGCGCCGCGGCCGGGGTAAGGGCGCGGCGCGGCCGGGAGTGGCCGTGATCGGCCAGTTCGCGGTGGCCGGAAGCCTGGCGATCATCGTGCTGGCCGTCTCGTACAACAGCGGAATGTTCGTACTGTCCCGGCGCCGGACACCACAACCGCGCGAGACGGGAAGGGATCGAACCTATGTCTTCATGCTCGCGTGCCTGAACGAGGAAAAAGTGATCGGCGAAAGCCTGGCGCGCCTCGCCGGTCTCCCGCTGGAGGACTTTATGGTCCTCGTAGTGGACGATGCGTCCGATGACGGAACGCCTCAGCTCGTCACCGCCGCCGCGGCCGCCGCGGAGGGCCGAATCCACCTCTACCGGCGCGTATTTCCGGACGCCCGCAAAGGAAAAGGCGCGGCGCTCAACGCCGGACTCGAATGGCTGTCCGAAACGAACGTCCTGGATGGGAAAGATCCACGCGACGTCATCATTTGCGTGGTGGACGCGGACGGCCGCCTCGACCATCACGCCGCCGAACAGGTGGACCCATTCTTCAACGATCCCGACGTCGGTGCCGTCCAGGTGGGCGTCCGCATGTACAACCGCAACAACCGTCTTCTCGCCCGGCTGCAGGACATGGAATTCGTCGTCTACGGCGAGATCTTCCAGAACGCCCGGCGCCACCTCGGCAGCGTCGGGATGGGCGGGAACGGCCAGTTCATGCGGCTCGCCGCGCTGCGCTCGCTGCCCGGCAGGCCCTGGAGCGACTGCCTCACCGAGGACCTCGACCTCGGCGTCCGGCTGATCGCGGCCGGGTGGACCAACTCCTACTGCGGCACGGCCGCCGTCCACCAGCAGGCCGTCCTCACCCTCGGGCGGCTGCTCCGGCAGCGGTCCCGCTGGTTCCAGGGGCACATCCAGGCGTCCCGCCTGGCACCGCTGATCCTGCACAAGATCGCGCCGCGGCCGGCGGCGGACCTGCTCTACCACCTGTCGAGCCCGGCGCTGCTGCTGCTCACGTCGCTGCTGCCGATCTCGTTCGCGCTGATGCTCGGCGACACGGCCGTCACCTCGATCCGGACCGGGCACAGCGCCCTGTCCCTGTGGTGGCTGCCCTGGTTCTACGTCATGACCTTCGGCCTCGCGGCCGCCTACGCGTTCGTCTACCGCAAGCGCGAGCCGGTGAGCAGGCCGTACTCACTGCTGCTCGGCCACATCTACGTGATCTACGGCTACATCTGGTTCGTCTCCGGCTGGTGGGCCCTCGGCCGCGTCCTCACGGGCAGGCACACCTGGTTCAAGACCGCACGGACCTAGGCGCGACCGCCACCCGACCCCCACCCCGGACCTTCCGCCGCGCGGCGGCCTTCTCACCCGTCGGCCGTCGCGCTTTCCGAACATGCCTGCGAGGAGCAGAAACATGGCCGTCCTCCCTCAGCGTGACCCCGCACGGAACCGGCCGCGGAACGTCGTGACCGAACCTCCGGTCCGGGCCGTGATCGTCCTCGGCACCCGGCCCGAGGCGATCAAGCTGGCCCCCGTCGTCCGGGCGATGGACGCCTCCCCGCTCTGGGAGCCGTTCGTGGTGAGCAGCGGCCAGCACCGGGAGATGCTCGCGCCGATGCTGGCCGCCCTCGACGTCAAGGCGCACACCGACCTCGCCGTGATGCGCGACCGCCAGCGGCTGTCCTCGCTCACCGGACGCCTGGTCACCGCCCTCGACGTCACCCTCCGCGCCGAACGTCCCGACGTGGTGGTCGTCCAGGGCGACACCACCACCGCGCTGTGCGGCGCCCTGGCCGCGTCCTACGAGCAGATCCCCGTCGCCCACGTCGAGGCGGGGCTGCGGACCGGCAACCTGTACAACCCGTTCCCCGAGGAGCTGAACCGCAGGCTGATCGCCCGCATCGCCCGCTGGCACTTCGCGCCGACCGAAAGCGCCGCGGCGCACCTGCGCGCCGAGGGGATCGCGGGCCCGGACGTCCGGACGACAGGGAACACCGTCATCGACAACCTGCACTGGATGCTGCGCCAGGGCAGGGGCGAGGCGGCGTTCCGCACCGCCGGCAAGCGGGTCCTCGTGACCCTGCACCGCCGCGAGAACCAGGGCAGCGGGATGCGCGGGCTCGCCGGGGCCGTCCGCCGCCTGGCCGACCGGGGCGACTGCGAGGTGCTGTTACCGCTCCACAAGAGCCCGGCGGTGCGCGAGGCCCTGCTCCCCGGCCTGTCCGGGCATCCCGGCGTCACGATCTGCGAGCCGCTCGGCTACCCCGACTTCACCGCGACCCTCGCCGCCTGCGACCTGGTCCTCACCGACTCCGGCGGCGTCCAGGAGGAGGCTCCCAGCCTGGGCAAGCCCGTGCTGGTCCTGCGCACCACCACCGAACGTCCCGAGGCGATCGACGCCGGTGTCGCCCGGCTCGTCGGGACCGACCCCGGCGAGGTCTACGCCGCGGCGTCCCGGCTCCTGGACGACCCCGCGGAACGCGACCGGATGGCCCGCGCCGTCAACCCCTTCGGAGACGGCCGGGCGGCCGAGCGGATCCTCGCCGCGCTGGTCCGCGGCTGCCTCCGGCCGGACGCCGCGCGCTTCCCGGCACGGGACTGAGCCCTGCCGCATGATGGCAACCATGTCGCCCTCCGCCATGCCCCGCGCCTTCCGGTGGTCACCGGCGTTCGCCCTGGCCACCCTGCTCACCATCGCCGCCGTGACCACCGTGGTCGACCGCGGCGGGGACCGGTTCGTCCGGTGGCGGGACGGCACCGTCCACGGCTCCTGGCGGGCGGTGTTCGACGGCCACGGCGTCAACGGCGCCCGCGGCGGGGTCATCTCGCTGCGTCCGAAACCGGCCACCGACCCGGCGGAGACGCACGCGGGCCTGGTCGTCTCCCAGACCCCTTACGCGGACATGACGTTTCGCCTGCGCGCCCGCACCGTCTCCCAGTTGCGCGAGCAGGCCCCCAATCCCTGGGAGGCCGCGTGGGTCGTCTGGGCCTACTCCGACGAACACCACTTCTACTACTTCATCCTGAAGCCCACGGGCTGGGAGCTGGGCAAGCGCGACCCCTCCTACCGGGGAGGCCAGCGGTTCCTCGCCACCGGCGATCGCGCGTTCACCCTCGGCAAGTGGTATCAGGTCAGCGTCGTCCACAGCGGCGCCACCATGACCGTCCGGGTGGGCGGACGGCCGGTGACCGAGTTCACCGACGCGGAACGCCCCTACACGGGAGGCTCCGTCGGCCTCTACACCGAGGACGCCGAGGTCGAATTCCGCGACATCTCCGTCCAGCCCGGTACCTAGGCGTTGCCGCGGAGGGTGCGCAAAGCGCCGGTCTCCGCGGCGGAGTCACGGAACTCGGGAGGGCCCTCGGTCAGCGGGCGGAGCACGGCGCGGGCCGCGGCCTGCGGTTCCGGCCACAGCGCGGCGTTCAGCGCACTGGTGAACCAGCCCAGCAGGAGGCCGGCGCGCCGCTCGTCGTCGCCCAGCTTGGCGCGGGCGAACGGGTCGTTGAGCGATCGGCCCGCCTGACGCGAGCGCGTCAGCCAGGAGCGGACGTGCGCGCCGAGCTCGGAACCGGGGGGGACGGTGACGGGCTCGCCGCGCCCGGCAGTGGCGACCGCCTCCGCCAGGCCGGGAGTGCCGTCCAGGCCGAGAACGGAGGCCAGGCGCATCGTCTCGCGCGCGGCGACCGCACGGAGCGCGTCCGGCCGCGCGGACTGGAGGGCCGCGACCATGGTGGGGTCGGTGGGGCCGTGGGACAGCGAGGGCGAGGCGGCGCTGAACCAGGGTTCGATCTCGGCGGACGGCAGCTCCCCGGCCAGGGCGTCCGGGTGCGGGACGGCGCCGGTGATCAGACCCGCGAGCAGCAGCGCCGGGACGTAGGCGCTCGGCACGTAGGCGTCTTCGTCGTCTTCTTCGTCTTCGTCGTCGATGTCAAGGTCCAGGTGGAGGCCGACGGCGCGCATCTGGCCGAGAAGCCGGTCGGGCTCGCTCCCCCAGCGGTGGTCGGGCCAGGTGGGCTCGAATCCGGTGACCAGCGTGCCGTCGACGGCGTACCGGAAGGCGTGGTCGGCGTAGTCGTGCCGCTGGACCGCCACCGCCTCGGTGCCCCGGGACAGCGCCGCCAGCGGCTCGATGAGCGACCCCTGAAAGCCGTCGGGCTCGATGAGCACCGTCCAGTCGCCCAGGTTCAGCGCGAACGCGAACTCCGCGTAGCCCGCCTCGTAGGACAGGTACGCCTCGCCCGCCTCCTCCAGGGTGCGGGGACGCAGCGTGTCCGGCAGGCCGCCCAGGCGCGACAGCGCCTCGGTCTCATCGACCCCCTTGAGGAAGGTGAGGCAGAAGATCTCGCCGAGCGGTCCGCCATCGTCGATCCACTCGACGCCGTCGTGCGTGACCTTGAGCATGGCTTTCTCCGGAGGGTCGTCGGGGGCCTGGCCCCGTAGAGCATGCCAGCGTCCTGTGACAAAGGACGGCGAATCCGTTGGACACGGCAGGTGCCCGGACGGGAGCGGGCAGGCTTACCGTGTACGGGTAGCGCGTTCGCCGGGAGGTAGATCCATCCATGACCCCACGGACCGGCGCCGACGAGGTGACCGAGCAGCCGCGGATTCCGCTGAGCCGCAGGCGGGTGCTGCGCGCGGCCGTGGCGCTCGCCGACCGTGACGGCCTCGGCTCGCTCACCATGCGCAGGCTCGCGCAGGAGGTCGGGGTCGAGGCGATGTCGCTGTATCACCACGTCGCCAACAAGGAGGCCGTGTTCGACGGCATCGTCGAGGTGATCCTCGGGGAGATCATGGCGGCGGTGGAGCACGCCGAGGCTCCCCCTCCGGAACGGGACTGGCAGGCCGCGCTTCGCGCGCAGATCCTCGCCGCCCGGGACGTCTTCCTGCGCCACCGCTGGGCCCCGCAGGTCCTCGAAAGCCGCAGCACCACGAGCCCGCTCGTCATCGCGTACTACGACCACGTCGTCGCCGTGCTCCGGGCGGGCGGGTTCTCCTACGATCTGGCCCACCGGGCGCTGCACGTCCTGGGCAGCCGTGCCCTGGGCTTCACGCAGGAGCTGTTCACTCCCGACAGCGCCCAGCCCGGCGAGGCGGGAGCCGGTAATGGAGCGGCCGACGCCGGGGGCCACACCGCGGCCGACGCCGGGGCCGCGGAGCTCATGGAGCAGATGGCCGATCAGTTCCCCAACCTCGCCGGGATGCTGGCGGAGGCCGTCCACAACGATCCGGACGGCACCCTGGGCTTCTGCGACGACCAGTTCGAGTTCGAGTTCGCGCTCGACCTGATCCTCGAAGGGCTGGAGCGGCGCCGCACCGCCGGCCACTGATCCCCTCTTCCGCACCGCCCCTTGACTCCCTTACGCCGTACGATAGCCTTACGGCGTATGACAACCTTACGCCGTACGACGGCCGGACGCCCCGCCGGAAGGAAGAGCCGATGAAAGCCTGGAGCTGGGATCGCTACGGCCCGCCCGACGTGCTGGCGCTCAAGGACGTCGGCGAACCCGCCATCGCCCGGGACGAGGTGCTCGTCCGGGTGCGGGCGGCGTCCGTCAATCCCTACGACTGGCGCCATGTGGGGGCCGACCCGAAGCTGGTCCGGCTCAGCGTCGGCCTGCGGCGGCCGAAGCCGGGCCTGGTCCCCGGCGCCGACCTCGCCGGGGTGGTCGAGCGGGTGGGCGACGAGGTGACCGGGCTGCGGGCCGGGGACGAGGTCTTCGGGGAGGTCCGGCTGGGCTCGTTCGCCGAGATGGTCGCCGTCCCGCAGAACCGGCTCGCCGTCAAGCCCGCCCGGCTCACCTTCGAGCAGGCGGCGTCGGTGTCGATGGCCGCGCACACCGCGCTTCAGGCGCTCCGGGACGTGGGGAGGATCGCCGCCGGGCAGCGGGTCCTCGTCAACGGCGCCTCCGGCGGCATCGGCACGTTCGCCGTCCAGCTCGCCAGGACGTTCGGGGCCGAGGTCACCGGTGTGTGCAGCACCCGCAACGTCGAGCTGGTCCGCTCCCTCGGGGCGGACGACGTCGTCGACTACACCCGCGCGGACTTCACCGCGCGGAAGGGAGGGTACGACCTGCTCATCGACATCGTCGGCGACCGGTCACTGGCGCGGCTGCGGCGCCCCCTGACCTCCCGCGGGACACTCGTGATCGTGGGCGGCATCGCCTCGGGCCGGGGCAGGCTGCTCGGCCCGGCGGCGCAGGTGTTCCGCGGGGCGCTGGCCTCGCCCTTCGTCCGGCAGCGCATCGGCACCGTCCACTGGAAGCCCAATTCCGCCGACCTGCGCCTCCTGGCCGGCCTCATGGAGGACGGCCGGCTCACACCCGTCATCGACCGGACGTATCCGTTCGACCAGATCCCCGAGGCACTGCGCTACATCGAGCGCGGACACGCACGGGGCAAGGTCGCCATCACCTTCTGACCGGCCGCCCGGCCGGGCAACGCTGAAGGCGCCCCCGCGTCGGCGAATGGGCGCCTTGCGTTGTGCTCGCCGGTCAGGCGCTGACCGCCTGCTTGTAGAGGCGGGTCGCCAGCGGGACGAACACGACCAGGATGACGACGATCCAGAGCAGCGACGCCGGGACGGCGTGCTGGATGGGCCAGGCGTCCGAGGTCGTCATCGCGGTGCTGGTGTTGCCGAACAGTTCCCGCGCCGCCTGGGTGAAGGCGGAGACGGGGTTCCAGTCGGCGACGACGCGGAGCGGCGTGGGCAGGTTGGAGCTGTCGAGGAACGCGTTGGAGACGAACATCAGCGGAAACGAGACCATCGTGGCGATGTTGTTGAAGTTCTCGGGAGTGCGCAGGGCCAGCGCGACCGTCGCGGTGAACCAGGAGAACGCGTAGGCGAAGGCCAGCAGCAGCGCGAACCCGAGGGCGGCCTCGTACGGCGAGGTGTGCACCCGCCAGCCGACGACCAGCCCCATCCCCGCCATGACGACCAGGCTGGCGAGGTTCATCAGCAGGTCGCTCACGGTCTGCCCGATCAGCACCGCGGACGGTGCCATCGGCAGCGAGCGGAACCGGTCGAAGATGCCCTTCTGCAGGTCGAGGGTCAGCGTGTAGCCGGTGGTCTGCGCGCCGATGATCACGGCCTGGACGAAGATCCCGGGCAGCAGGAACTCCTTGTACGACATTCCCGGGACGTCGATGACGCTGCCGAAGACATAGGCGAACAGCAGGATGAGCACGATCGGGAGCATGAGGGCGCCGCTGAGCAGGTCCGGCTGCCGCCTGATCTTCAGGGTGTTGCGCTTGGCGATCGTCCAGCCGTCGGCGATGGGCAGGGTGATGGCGTTCATCGGTTGGCCTCCTGGGCCCGCGGGTCGGTGCCGCTCTCGGGGTCGGTGCCGGGCTCGGGGTCGGTGCCGGGCTCGGGGTCGGTGCCGGGCTCGGGGTCGGAGTCGGTGCCGGAACCGGGCGCCCGGTGCCCGGTCAGGGTGAGGTAGACGTCGTCGAGGGTGGGCCGCCGCAGACCGGCGTCCCGCACCCGGACCCCGGCGTCGGCGAGCCGGCCGAGGACCTGGCGGAGCGCCTCGGCGCCGTCGGTGACCGGGACGGTGAGCCGCAGCGACTCCGGCACGGTCCGCATGGCGCCGACGGCGACCCAGGCGAGCGTCTCCCGGGCGGTGTCCAGCTCGGCGGCGTCGGTCACGGTCAGCTCGATGCGGTTGCCGCCGACCTGGTCCTTGAGCTCGTCGGCGGTGCCGCGGGCGATGGCGCGGCCGTGGTCGACCACCAGGATCTGGTCGGCGAGGTGGTCGGCCTCCTCCATGTACTGGGTGGTCAGCAGCAGGGTGCTGCCGCCCGAGACGAGTTCGGAGATGGTGTCCCACAGCGCGGTGCGGGCCCGGGGGTCCAGGCCGGTGGTGGGCTCGTCCAGGAACAGCACCGGCGGGTCGGCGACCAGCGCGCCGGCGAGGTCGATGCGCCGGCGCATGCCGCCGGAGTAGCCCTTCACCGGACGGTCGGCGGCGCCGGTGAGGTCGAAGCGTTCGAGCAGCTCGCGGGCGCGGGCCCTGCTGCGCCTCGCGCCGAGGTGGTAGAGGCGCCCGACCATCTCCAGGTTCTCGGCTCCGGTGAGGTGCTCGTCGACGGCGGCGTACTGGCCGGACAGCCCGATCTTCGCGCGCAGCCGGCGGGCGTCGCCGACGACGTCATGCCCGGCGACGATGCCGCGGCCGGCGTCGGGGCGCAGCAATGTGGTCAGAACTCTTACCGTGGTGGTCTTCCCGGCGCCGTTCGGGCCGAGCAGGGCGAGCACCGTCCCCTGCGGGACGGAGAAGCTCAGCTCGTCCAGGGCGGTCACCTCGCCATACCTCTTGACCAGCCCTTCGGCGATGATCGCGTCGCTCATGAGGGGTCTCCTTACGTTCTGTTCAGGGGGTCAGGACCGGTGGACGTCGATGTCGCCCCAGTTGGTGTGGGCGTGCACCTCGACGACGTTGTCCGTGGTCTCGGGTCCGTCGGCGGAGGTCAGGGTGTTGCGCACCACGCCGTTCTTGGAGCTCAGGTCCAGCAGGGCGGCCGTGCCCTCGGGGATGCCGATGCCGACCTTCCCGTGGCCGCCCTCCACCTGGACGTTGCCGCGCGCCGCGGCGCCGACCCGGA
This sequence comes from Actinomadura soli, assembly GCF_005889715.1. Taxonomy (GTDB): domain Bacteria; phylum Actinomycetota; class Actinomycetes; order Streptosporangiales; family Streptosporangiaceae; genus Spirillospora; species Spirillospora soli. The sequence continues at coordinate 39,262 of NZ_VCKW01000002.1, forward strand.
TCCGGCCGTGCGCGGACGTGAGGACCAGGCCCGCCAGCGAGCGGTCGACGGTGATGTCACCGGTGCCGGTCTTCAGCCGCAGGTCGCCGGTCACCTCGCCGAGCGTGATGGAGCCCGTGGAGTTCTTCACCAGGCCGGACCCGTCGACGGTCCCGATCCGGATCGCCGCGACGGAGCCGGTGACCTCGACGGGCCCGGTGACCCGGTCCACGGAGACCTCGCCGATGGACGTCCTGATCTCCAGCGGCCCGGTCTCCTCCAGGCGCAGGTCGCCGTTCGAGCTGTGCAGGACGGTCCGTCCGAGCGAGCCGGTGGCGACGAAGCCGGCCATGCCCCCCGCGGCGACCCCGGCCTCGACGCCGGACCCGGTCGGCATCTCGACGGTCACCTCGATGGACCCGCGCCAGGACCGCAGGTACCCGAGGCCCTTAGGCCTGGGTCCCCTGATGCGCAGCCGTCCGTTGGAGAACTCGACGACCGTCCGCTCGGCGGCGTGCACGCTCGCCTCCATGGACGGGTCGCTGGGACGTACCTCGACCACGGTGTCGGCACGGTCGCCGGCGTGAATGTGGACCTGGCCGGCGAAGACGTCGATGTCGGCGATGATCGGTTGGGGCGTGTCGAAAGCAGGCATGGCGGAGCCCTCCAAATGGGTCTGGTGGAATTTCCCGGCCTCGGGGCCGGGCGATGAGTGATGCGGCGGGCTGCGGGCTAGCGCACCCAGCCGGTGTAACTGCGCCCGGACTGGGGCTGCTGCGGCCGGGCGGCGGGACGGCCTCCGGCACCGGTCTCGAACGCGGCGGAGACGGCGCGGACCAGCCAGGCGTTGACCGAGATCCCCTGCGCGCCGGCCGCCTCCTCCACGCGCACCTTGAGGTGCTCGGGCAGCCGCAGGGTCATCCGCGCGGTGCCGCCCTCCTCACCCACCGGAGGCCCGGCCGGGGGCGGCCCGGCCGCAGGAGGCCCGGCCATCGGCGGCCCGGTCTCCCACGCGGCCTCCGCTCCGGCGTCGGCCGCGCTTCCCGGGTGCGGTTGCGGCGGCGTCACCACGAACGCCGGTTCGCCGCCGCGCAGCCGCACGTCGACCGACCCCGGCGCGAGCTCACCGGTGATCTCGTCCGCCGCCGCCGACAGCGCCTCCAGCAGGGCGAGCCGCGTGGCCGACTCCAGGACACCGGTGAGGCGCTCGGCCAGCGCGCGCGCGTCCGGCCCGCCCGCCTCGGCGGCGACGACGAGTTCGCGGCGGAGGTTCTCCACGTACGGCATCAGATCCATGCCCCCATCATGACGTCAGATCGACGTCATGTCAAGCGCCAAACTGACGTCACTCTGACGCGCACGCGACGTCACATCCGCGCACCCCATCCAAAAGGCCACCACTCCGTCACGATTGGGGACGCGAGCATGCCTCTAAGTAGTCGGTCGACGATGCACAGTGGCCACGTATTGTCGCCAGCGTTAACACCCATCACGGGGAGTGACGAAATGGCGGAGAGCAGGGCCGCTACCGACGGCCGTGAAGTGATCGAGAATCCCGGCGCGGCAGGGCGGCCCGAGAGCACGCCCCCTCCCCCGCCGTCGCCGCTGATCGAGAGCGCGACCAGGGAGCTGCACAAGGCGACCCTGGTGCCGCTGCGCGTCCCGTCAGGGTCGGCAGGGCAGGCGATGGCCAAGCTGGGCTTTCTCCACCGGCTCGGGCTGCGCCCGGCAGAGGTCGAGAACGCGGTGCGGCGGCTCCGCGAGGCGGACGCGGGCACCGGGGCGGAAGCCGCGACGGCCCCCGTGCCGGACGAACCCGTGCCGGACGAACCCGTGCTGGAACTGCTGGCCTCGTTCGAGGAACCCGGCGTCCCGCCGCTGCTGCCGGCCGCGCAGGTGCTCGCCGGCGTTCCGGTCGAGGTGCTCCAGAGGTTCGGCCGGGCCGTAGTGGAGCTGCGTCGCGCCGACCTGGAGCGGTGCACCGCCGAGAGGGCCGGCGCGGACACGGCGACCGGCGCGGACACGGCGGCCGGCGCGGCGCGCAACGACCTGCACCGCGCCCTGCTCGCGGTCAAGGGGCTGGAGCTCGGCAGCGAGACGTCCCTGGTGGGCGCGCTGAACCTGGAGCGGCTGGAGATGACGCCCGCCGGGATCGAGCGCGGCGAGCTGGTCGGGACCGTCCCGCTGGCGCCGCTGGAGCAGACCGCGGTGACGCAGAAGGAGTGGTCCGTCCAGAAGAAGGAGTTCACCTCGATCGTCACCGACTCGCTGGAGACGCTGAGCGAGACGGGGGTGACCGACAACACCGAGCTGTCCCAGTCGACGAACTCCCAGCAGGAGCACTCGAACCAGTTCAACATCACCGGCACGGTCTCCGGTGGGATCCCGTTGATCTCCGGGTCGGTGACGTCGTCCTTCACCGGGCAGGGCAAGGAGTCGCAGTCGGCGGGCGAGAGCCGCAAGCACGCGACGGGCCTGACGCAGAAGGCGTCCTCCCGCGCCAAGCAGGAGCACAAGGTCACCATCGCGACGACCACGGTGACCGGGACGTCGCAGACCACCACGCGGACGCTGCGCAATCCGCACGACACCAACCCGATCCGGGTCGACTACTACAGCATGATGCGCAAGTGGCGGGTGCGCCTGTACCGGCACGGGCTGCGCTCGACGTACGACATCGTCCTGCCGGAGCCCGCCGCGTCGATCCGGCGGTCCTACGTCGAGCTGGCCGCGCTGAAGGCCCGGCTGGGGCCGTTCGTGTTCAACCTCCCGCACAGCGACATCACGGCCGACATCCGCGCGGACGATCCGAAGCCGCCGGTGACGGACCCGCCCACCCCCGACCAGCCGCACTACCTGGTGCTCGCCGACCGGTACCACGCACCGGCGCCGCCTCCGCCGCCCGCGCCGACGAAGACCCTCACGCTGTCCGTGGACGGGCTGGACCTGGGGGAGGGCCGCCACAGCGGAAAGGTCACGGCGACCGTGCCGCCGGGCTACCAGGTCGCCTTGGTGGTGATGAACGCCAGTCTGGAGCACGCCGAGCATGCCGGACGGTTCACCGTCATGGGCACCAACATCAGCTTCGAACCGTGGGGGCACCACAAGGACTACGCCGACGAGCACCTCTTCGCCCACGACGGCACCCCCTTCCTGGCAGGTGCCACGGAGACCCAGCCCATCCGGCTGCTGTTCGAGGACGTCGGCACGGCCACCATCGTGTTCACCGTCCGGTGCGTCCCCACCAAGGAGTCCATGGAGCAGTGGCGCGCGGACGTGTGGAACGTCCTGTACAACGCGGCGCAGACGCAGTACTTCGCCGAGCAGCAGGACATCGCGGGCAGGATCGCGGCGCTGGAGGAGCGGCTGACCGACGTCGACACCCTCACGCTGCGGCGCGAGGAGAACGACGAGGTGATGAAGGGCGTGCTGCGGTACCTGCTCGGCAACCGCTTCCCCACGGTGCCGGGCGATGTCCTCACGGTGCTCGAGGAGGCCGGGGTGGACGTCGCGCACGGCACGGGCTTCGAGTCGGGCGCCATCAACCCCGACTCCATCGAGTGGACGCTGGTGCGGCAGTACGAGGAGATCGTCCGGTTCGTCAACCAGGCGATCGAGTGGGAGAACGTGGTGACGTTCCTCTACTCCTACTTCTGGGACGTGCCCGCCAGCTGGGACTTCATCAGGCAGCTCGAACACCCCGACGCCACGCGGCAGGCGTTCCTGCGCGCGGGCAGCGCCCGGGTCGTGCTGACCGTCCGGCGGGGCTGGGAGACGCGGTGGGCGAACTTCGTCGACCGCGGCCTGCTCGACGACCCGCACGCGCCTGACCCGGAGTCGCCGTACTGGACCATCGCCCAGGAGATCGCCGCCTACGACGACCGCAACTATCCCGGGATCCCGGCCGCCAATCCCGGCAAGACGGCCACCCGGCTGCAGGACGCGGTGATCACCACGTCCCCGGTCAGCGTCGGCCCGAGCCCGGGCCCGGTCTCGATCCAGGTGGCGAGCAGCGCGGGCTTCCTGGCCGGGGCGCAGGTGGTGATCGACTCCGTCCGGGGGCTCGACCACGACCAGGAGGCCCAGACGATCGTCGACATCCCGGACGCGACCCACATCAGGGTGGGCCGGCTCCTCAAGGCGCACACGGGCACGGCGGCGTCCCCGTTCCAGGTCACCCAGCCCGGGGAGAAGGGCGAGCTGATCGCCGAGTGGAACGAGTACACGCCCACGTCCGGCATCGACATCACCGTCACCTACAACCCGGCGGAGGGCGGCTGACATGCCGCCCAAACCACCTGGAGCATCGAAACCGTTCACCACCTGCCAGGAGGACGCGGCCGAAGTCGCCAAGCTGCCTCACAAGCCCTCCCCCGACGCGTCGGATCCGCGGGGCGCCGGAAAACCTGACCAGGTGCTGGCGAAGCTGCGCGGCTGGTACCCCGATGCGGCGCTGCCGACGATGGGCAACGCCGTCGTCCCGTATATCTACGGCAGGTGCGCGTTCCACGACATGGGCACCGCGATCGCCACCGCGACGTCCGCCGACCACCGGATCTACCTCCTCGGCTGGGGCGTCGACCCGGTGACGGTCATGCTGGAGGCGGCGGGCGGCTCCCCGGCGGTCAGGCTGCGCGACCTGCTGCAAAAGACAAAGGCCCAGATCCGGGGCGTGTTCTGGGACAACCCGGATGTCGCGAACGATCCGAAAATGAATCCGGCCGGCGGCAACAACGTCCCCATCACCGACTTCATCAACGGCCTGCCCAACGGCTTGGCGATCCTGGACCGGAAGCTCCCGTTCCTGCGGTACGGCGGCATTCCCGTCCTGCCGGCGGGCAGTGCTCATCACCAGAAGCTGCTCGTCGTGTACGGCGCGCTCGGCCTGATCGCGTTCACCGGCGGCATGGACGTCAACGGCAGCCGCGTCGGCGACGACCCGTACCACGACGTCCATTTCCGCGTCACCGGCCCGGCCGCGGCAGTGCTGCTGCGGGTCTTCCGGGAAAGGTGGCTCGACCATTCGGACACCCACCGGCTGGACGCCGCCAAGTTCGCGATGCCGCGGGCGCGGGTGGAGGCCGACTTCGCGCTGGTCGCCACCGGACAGGCGCCCGCGCCCGTCCCGTCCGTCACTCTCGGACGCGGGTCGCGGGCACCCGGATCGTATGCGGTCGCCATCGGCCGCACCTACGCCGACCTGGGCAGGATGAACAGGTCGCAGGAGAGGTACGGGTTCGCGCCGAAAGGGGAGCGGACCGCCTGGGAACTGGTCAAGAAGGCGGTCGGCCAGGCGCGCCACTACATCTACATCGAGGACCAGTACCTGGTGAGCCGGCGGCTCAAGGCGCTGCTGGTGGACCGCCTCCGCGATCCCCAGTTCAAGTTCCTGCTCATCCTCATGGAGAAATCGACCACCTTCGAGCACTACAAGGAGCTGCTCAAGAGGGAGAAGAAGAAGGACAAGGACGGCAATGTCATGAAGGACGAATACGGGAGGGACATAGAGGAGGTCTCCTTCCCGAACGAGTTTCCCTATCTCGTCGGAGCGCGCAACGAGTGGCGTACCGACTTCGCCGCGGCCGATCCCAGCGGGCGCAAATGGCGGATGTTCTCGCTGAAAGCGAGCCCGGACGATGAGCGCAAGAAATGGTGCGGGCCCTACGTCCACGCCAAGACGTGCCTCGTCGACGACGAGTTCGCCGTCATCGGCACCGTCAACGTCAACGACCGCGGCTACACCTTCGACAGCGAGATCGCCGCGGGCATCACCGACGACCTGATGGGCAGGATGGGCGGCCATCGTTTCGCCCGGGACCTGCGCGTGAACCTGTGGCACAAGCACCTGGCCGTCCCGCGCGCCCGGCTCGAATCCTGGGAGGAGGGCCTGAAGGTCTGGCGGAAGCCGCCCCCCGAGGCGATGGTCGTCGACGCCAGCGCGCTGGAGTACAGCGAGCTCCTCGGATCCAAGGGCCTGGTACGGGACGACCCCGGCGCGAACCGGCTGTGGACGGAGTCGATCGACCCCGACGCCGACCTGCTCCCCTGACGCGGGCGTGGACATTGGCCGCCAGATCTGATTACTATCCGTGATTACTTGATCATGATGAGTGACCCATGAGGGGGACGTGGCAATGAGGTCTTTTGTGAACCGGGGTGTGCTCGCCGTGCCCGTCCTCGCGCTGGTTCTGGCCGGCGGCGCGCCTGCCGCGGCCACCGCGCAGGAGACCAGGACGAAGGCCGAGGTGAACCTGCTCAGGCTCACCTGTTACGAGACCGAGGACACCTCGGGCGGCGACGAGATCTATCTCCAGATCAACGGCAGGACCGTCTGGTCGACGGCGGACTCCATCAACTGCGACCACGACCACCCGAACCACCGGCCGATCAACCGGAGGGCCAAGACCGGGGACCAGATCACGCTGTACGACAAGGACGGCGACCTGCCGGGCGACTCCGACGACCACCTCGGCTCCGACGTGATCGAGGGCGACCGGGGAAGCCTGGTCTTCAACCTGGACGACGCGCTCTACACCGTGGACTACGGCCCGGCGTAGCGCGTCCGGCGGGCGGCAGGCCGGGCGACGCGGATCGCCCGGCCTGGGTCACCGGCGGACGACGTCCGGCCGCGGGCGCAGCTGGGGTTCGACCCGCGTCGCCCATGCGGTGGTGATCTCCTCGATCCGGGGGATGTCGCCCTCCTCGACCGCCAGGCCCGGGGTGACGACGGTGGCGCCGAGTTCGACCAGCAGGGGACGCAGGTGCACCTCCACCGCCAGGGAGTGGGCCGGAGAGCCCACGACCAGCAGGGGAAGGGCGACGGTTCCCGCCAAGGCGCCGGTGTCGATCTGGTCGAGGAAGACCTTCAGCAGGCCCGTGTAGGTCGCCTTGTACGTCGGGCTCGCCACGATCAGTAGGTCGGCCTCGTTGACCTGGCGCACCGCCGCGGCGACGAACGGGTCCTTCCGGTTGAAGAGCCGGGGGGCCAGGCCGGCCAGTTCGATGACGTGCGGTTCGGCCTCGTCCCCGACGAGATGGGACACGGCGCGGGCGGCGCTGACCGCCGCCAGCGCGGTGCGGGACGCGGGGCGCGGGTTGCCGACCAGGACGGTGATGGACATGTCGTTCCTCCGGAACCGGGTTAGGGGAGCCGGGCGAAGCCGCCGAAAGCGCCCTTGTGGTAGAGCAGCGGTGATCTCTGGCGGTTCAGCAGCGCTCGCCTGACGTGCCCGACGACGAGCCAGTGATCGCCGATGGCATGGGTCTCGTGCCGGTCGCAGATGACGTGGGCGACGGCGCCGTCGATCAGCGGGACGTTCTCCTCGCTCGGCCGCCACGCCGTGGGCGGGGCGAACCGGTCGGCTCCCCTGGCGGCGAAGCGGGCGGCCAGGTCCGCCTGCTCGGCCGCGAGGAGATGGACGCCGAAGAGCCGGGCCCGGCGGAGTTCGGGCCAGGTGGTGGACGAGTCGGCGATGTAGAAGGAGATCAGCGGCGGGGCGAGGCTGACGCTGGTGAACGACGTGGCGGTCAGCCCGACCGGGGTGCCGCCGACGATGGCGGTGATGGCGACGACGCCGGAGGCGTGACGTCCCAGCGCCTCCCTGAACAGGTCTGGTCCGACGCCGTCGAGGGGGTGCCGCGGCGCGGCGGGATGCGGGGCGGTCATGACGGTCGTCCTTCCGTGCCCGGTTCCGCGTACCCGCTGGGCGGACCACCGGCCGGGTGGACGACCAGGTTCAGGCGCAGCTGCCGGTCGAGGCTCATCGACCCGCCTTCCCGCCGGTCAGGGCGGTCACGGGGCGGACGGGCCCGGCGAGGGGCGGCGTCCGGCCGTCCGGTGGACGGGGAAGCCCGTAGTGCTCGCGGAGCGTGGTGCCGGTGTACTCGGTGCGGAACAGGCCCCTCGCCTGCAGCAATGGGACGACGTGGTCCACGAACGCCTCCAGCCCGGAGGGCAGCACGGCCGGCATGACGTTGAAGCCGTCGGCGGCGCCGGCGGTGAACCAGTGCTCGATGGTGGCGGCGATCTGTTCCGGGGTGCCGGCGAACGTGCGGTGCCCGCGTCCGCCGCCGAGCCTGCCGATGAGCTGGCGCACGGTGAGGTTCTCGTCCCGGGCCAGCTTGACGATCAGCGTGTACCGGCTCTTGGCGCCCTCGATCTCGTCCTCGGCGGGCAGGTCGGCCGGGAGCGGCGCGTCCAGGGGCAGCCGCTCGGGGTCCAGCCGCAGCGTCCCGGCGAGCTGCGCCCGCGCGTGCTCGGGGAGGATGAGCCGGTCGAGCTCCTCGTCGAGCGCCCGCGCCTCCCGTTCGGTGCTCCCGATCACCGGGACGATCCCCGGCAGCACCTTGATCTGCTCCGGGTCACGTCCCGCCGCCGCGCCGCGGCGCTTGACGTCAGCGTAGAACGCCTGCGCGTCGGCCAGGGTCTGCTGCGCCGTGAAGATCGCCTCGGCGTGGCGGGCGGCGAAGTCCCGGCCGTGCTCCGACGAGCCCGCCTGGACGAGCAGCGGATGCCCCTGGGGTGGGCGCGCGGTGTTCAGCGGCCCGTGCACCCGGTAGTAGGGCCCGGAGTGCTCGATCGCGCGCACCCGTTCCGGGACCGCCCATGTGCCGCCGGACTTGTCGCCGATGGCGGCGTCGTCCCGCCAGCTGTCCCAGAGCCTGCGCGCGACGTCGACGAACTCGGCCGCGCGTTCGTAGCGGTCCCGGTGCGCGGGCAGCTCGTCGAGGCCGAAGTTGCGCGCGGCGTCCAGGGTCGCGGTGGTCACGATGTTCCAGCCGGCCCGGCCGCCGCTGATGTGGTCCAGCGAGGCGAACCTGCGGGCCAGGTTGTACGGATCGTTGTAGGTGGTGGACGCCGTCGCGATGAGCCCGACGTGCGTGGTCGCGGTCGCCATCGCGGCCAGCAGGACGGTCGGCTCCAGGACGCTCGTCGGACGCTGTGCCACCTCTCCCATGATCGAGGGGCTGTCCGCGAAGAACACCGAGTCCAGCAGGCCGCGCTCGGCGGTCCGCGCGAGCCGCGTGAAGTACGCCGCGTCGTGGTTGACGAAGGGGTCGGCGCCCGGGAGCCGCCAGGCCGCCTCGTGGTGTCCGTTGCTCATCAAGAAGGCGTTGAGGTGCAGCCGTCGCGCGGTCATCGTCCGCCCGCTCCTTCCAGTCAATTTCATGCAAATCCTACCTTTTAAGTAGGAATACCTCAAGACGGACTACGGCGAGACGGGCAGGCCGACCGCGTACCGCGAACGCCTCGATCATCGGTGGGCCCCGTCCTGCCGGTAGGCGTCGAGCGCCGCCTCGTTGGAGTCGTAGTGGGTGAGGTCGCCGAGGCCGTAGTGGGCCAGCAGGTCGCGCAGGGACCGGGGCGCGCGGGCGACGGCGAAGATGACGCCGCGGCCGGCGAGCTTGCGGGCGATCTCCGCCAGGGTCTGCGCGCCGGTGGTGTCGATGTCGGTGATCGCCTCGGCGTCCAGGACGAACCAGCGCACGTCCCCCGCCGCCGTGAGGTCGTCGACCTCGGCGGCGAACTCGGCGGCGTTGGCGAAGAACAGCTCGTTCCCGAACCGGTAGAGCACCAGGCCGGCGGCGGCCTCCTGCGGGCGGGCCGCCGCGGTGAAGCGGCCGTCCGGGCCGGGCCGCAGCGTCGTGCCGCCGGGACGCGCGGCGCGCCGCACCACCTCCACCGCCGACAGCAGGAACGCGATCACCACGGCGGCCGGCGAGCCGAGCACCGGGACGCCGAGCATGCAGACGGCCGCGATCCAGAACCTGACCTCGTCCTTGAGGTCGGTGAAGTTCCAGTCGACGGTCAGCCGCTGCTCCCAGGCGCGCGGACCGTTGACGCGGATGGCGATGGAGTCGAAGACCTGCTCGACGCTGAGGGCCTTGAGGACGTCCGGGGACGCGCTGTCGAGGGCGGCGGCGGGTTTGTTTCCGCGCAGTTCGGTGGCACCTTGCAGGTAGTAGCTCCGCCAGGTGCCGTTCTCGCTGCCCTGCCCGAGCGCGTCGTAGACCCGGGCGAGAAGCTCGCGGGCCTCGGAATTGCCCGGGTCGGCGAAGACGACGTAGTTGAGGACCTGGGCGGCCCACCGCGTCTCCCCGCCCTCGAACGCGGCCCTCGCCCTGGTCAGGACGTTCTCAGCACCGCCCATGAATTCGACGTGCTTCCTCGCCGACTCCTCAGGCGGCAGTTCCCATAAATGCGCGGGGTTGCCGTCGGAAGGCGTAGGCGTCGAGGTCTCAGACGACCCGGCCGGACGCGTCCTTGATCTTCGCCTGCGACGCCGACCCGACGAACCCTTTGTCGGCGTTCTCGAAATCGGCCCGGTCGTCCATCGACGGCATAGCGCCCACGACTTCTCCTCGAAGTGAATTTCGCCAGTATCCGAGAACTTCCCGGCCTGACGGGAACCCACGACCAGCGCAGGACAAAAGATCGAGAACTCTCCGGCGGCCCCTCCGCGCCCCTTTGCCAATTCATCGCCCGGCACAACGGAATCTTGACGAACGCGCCGGAGGACCTGGCGATTACAGAGGTAGGAAAGACATACGTATATTTCCTGCCCCATCGGCAGGGAACAGACCAACCGGGGGAAACGCATGAGCGACCTGATCTCCGTCGCCTACGACGACCTGGCCACCGCCGAACAGGCCCGCGACAAGCTCGTCCGGCTCCAGAAGGAACACGTCATCGAGCTGGCGGACGTCGTCGTCGTCGAACGCAAGCAGAACGGCAAGATCAAGCTTCACCAGGCCCGCAACCTCACGGCCGGCGGAGCGCTGGGCGGTGCGGCCTGGGGCGGTCTCATCGGGTTGATCTTCTTCATGCCGCTGCTCGGCATGGCGGTCGGCGGGGCCACCGGCGCCGCCATGGGCGCCGCGTCCGACGCCGGCATCGACGACGACTTCATGCACAACCTCGGCGAGCACCTGACGCCCGGCGGCGCGGCCGTGTTCGTCCTGGTCGACAAGCGCAACCCGGACAAGGTCATCCCGGAGATGGCGCCGCTGGGCGGCACGATCATCCAGACGTCGCTGTCCGCCGACGAGGAGGAGCACCTGCGCGAGGCGGTCAAGGCCGCCCGCGCACCGCAACCCGCCTGACCCGCGTCTCCGCGCCCGGCGGCTCCCCTTGGAGCCGCCGGGCGCTCTGCGAGGATGGGCCGATGGACCCCCGACGCGTCCAGCTCAACCGGCGGCACAGCATGGAGATGGGCCGCCTGTTCGCGGAATTCCTCGACGCCCATCCGGACGTCGAATCCGAGGTCGACGGCGCCCAGATGACCGCGGACCAGGAAGCCGCCTGGGCTGACTTCAGCGCCGCACTCCTCGCCCGGCACCAGGCCGAACGAGCGACCCTCGCAACCGAACTCGAAGCCGAACACCACCACATCTGACGGCCTAGCGTGGTCGTCATGAAGCCATGGCGGGTGACGGCGGTCGGGCTACCTGACGGCGATCCGGTGGAGGGCGGGGTCGACCGGCACGGGCGCTGGACCGATGTTCCGCCCCCGGAAGCCGAGCCGCTCCCCGGCCGGTTCGTACTGGCCGGACTCGTCGACGCGCACTGCCATCTGAGCATCGCCGACGACGGCGCTGGTCCGCGCCCACTGCCTCTCCCCCAGGCCCAGCGGAACCTGCGCACCGCGCTACAGGCGGGGATCACGCTGGTACGCGACATGGGCAGCCCCGGCCCCGTCACCCTGCGAATGCCCGCCGCCGACGAGGGCGCCGGGCTACTGGCGGCCGGACGGTTCCTGGCCCCGCCCGGCGGATACTTCCCTGCCCTCTACGAACCGGTGACCGCCGACGACCTCGTCCAAGCCGCCCGCGCCCAGATCGCCGCGGGAGCACGATGGGTGAAGCTGATCGCCGACTTCCCCGCCATCGAGCAGGGCGTGACACGTCCGGATCTGGCGGTGCCGACCTACCCGATCGAGGACGTCCGGCGGCTGGTGGAGGCCGTCCATGCCGAGGGCGCCCGCGTCGCCGCGCACACCACCACGGCCTGGGCCGCCGACCTGGTCGCGGCCGGCGTGGACTCCATCGAGCACGGCGACGCTCTCACCGGCGACGCCCTGCGCGCCCTGGCCGCCCGGGGCGGCGCCTGGACGCCCACCCTCTGCGCGGTCCTGGCGCCCGCACCGGCCGACGACCCCGGGCGCGGACGGCGCCTGGCCCAGCGCCGCGAACGGCTCGCCCACCTGCTGGACGAGGCCGTCCGGCACCGCGTCGCCGTCCTGGCGGGCACCGACGCCGTCGGCAACCTGCCCCGGGAGGTCCGCCTCTTGACCGAACTGGGCCTCCCCCCGCGGAGCGCGCTCGCCGCCGCCAGCAGCGACGCACGCCGCTACCTGCTCATCGACGACACGACCGGCGACTTCGCGCCGGGTCGTCCGGCCAATCTGGTCACCTACGACGACGACCCCCGCGACGACCCCGAGGTGCTCCGGCGGCCGGCCGCGACGTTCGCCGCAGGGCGTCGACTCCGCTGAGGACCCGCGGTTTAGTGCTCGGTCAGTGCGGTCGTGGCCAGGAGGCGGAACGCGTCGGTGAGCTCGCCGCTTGTCAGGGAGTGTTCCGGGTCGATCAGCCATTGCATCATCAGGCCCGTGAGCAGGGTCTGGCACAGCGATCCGATCAGCCGGGCGCTGCCGGGATCGGCGGGGGCGGCGATGTCGCCGAAGATCTCCGCCAGGCCGGAGCGTCCCTCGGCCATGCTCGCGGTGAGCGACTCGCGCAGTTCGGGGACGTGCTGCGCCTGCACCAGCATCTCCGACAGCACGGCCCACAGCGCGCGGTCGTCCTCGAACGACGCGACGATCTGCGCCCACACCCGCTCGAAGCGCCGGACGGGGGACGATGACCGGTCGCCGGCGTCCCCGATCGTCCGCTCCAGGCGGTCGCCCCACTCCTCCATCGCCTGGTGAAGCGCGGTGTTGAGCATCGCCTCCGTCGAGCCGAAGTGGTAGCCGATGGCGGCCAGGCTGGTCCCCGCCGCCTCGGTGACGTCACGGGCGGTCGTGCGCGTGTAGCCCTTCCGCTCCAGGCACTCCCGGGCGGCGATCAGCAGTTTCTCTCGGTTTCCCACCCCGGAATGATATCAGCGTCTTAGACAAACGTCTTGAAACTTGTCTAAGACGCTGTGTACGTTCGGTCGTGCCGCAACCGGGCGGCGTGGCATGCGGAGCAGGGGGTTCAGGTGTCACAGCTGATCTCACGACGGGGCGTCCTCATCGGCGGCGCCGCACTGGCGGTGGGCGCGCGGCCGCCGGCGGCCGAGGCCGGACGGCGGCCGCGCTTGGCGCTGCGGGGTGTGACGGTGATCGACGCGACCCGTCCGCGGCCCCGGCCCGGCTCCACGGTGCTGATCGAGGACGGCCGCGTCGTCGCGGTCGGACGGCGTGACGAGGTGCCCGTCCACCATGGCGTCACGGTCGTCGACCTGCCGGGCAGGTACGTGATCCCGGGCCTGTGCGAGATGCACGCGCACAGCATCGGAACGCACGAGATCTCCCCGCCGCTCTACCTCGCCAACGGGGTCACGACGGTGCGCGAGATGGCCGGGTCGGCGGTGGTCCGCCGGTGGCGCGAGGACATCGAGCGCGGCGTCCTGGCGGGCCCGCGGTGGACGATCGCGAGCGAGATCATCGACGGCTCCCCGTCCCTCCTCGCCGGACCGGACGATCCGGACGGCGCCCTCCTGGTCACCAGCGAGGCCGAGGCCCGCGGGGCGGTGCGGCGGGTCAAGGCCGAGGGCGCCGACTTCGTCAAGATCTACTCCCGGCTGTCCCCCGGGGCCTTCGCGGCGATCGCGGACGAGGCGCGGCGGCAACGCCTTCCGCTGGCCGGGCACTGCCCCGACAAAGTCGCCCCCGACCAGGCCAGTCGTCTCCGGCAGCGCAGCATCGAGCACGTCCACACGCTGTGGTGCGCCGCGTCCGGCCGCGATCGGCAGGTCCGCGAGACGCTGGACGCCATCGCGATCGAACCGGGCGACTACGCGGGCTGGTTCCGCCAGTTCCACAAAGCGGAATGGCTGGCGGCCAGCCACTACAGCCCGCGGCGTGCCGAGCGGCTCTTCGAGACGCTGAACGCGGGCGGCACCTGGGTCACGCCCACGCTGAGCATGCACCTGATCGTGGACCGCCCCGAAGACCTCGTCCGGGACGACCAGCGGCTCAAGTACATCCCGGCCGAGGACCGGGAGTGGTGGCAGTGGGCCGTGGACAACATCTACCTTCCCGGACGCGCGCCCGCCGAGATCGAGCAGCAGCGCGAGCTGTTCGACCGCAGGCTGCGCTTCGTCGGCGCCATGCGGCGCGCCGGGGTCCGCCTGCTGAACGGCAGCGAGGCGGGATTCATCTTCGCCTATCCCGGTTTCAGCCTGCACGAGGAACTGGCGCTGCTGGTACGCGCCGGGCTGACACCGCTGGAGGCGATCGGCACCGCCACCCTCGAACCGGCCAGGTACCTCGGCATGGAGCGGGATCTGGGGTCGATCCGTCCCGGCAAGCGCGCCGATCTGGTCGTGCTGGACGCCGATCCGCTCGCCGACATCACCAACACGACGAGGATCCACGCGGTGGTCGCGGACGGCCGGCTGATCACGTCCGCCCGGCGGAGGCGGATGCTGGCGGACGTCGAGAAGGCCGCCGCCCGCACCCCGGACGCGACCACGCGCGCCGCCCCCATCGGCTGCGGCTGCCACACCCCGCGCAGACCCCGCTGAGGCGATGGCCGCCCCGGCCGCGCGCGGGACGCGGCCGGGACGGCCGTCGCGGTCACCGGTCCCGGGCGTTCTTCGCCCTGAAGTGCGGGATGCCTTCGGCATCGCGCACCACGAACGCGGTGTCCTGTAGACCGGACAGTTCCACGCGCGTGGCGATGCATGGTCGACGCATCGAGCCCTCCTCGCTCTCGAAGACCTGCCGCCGAGCGGACCTGCCGGTCTCGGTCGAGGGGTGTTCGTTCAAGAGCGCCGGTTGGATGAGATGAGGGGCTCCGGATCCGGCCGGGCGGCGTGTTCCGCGCGCGATCGGCCGCGCCCCGCCCGTCATGACACGACGGGCGGGGCGGTTGGTTCAGCAGGCCGTCAGCAGGCCGGAGGAGTGATCACGTCGGCCCAGTCGCCGGTTCCGACGGTGGTGGTGGCCTGGCCGCGCTCCTGGGCGTTCAGGCCGCACGGCCAGAAGCTCGGCGGGCCGAAGTAGCGGGTCGAGGAGCCCGCCTCGAGCGTCCGCGAGCCGTTGGAGTCGGTGGCCCAGCCGCTCGCCGCGGGGTCCCAGTGCTGGAGCGTCAGGCTCAGATCGACCGATGAGATGCCGCGGTTCCGCGCCTCCATGAACGGCTGGGTGCCGTAGGACGTTTCCCCCACGTGGACGACGTCGCTGCACATCTGGTAAACGAGGGAGCCGAGCTCGACCTCTGTTCCGCAGACGGTTTCCGTTGACTCGGCGGCGGCGCCGACCGTTCCGCTCATTGCGGTGACGAGAACGGCCGCCCCCGTGACGACCGCCAGGCGATGAGATGCCCGTAATTTCATGTGTTCTCCCAGGATGAATTGACACTGTGTTCGACATCGATAGATCTATCGAACGTTCCAGCGACATTTCAAGCCGATGACCTTGTCCGCAGTCGGCCACCGGGGAGGGCGTCCATCAGGGAGACAGGTGCAGGCCATGGACTAGACCGGTGGCGTACTCGTGGCGCGGCGGCAGCGCGTCGTCTCCGAGCAGCAGGACGGTGAAGGCGCAATTGAGGCAGGCGCCTATCAGCAGCCGGGCGGCGCCCAGCGGCTCCACCCGCGCGGCCACCCGTCCCAGCTCCTGCTCCTTCTGCAGGTAGGCGGCGACGGAGTTCTCGGCCTGGTGGGGCCCGAGCTGGCGAGGCTCCATCACCTGCCGCAGCCGGACGAGCTGCACCGGGTTGGCCAGGACCGCGACCTTGGCGGCCAGGACCTCGTTGTAGAAACCGATGGTCGCCTCCGCGACCATCACGAGGTTCTTGTGCACGCTGGCCTGTCCGACATGGGAGAGAAGGTCGGCGACGGTGCCCACGTAGACCGGTAGCCGGTCCTGCAGGAGCGACAGGTAGAGGTGCAGCTCACCGTGTTCCCTGTGCTGCACCGAGCGCATGGAGTCGCTGACCGCCTCGACCACGCGGCGCCGCACCCGGTCGGCGGGATTTTCGGGCACGGAGCTGGAAGCAGGTCCCCGGTCGGGCCGCATGATCTCCCCAGGCTATTTCGGCGTCTCGCGTGCATAAAGCCCACCCACCCAATGGGCCGCCATCAAGCAGTCGGCCTTACCGGCGGCCGGCATCGCGTGACGGCGAATCCCAGATTATGGGTTTCGCCTTTTGCAGGCAACGAAAACGAAATCTTGGTGGGAAAGATCTTCCGGCGGGGAGGCGGGCCGGAACGGGCGCGAACGCGTCCGGCCCGTCCGTATGGCTCCCTGACCAGTGGGACCGTGCCATCCGCTCGGGCAAAGCCGGGCGCCGGCGATCGTACGAAGCGGCCGCGGACGCCCGGCGGTCGCGACCGAGTCCGCCGCCCATCGAGGGCGCGGGCCCCGGTTTCGGCGCGGCGGGTCCCGCCGGAGGGCCGCATCCGGCCAGCGGGCCGTGTCCGCCGGTTCCATGCCGAGGGGCGGCGAGTCCGCGCCGATCCGGCCGTGCGAGGGCGCCGGTCGCGCCGTCCCGAAGGCCGGCGGCCCGGGTGCCGGGCGGCGCGCGTCCAACCGGGGCGGGCGTTTATCGACGAGCCTTTTACCCGTTAGAACATTGTGTTCTCATATTCGGTAGTGGACGGGTCTGGATCCGGGCTGGGGGGCGCGGCGATGGCGACTTATCATGCGGCTTGGTGGAATCTGGAGAATCTCTTCGACGAGGAGAACTCGCCGCGCCGCACCGAGAAGGTGGCGCGGGTGATCAAGAACAGCATCGCCGGGTGGACGCCCCGGCTCCGGGACCGGAAGGTCGCCCAGCTGGCGTCGGTCATCGCGCAGATGAACGACGGCGCCGGGCCGGACCTGCTCGGGGTGTGCGAGGTGGAGAACCGGTTCGTGCTGGATCTGCTCGCCGGCGCCGTCCACGAGCGGCTTCCGCGGCGGCGGTATTCGATCGTCCACGCCGACACCAGCGATGCCCGCGGTATCGACGTCGCGTTCCTCTACGACCCGGAGCTGCTGGAGGCCCCAGCGGACCAGGTGTTCTTCCATGTGGTGATGCGGCGCAACGCCACGCGGGAAATCGTTCAGGTCAACTTCCGCACCCGGCACGGCCGCACATGGGCGGTGTTCGGCAACCATTGGCCGTCCCGCAGCGGCGGCGCGTTCGAGTCCGCGGGCTACCGGCACATCGCCGCCGAAACGCTCGCGTTCTTCCATGAGCGGGTGCTGGAGGAGCACGGCGCCGACACGCCGGTGCTGGCGATGGGCGACTTCAACGACGAACCGTCCGACACCTCCCTCGTCACCCACGCCCTCAGCACCCGCCAGCGGCGGCGCGTGCTGGAGGCCGACACCCCGCGCCTGTGGAACCTGATGTGGCCGGCCATCGGCGCCCCGGACGGCAGCTTCTATTTCAACAACGAACCGAATCTCCTCGACCAATTCCTGGTCAACGCCGGGATGGCCCGGCAGGAGGCGGCGATCCGCGCGGACGCCGGCACCGTCCGGATCCTGCGGTTCCCCGGTACGGCGGCCACCGGCCCCTATCCCCGTCCGATCCCTTTCGGCGGTATGGGCAAGAAAGTCAACGAGGACGGATTCTCCGACCACTTCCCCATCGCCATGACCGTCACCGAATCAGCCTAAGAAGCGCCAAAGAAGGCTTAATAAGCCAGGCATTGCCGGGGTGACGTAATTCATACTGGCGGTTGGCGGTGACCCGCCGGTCGAGAGTGAGGGGGACCATGTCCTCGACCGCCAGAATCGACGGTGCCCTCAGGACGCCGCTTCTGGGACCCGACGTCACGACGGTCTTCTCGGGCGGCTGGTCGGCGGCCTACGACTGGGTGGCCGACCGGGTCGTGGCCGCGGGCGCTCCCCGCCGCATCCCGTTCCCGGCCCCGTTCGATCGCGACCTCGCCGGCGCGCTGCCGGGGCAGGGCGATTTCTCCGCCTTCCACTACGTCTTCAAGGACGACAAGTATCTGCGGCTTCGCGCGTCCGACGGCCTCCCGGACGCGGCGCCCGCCGACACCGCCCCGAACTGGGATCTGCCGCCGGGCTGGACGTCGGTGGACGCGGTGTTCGCCGGAGGAGGGGCCAAGAGCAGGTTCGCGTATTTCTTCCGCCGCGACGAGTACAGCCGGTTCGACTGGACGACGAACGCGAGGTCGCCGAACTACCCGAAGCTGTTCACCCCGAACTGGCACGCGACCGGCCCGTTCACGGCCGGCATCGACGGCGAGATTCCGGGCCTGCGCTCGTTCGGCACGAAGGCGTACCTGTTCCGCATCGCCAGGACGGTGGTCGACGACGACGGGCATCCGATCGCGGCGGGCCTGGGGAGGACCGTGTCCGCGCCGATCTACGCGCGCTACGACTACGACTCCGAGACGTTCGAGTTCACCATCACGGACCCGTTCGAGGTGGTGGCCCAATGGCCGGGGCTCCTGCCGATCCTCGACGCGGGGGCCGCCACCGACGTCGCCCTTGACTGGGTCGACCGGACGCTGGCGGCGCTGGGAGGCCCGGTGACGCCCGCCATCGCCACCGCCTGCCGGCACCATTTCGCGATGACGGGGACGATCGACACCACCGTGATCAGGGCCCGGCTGGGCGAGATCCGGACGCGGCTGAACGACATCCCGAACGCCTTCCGGTGGACGCCGGGCCTGCGGTTCGCGGCGCAGACGAGCCAGGGCTCCTTCACCGAGGTCGGTGACATCTTCTCGACGTTCCACGGCCCGAGCGGCAGGGCCGCCGCGCTGATCCACGAGGCCGTCCATTTCACGTTCGGTGCCGGGCCCGACGTCCCCGAGTGGTCCGGCGCCACGATCGCGGGTGTCTCGCACGGCATCGCGACCGATCCCGGCACCGGCGCGTCGCTGGGCGCCTACGCCGATCTGACCACCGCCGCCGCGCTGACCAATCCGAGCTCGTACGCCGCCTTCGCGCAGGAGGTCGCGAACGGCGAGGACACGCGGTTCGGGGCGGGACGCCCGCAGGAGTGACCGCACGCCGCACCGGCGCCGGAGGAGGGCGCGATCATGAATCCCAGGGAACTGCTCGATGCGGTGGCGGCGCTGCTGTGGCCGCTGGCGGAGAGTGCGGTCACCGACGCGGCCGGCCCGCTGGGGCTGTCGGACCTGGGGGTCGATCTCACCGCGCCGCCCGAACTGCAGGGGCGGCTGCTGCAGCCGGTGGACGCCGTCCCGGGCGAACGCGGCGGGCTCATGGCGTTCCTGCGGTCGCTGGTCGGCGACCTGCGGCCGGGTAAGCAGGTGCGGCTGCACGGGTGGAAGCGCTCGGACGGGCAGCGCGGCCTGGCCCTGGTCGCCAGGGACGGGGACGTGTGCGCCGCAGTCGCCGTCGTCCCCGGCGGCCCTCAACTGGACGTCGTGGTCACGGGACGCCTCCGCGTGGCGCACGAGGACGGCCCGTGGGGGCTCGAGGTCCGGGCGAGCGCCTTCTCCGGCGTCTGGGATCTGACCGTCGTGCCGGGCGCGCCTCCCGTGGTGCGCACCCCGGACGTGTCGGGTTCGGTGCGGGTCCTCCTGTTCCGTTCCGTACCCGTCCGGCTGGGCCCGCCCGGCCTGGCCGTCGACAAGATCGTCGCGCAGGTGGACGTCGACGTCGCCACGGCCGCGCCCCAGCTGAGCGTCGAGCTGGGCGGGTTCAGCGTGGCGGTAGTCCCCGACGACCTGGCCGGCCTGCTCGGCCCGCTCGTGACCGCTCCGGCCAGGCTGCAGATCGTCGCCGACCGTCCCGGCGGCCTGCGCTTCGCCGATACGGGCGCCACGGGAATCCAGCTCAGGTCCGGTGTCCGGCTCAGGCACGCGCCCGGCGGCGGCAGGGCGGCGGCCGGAGCGCTGCCGGGCGTGGACGTCCTCCAGCAGGGCATCGAGCTCCGCGTCGCGGGACAGGATTTGGTGCTCGGCGCGCGCGTCTCCGTCGCCGTCCGGCCGACGGGGCTGCCGCTGCGGGCGGGCGTGACGCGGATCGGGCTCGACCTGCCGATCGCGCTGTCCGGGGACCGGGTCGGCCCGCTCCCGGACCGGTGCTCGCTCGCCGGCCCGGACGGCCTGCACGTCGACCTGGACGTGGGCCCGGTGAGCGGCGGCGGCGCCCTCCAGCGGACCGGGCCCGGCGCGTACGGCGGCGTCCTCGACCTGGACCTCGCGGCCATGTCGGTGAAGGCGGTCGGGCGGCTCCGCCCCCCGTCCGGGAACGCTCCAATGTCGTTCCTCCTGCTGCTGAACGCCACGTTCCCGCCACCGGGCATCCAGATCGGCCTCGGTTTCGCCGTGGACGCGGTCGGCGGCATCGTCGGGATCGGCCACCGCGCGGACGCCGACGCGCTGCGCCGCATGGTCGCGGACGGGCACGCCGACCGGGTCCTGTTCCCCGACGATCCCGCCCGCCGGGCGGCGGAGATCATCGACGCGCTGGGCGCCGCGTTCCCGGAGGCGCGCGGCCGGTTCGTGGTCGGCCCGATGCTGCGGATCACGTGGAGCGGCGGGATCGTGTCGCTCGCCGCCGCGGTGATCCTCGACCTTCCGGCGCCGCCGCAGTTCCTGCTGCTGGGCCGGATGCTCGCCGTGCTGCCGCACGCGGAGGCGCCGATCGTCCATCTGCAGGCGGAGCTGTACGGGCGGGTCGACCCGTCGGCGCCGTCGGTGGAGCTGCTGGTGTCGCTGACCGGTTCCTGGATCGCCGGCGTGCCGGTCTCCGGCGATATCTACCTGCTGGTCCGGGGCGCGGGCGGAAGCGGCGGGGGCGAGTTCGTGCTGTCGGCGGGCGGGTTCCATCCGCGCTACGTCCGGCCGCCCGGGGTGCCGGAGCTGCGCCGGCTGAGCCTGGGGCTGGGCGGCGGGCTCGGGCTGCGCGCCGAGGCGTACTTCGCCGTCACGTCCAACGCGGTGATGTTCGGCGGGCAGGTGCGCCTGGACGCCACGATCGCGGGCTGCGGCGTCGAGGGCTGGCTGGGGCTCGACACGCTGTTCATCTTCGACCCGGTGTTCTCGTTCTCGGCCCGCGTGTTCGCCGGGGTCGCGGTGAAGGTGCTCGGGCAGCGGCTGGCCGGGATCGCCCTCGACTTCACCCTCGAAGGCCCCGCACCGTGGCACGCGTTCGGCACCGGCAGCATTTCGGTGCTGTTCGAGGACATCTCGCTCGACTTCGACGTGTCCTGGGGCTCCAAGGCGGCGGTGGAGCCGCCGGTCGATCCCGACCTGCCCGCGCGCAGGCTCGGCGAGGCGTTCGCCAAGCGCGAGGCGTGGTCGGCGCGGGCGCCCGTCCATGACCGGACGGGCCTGTGGCTGACCGCCGGGGCCAAGGCCAAGGTGGCGGACGGCGAACTGATCCACCCCGACTCGGTGCTGTGCGCCCGGCAGCCGGTGCTGCCGCTGAACGTCACCTTCGACCGGTTCCAGCGCATGCCGATCCCGCCGCAGCGGTGGCGGCCGTTCTTCGCGAGCCTCGGCGGCACGCCGGTCGGGAACCCGAACCCGGTCACGGACCGGTTCGTCCCGGCGGAGTTCTTCACCATGACCGAGGACGAGCGGCTCGGCGGCGAGGCGTTCCGGGAGTTCGTCAGCGGGCTGGAGTTCTCCGCCGACCCGTCCGCCGCCGTGCTGGCCGAGCCGCGGCGGGCCGCCGACGGGTACGAGACCGGCTACCGTCCGCAACGGCCGCCGCATCTGAGCCTCCAGCAGGCCGAGCTGATGGCCGAGGCGTTCGCGCGGCGGTGGGACGCCGCCGAGCGGGTGGAGCGGTGGCGGCGCGCCGAGACCCTGGTGAGGCTCGTATGACCGACCGCTGGTTCGCGTCGTCGGTCCGGGTCGGCGCGATCGCTTCCGCCGCCCCCGGACCGGATGGACGCGCGCAGGTGCGTCCGTCCATCACGCTGACCCGCACCACCCCCGAAGGCGGCGGCCGCGGCGAAGAGATCACCTTCCCGGCCCCCGAAGCCGCGCTCACCCTGCCATTGATCGGCCCGGGTGACGTGGTCGGGTTCGACCGGGGCCTGGTGTCGCGGCGGGAACCGCCGGACGGCTGCGTGAACGCGGCCACCAGCGAACTCGCGTGCGTGGAGTTCGCGCACGCCGACCTGCCGTGGCAGCTGTCGCCGCAGGGCGCGCCGCCATGGCTGGCCCTCGTCGTGCTGCGCGAGAGCGAGGGCGTGCCCACCGACCGCAGCCCGCTGCCGGTGGTGACGATCCCGCCGCAGGCCCAGCCCGACCTGGCGAGCGCGGCGATGTGGGCGCACGTGGAGGCGCGCCTGACGGACGACGACGGCCTGGAGGGGCGGATCCTCGCGGGCGTGCGGCGCAGGTCCGACGCCGTCATCGCCCGGCTGGTCTGCCCGCGTCGGCTGGAGGAGGACACCGCGTACGTCGCCTGCGTGGTCCCCGCGACGGCGGCGGGCCGCGAGGCAGGGCTGACCGGACGGCCGGCCGATCCGCGCCGGGCGGCGGAGCCCGCGTGGACGGCGGGCGCCGCCCCGGTCGAGGTGCCCGTGTACCACTGGTGGCGGTTCCGCACCGGATCCGACGGGTCGTTCGAGATGCTCGCGCGGCGGCTGGTCGGCGTGGACCCGTCGTCCATCGAGGGTTTCGGCGTCCGGGCGGTCAACGTGCGGCGGCCGTGGCCGCACCGCGATCCGCCCGAGGGGACGCCGCCGTCCGTCACTGCGCGGATCCAGGGCGCGCTGCGGATTCCGGGCTCCGAGGTGGCCGACGAGGTGTGGGATCCCGTCTCGCCCGCCCAGGAGACGTTCGTGGACGAGCTGCTCGGCGAGCTGAACGCTCCGGGACGCAGGTTCGACCCGGACCGTCCGCCCCCGGAGGGGGTCGGCGCGGTGACGCCGCCGCTGTACGGCAGCCGTTTCACCGGGCTGCGCCGCGCGGACGCCGCCGGCTGGCAGACGGCGTTGAACCTGCAGGTCAGGTACCGGGTCGCGGCGTCGCTCGGCGCCCGGTACGTCCAGCTGGAGCAGGAGTTCCTCATGGCGCGGGCCTGGGAGCAGGCCGGGCCGATCCGCGAGGCGGCGCGCCTGGTGGCGGTCGCGGAGCTGGCGGCCGAGAGCGGGCAGCGCGCCCAGGACAAGCATCTGGCGACGATGGACCAGGTCGCCTTCGCGTCGCTGTCCGCCCCGCTCGGCGAGAGCCTGCGGATCGAGCTCGGCTTCGAGCGGACGGGCGAGCCCCAGCCGCTCGGCGACGTCGTGGCCGAGACCGCGGTCCCAGGCGGCGCGTTCACCACGGCGTTCGCCCGGCTGACCCGTCCCGGCGGCGGGCTCGCCCGGCGCAGCGCGCGGGCGGCGCAGCAGCCCCCGCAGGAGGAGGCGGCGCTGGCGGCGGGCCTGGGCGGGATCCGGCTGCTCGGCCCGCCCGCCTCCTGCACCGAGGCCACCGGCGACGCGGGCGCGCTCGGCACCCGGCAGACCGACTCCGCGGGCGCCTCGGCCGCCGGGCGGCTGGCCATGCTCATGGACGGCGAGCTGTCCCAGTGCGAGGTCCGCAGCGACTACGCCGGGCACGCCGACTTCGCCGGCTTCGGCGGCGCGGTCAGCGCGCCGGACACCCCGAAGCTGAGCGAGCTGGCCCAGGCGGTCGCCGGCGAGACGGGCACGTCCGAGCGGACGGTCGTCTCCAGCGGCTGGCTGCGCGGGCTGCGCCGGACGGCCGACTTCGTGTCCCTGGACACCCCGCAGGACATGGGCGGCGCCCTCGGCATGGGCGCCGCGACGCTCACCGACGCCATCCGCACGGGGATCGAGCCGGTGCCGCTGCAGCTCATGCGCGTCCAGGACACCGTCTCGGCGCCCGGGGTCCAGGACGCCACCGTCGCCGATCTCCGCCCGCTGCGGCCGATCATGGCGCATCCGTCGTTCGACGTCCCGATGGCGGTGGAGCTGTTCCGCCGCTGGCCGGAGTGGGGCCTTCCCGGCCTCGGCGGCCTGCCCGAGGACTCGGTCGTGCTGCTGGAGACCAACCCCGGCTTCGTGGAGGCGTTCCTGGTCGGGCTGAACGACGAGTTCAACCGGGAGCTGCGCTGGCGGGAGTACCCGACCGACGAGCGCGGGACGGCCTTCGCCCGCTTCTGGTCGTCCCCGGAGCGGGGCATGCCGCCCGACATCGACGAGATCGCGCGCTGGCCGCTCGGGATCCCGCTCGGCGGGCACGACCGGATGGGCGGCCGGTCGCTGCTGACGCTGCTCATCCGGGGCGAGGTGCTGCGCCGCTTCCCCGGGACGGTCATCTACGCCGTGCTCGCCACCGAGGACGGGACCGTCCCGCCGGAGGGCACGGGCTCCTGGTTCCCGCCCGCGTTCACGGTCCCGGCGGACGACTCGACGAACCTCTACGCGTTCGAGACGCCGACGCGCGAGCAGGTCGCCTCCGGTGGATGGCTGTTCGTCATCCGCGAGCCGATGCGCGGGACCAGGTTCGGCTTCGACGACGTCCCGCCGTTCGCCTCCCCGCCGCCGCTCGTCCACTGGTCCGATCTGACCTGGGCGGACGTGCCCGTCGACGGCCGCGGCTTCGTCGTGCCGCGAAGCGTCGCGGGCAGGCCGCCGACCCCCACGGCGGAGAACGGGACCGATCTCGCCTGGGGCACGGACGCGGCCGACATCGCGCGGATCGCGTTCCAGCAACCGTTCCAGCTCGCCTACCGTGCCGAGGAGATGCTTCCCGGTGGCTGACGTCTTCGCGCTCCGGCGCGACGCCGACGACCTGCGCCTGCGCCGCGACACCGCGATCGCCGCCGCCGACGACCACGAGCTGTGGGTACGGCGGCTGGAGGAACGCCTGGTGGCGGGCATGGAGATGTACAAGCACGGGGTGCCCACGCAGGTGAAGCTCGACCAGGAGCGCGAGGGGCAGGACCAGCGCCGGGCGGCGGCCGCCGACCTGAGCGCCACGCTGGATCTCGTGCTGCTGGAGCTCGCGGAGGAGCTCAGCTCGGGCGACCCGCTGTTCGAGTCCGGGAACGGCGGGCCGGTGGCGCTGCTGCCGGTCCGGCTGGAGACCCGGTTCACGCCGGGTGGGCGGCAGATCATGGTGCGGGTCTATCCGGACGACCTGCACATCGACGCGCACGACCCCCGGCTGACCGAAGCGGAGGCGGACGCGGGCCGCGCGTACTGGGCGGCGCCGGGCGACGCGGCCTGGCAGCGCCTGCTGACCACGCTGAGCCCCGGCCGCGCCGCCTGGACGGTGCGGGCCACCCGTCCGGGCGCTCCGGCACCGGAGATCCGCTCGGACGGGGAGCGCCGGTCGCCCCGCGTGACGACCCTGCCCGACCAGTGGCGGTTCATCGGCCTGACCGGCGGGGCCGTGGTCGTGGACGAGACGGCGGAGCGCGTGCCGGACGTCCTCCCGCTGGGCCTGCTCGCCTCGGACGAGGAGACCGGCGACTGGGCCGTCGACTTCGAGGCCGCCGTCCGGGCCGGGATGGCGACCATGCTGAACCTGCCCGACGGCGTCGGCCATCTGGACGAGCTCATCGCGGTGGGCGTCCGGCAGGAGGAGCCGGGCCCGGCCGCCGCCCGGCTGGCCGACCTGCTGCTCGGGCACGCCTACAGCGACGGGCTGGCCTTCCTTCCCGCGGGCACGCCCACCAACAACACTCCGCAGGCGCGGTCGGCGTGGTCGTCGCGGCCGCACGTCCCGCCGCCGGTCCCCGAAGACCCGCCCCTGGAGCCCGGCACGGCGGCCGCCGCGCTGGCCGCCGCGCTCGGCCTGCCGGACGGGCGTTTCCTCGGCCTGTGCGACGGCGCGGGCGATGTGTCCGACCGCGCCATCGCCGGGATGTGCAGGATGGGGTGGGGCGGGCTGGCCCAGGGGTTCTGCCGGGCGGCGACGGAACGCTACGACCTGGCCACGCTGGATTCGACCATGCCCGGCTCCGACCCGGACACCGGCTCCCTGCCCGACCCCAGGCCGTGGCGCGAGATCAGGGACCACCTGGCCGGGTTCGTCCGCAGCCGCGGGCCGCTGCCCACCCTCCGCGTCGGCCGCCAGCCCTACGGCGTCCTGCCGGTGGCCGGCCTGGACGAGTGGCGCCCGGACGAGCGGGCCGAGGACGCCGCGACGGAGGAGCTGATCGTCGAGTGGCTGCTGCGGCTGCGGCACCACTGGCGGGCGGCGCTCGCCCCCAACTGGATTCCGCGCGTCGGCGACGGGCGGCCCGCCGACCTGGCCGCCGTGGACATCCTCGCGCGGCTCCCGGTCGCGACCGACATGCTGATCCGGCGCGTGCACACCGGGCGCACGACGATGAACGCGGCCGACCGCATGGCGCCGGGACCGGTGCTCTCGGTCGGCGGCGTCCCGCCGGAGTCCGGGCTGCGGTGGCAGGTGCCCAGTAACGTGACCACCGACCTGGCCCGCGACCCCGAGTCGGACGTGACCCGGATCGACTACGACCGCTTCCGGCTGCAGATCGCCCCCGACCCGGAGGGCCACCGGGCGCTCTTCGAGATCAGCCGCCAGCGCATCGTCGACGCCCTCGCCCTGGTCCGCGAGAAGCTGCGGCTCGACGAGTACCTGGAACTGTGGCCGATGCACCCGAGCGGCGACATTTCCGAAAGCCGCCCGCTCACCATCTTCGAGATGGTCGACACGCCGGATCTCCTTCCCGCCGTGCTGATCGCCGAGAACTGGAGCCACCTCCCCCTGGACGTCGAGGGCGACCCCATCGGCCTGGCGCTGACGCTTCCCCTGGTCGTGGACAACTGGGTGCGGCTCCAGCTTCCGGACGCGCCCGGCACCCCCGACCTCGTCGAAGGGGCCCGCCAGACGGCCCGCGAGGCCGCCGCGGCCGCGCCGACGATCATCGAGGGCCTGGACGCGCTGGTGCGCACCCCGCTGGACGATCTCGGCCCGATGCTGATGGAGGTCCTCGACGTCTTCTCCCACCGCCTGGACGCGTGGATCACCTCGCTCGCCGCCAAGCGGCTGGCGGCGTCCCCGCCCGGCGAGGGCGTCCGGCTCGGCGGGTACGGCTGGGTCGAGGACCTGCACCCGCCGGCCGAGCCGCCGATCACCGTGGACCTCCCCGACGGCGGGACGGCGTCCCTGTCGCCCGAGCGCGGCTACATCCACGCGCCCTCCCTGCACCATGCCGCCACCGCCGCAGTGCTGCGCTCCGGCTTCCTCGCGCACAAGGGCGACCGGACCCTCGCGGTCGACCTCACGTCCCGGCGGGCCAGGATCGCGCGGTGGCTGCTCCGCGGCGTCCGCAACGGCCAGAACCTCGGGACGCTCCTCGGCTACCGCTTCGAGCGCGCCCTGCACGACGCGGAGCTCGACCATCTGATCCCGGGCTTCCGCCGGAGGTTCCCCGCGCCCGCGGCCCCCGAGCCGCCGCCCCTGGACGACGACACCCCGTCCGACCTGTGGGCGAGAAGCCAGGAGGCCATCGCCGACCGGAACGTGGTGGACGGCCTGGCGCTCGCACGGGCGGCGGGGACCGGGGAGCTGTCCGAAGAGGACGAGGCCGAGGCCGGGCCGCACCTGGACGACCTGGTCGACGCCCTCGAGGCCGTCGGGGACGTCGCCCTCGCCGAGGGCGTGCACCAGCTGATCGGCGGCAACGCGCTGCGCGCCGGGATGGCCGCCGACACCCTCGGCCAGGGCCAGGACGTCCCGGACCGCTTCGAGGTGCTGACCACTCCGCGCCGGGGCAGGGCCGTCACCCAGCGGCTGGCCGTGGCGCTGCCGGACGTCCCCGCGCCCGCGCCGGGCTGGCCCGCCGACGCCCTCACCGCCCTCGAACCCCGCCTGGACGCCTGGGTGTCCGGGCTCCTCGGGCCCGCCTCCGAACTGGGGCTCTCCGGAACGGAGACCGCGACCGGGGAGGAGTTCACGCAGACCGCCGACCAGCTCGGCATGAGCGCGCTGGCGCTGATCCTGGACGCGTCCAGCGCCGACCAGCCCCGGCTGACCCGGAAGGGGGCGCGGCGCCTCCACGGCGACGGCTGGGCGGAGCTGCGCGAGCTGGCGGTCCGCCTGCGTCCTCTGCTGGCGTCCGCGCAGCCGCTGGTGCCCGCGCATCTGCTGCCCCCGGATGCGGCTCCCGTCCCCGTCGACCTCGGCGAGCTGCGCGACCGGGTGATCGCGTACAAGGACGCGGTCGTCGCGGCGGGCACCGACCCCGACCGGCTCACCGCGCTCGGCGTCACCGCCGCCGACCCGGCGACGGCCGCCGCGCGGCTCGGCACCGTGCTCGCCGGGACGCCCAGCGAGGACTGGCTGCGCATGGTCACCGACGCGCTCTCCGCCCTGCTCGGCGCGCGGCTCCCGCTGGCCCCGCGGCTGACCGGCGTGGCCCTGGGGCCCCGCCCGGCGGGCGCGACCGGCTCCGCGATCGGCGCCTGGCTCCGCCGGTACGCCGCCGTCCGGCCCGCGGCGCGCTCCTGGCACGAGACCCTGCTCCTCACCGGCGGCGCCGGGGACCACACCGCCGCGCAGGAGCCGATGCGCACGGACACCGACCCGTGGATCGGCGGCACCTTCGACCCGGACGACCGTCCCCCGGCGCAGTGGCACCTCGTCTGCCACCTGCCCCGGCCGATCGCCGCCGGGGAACCGCTCGCCGGGATCGTCCTGGACGAGTGGGCCGAGACGCTGCCGGGCTCGGACGGCACGCTCGGCGGCGGCGGGGAAGGCCCGCAGGAGCTGACCGGTGTGGCGTTCAACTACGACCGCCCGGACGCCAAGGCGCCGCAGGCCGTGCTGATCGCCGTCCCGCCCGACCCCGACCGCGGCTGGACGTCCGACGGCCTGGCGCTGGCCGTGCACGACACCTTGGAGCTGGCCAAGCTGCGCGCCGTCGACCTCGGCGACCTCCCGATGCTGGACAACCTGCTGCCCGGCGCCACCGCGGTCATGTTCAGCGCGGTGCGGCGCGTCCTGGCGAAGTTCGAGGAGGACTCTGGCATCCGGCTCTTCGACCCGCTCACCGGGGAGCCCCGGTTCCCGCTCGACGACATGTACCGGATGGAGCCGCTGCACCGCAGCGGCGAGGTCGCGTCCGGGCTGGCGGCGCGGACGCACGACGCGGCCTGGCTGCTGACCAGGCAGTGGCAGTTCGGCGAGTTCGCCGGCCAGGACGCCGGGTCGCCGATCGACGTCGAGCTGACCGGCACGAGCCGGCGCATCGAGGGCTGGTCGCCCCCGGACGGGCCGTTGACGAGGTACGACCCGCGGCTCGGGCCGCTCGAACCGCAGGTGGAGTCCGAGCCGCCGATGGTCGACGACAGGGCGCGGGCCGAGGGCGGCGCCCAGTTCGTCACGATGCTGGCCGAGGCGGGCCTCTCGGCCGCGCTGCCCGGGCTGCTGGCGGAGTTCGGGCTGCCCCCGGCGCCCGGCGGCCTGGTCGGCCTGCTCGGCGGCCGGGTCCCGGACGCCGCCGCGCTCGCCGCCGCGATCGACGCCGGGGGGCTGACCGGCGACGGGCTCGCCGACGTCGCGCGCCGGTGGCGGGACTGGTGGGCCGAGGCCGTCCCGCGCGCCACGCCCGACACCTTCGACGAGCACCGCTTCGAGCACCGCGTCGACCTGGTCGCGGGCGAGACGCTGCTGACCGCCGACGAGTACCTCGGCGACGGCCTCGACTGGTACAGCGTGGACGCCGAGCCGATCGTCGCTGACCTGGACCCGCCCCTGCCGCTGCACGCCAACGCGCTCCCGGCGCCCGTCCGCTACGGCGGCATCCCCGCCGACCGGTTCTGGGAGATGGAGGACGCCGCCGTCGACCTCGGCGCGGTCTCCGTCGGCGCCCTGGACACCGGACGGCTCCTGCTGATCGCGTTCGCCACGACCTACGGCAACGACTGGTTCACCCTGCCCGTGGAAGTGCCGGCGGGTTCGCTCACCACGATCACGTCCCTGCTGGTCACCGACACCTTCGGCGAGCGGCACCTGATCGGGCGGGCGGGGGCGGACGACCCGTCCTGGAACATGTTCGCCCTGCACGGCGCTCCGGATCGGCTCCTCATGATGCCCGCCGCCGCCGACATGCCGGGACGGCCGCTGGAGACCCTGGTCCTGGCCCGGGACGAGGTCGCCAACGTCGGCTTCGCGATCGAGCGGACCGTCACCGACGGCCGCGGCGAACTCCTGGACCGCCGCGAGCAATGGCTCCGGACCGCCCCGGCGCCGCCCGCCCCGGAAGGCCCCTCCTACGCGGTGCAGACCATCGTGCCCGACTACTGGCTGCCGCTCGTCCCCGAGGCGGTCGGCGCCGGCGCGATCCGCTTCCGGCACGTTCCGCTGGTGCAGCCGGGCATCGACTCGGCTCCCCGCGGCCGTCTGCTGCCCGCGGGGACGTGGCTGCACGAGGAGGAGGTCCCCAGGGAGGGGGCCATCGTCACCAGGCGCCCGATGCTGTCCCGCTGGACGGACGGCTCCTGGCACGCGTGGGTCCGCAGGGAGAAGACGGCCGGGACGGGCGGGAGCTCCAGCGGCCTGGCGTTCGACATCGTCCGCCCGTCCGAGGCATGGCCGGTCTAGCCCCCAGGCCGATCCAGCCACAAATCGAACATTACGGTCATTTGCAGCTTTCAGGGCTTCGTCGATGAGGGGCCGCGGGTAGGGCCGCCAACGCGGCGGGACCACGGCCTGCGCCGGCGCGGCGCGGGGCCGTCAGAACCCGGCTCTGAAAGGAACCCGCCATGACGGAACCCAGCCCCTTCCCGACACCGAGACGCGACCTGTGCGGGGCCATGCACGTGCACCGCCGGCTGCTGAACGAGAGCATGACGTACCGCGCGCGGCGCGCGCAGATCGAGAACCGGGCGCTCCAGTTCGAGTCCGGACGGCGCAGTTCCGCCCGCACCGGCGTGATCACCATCCCCGTCGTCGTGCACGTCGTGTACAACGCCGCGGAGGAGAACATCGACGATCAGCAGATCATGAGCCAGCTCGACGTCCTCAACCAGGACTTCCGGGCCGCGAACCCCGACGTCTCGAAGGTGCCGGACGTCTGGACGTCCCTCGTCGCGGACACCGAGATCGAGTTCGGGCTCGCGACGAAGGACCCGCTCGGCGGCCCGACCAACGGGATCATCCGGGTCAAGACGGCGCAGAGCGCGTTCGACACCGACGACGGCGTCAAGTCCAGCGCCACCGGCGGCTCCGATCCCTGGCCGACCGACCAGTACCTCAACATGTGGGTCTGCCAGCTGGGCGGCGGCCTGCTCGGCTACGCCCAGTTCCCCGGCGGCCCGCCGCAGACCGACGGCGTGGTCATCCTGCACAGGGCGTTCGGGACGAGCGGCACCGCCGCGGCCCCGTACAACGGTGGCCGCACCGCCACCCACGAGATCGGGCACTGGCTCGACCTGTTCCACATCTGGGGCGACGACGACGGCGCCTGCAGCAACGACGACCGCGTGGCCGACACGCCCAACCAGGCGGACGCCAACGTCGGGGCACCGGACTTCCCGCACGTCACGTGCAACAACGGCCCGAACGGCGACATGTTCATGAACTACATGGACTACACCGACGACGCCGCGATGTTCATGTTCACCATGGGCCAGCGCGAGCGGATCGACGCCTGCCTGGAGGGGGCGCGGTCGTCCTTCACGGTCGCGAGCCAGCAGGCGCCCGCCGCGCAGCCCGCGGCGGCCGCACAGCCCGCGCAGCCCGCCCAGCCCGCGAAGCAGCCGGTGCCCGCGGGCGGGGTGACGCACGACGGCGACGTCGAACGGCTCCTGCACGACTCGGAGCGGCTGACCAGGGAAGTCCTCGACGACATCCACAACATGCTGGGGCTCGTCGGCCACCGTCCCAGCGGATGACCGGCCCCGGACGGCCGGAGGCACCGCCCGACGTCACGGGCTCCTGGGTCCATGCCTTCGAGGAGGACACCCCGGCGGAGACGGTGTACCGGAGGGCCGACCCCGACCATCCGTTCCCGCCCGCGCGCCGCCCGCGCCGCCGCATCGAGTTCCGTCCGGACGGCACGTACACCGAGCGCCGTCCGGCACGCGACGACCGCCTGAACGAGGCGCGGGGGCGCTGGGAGGCGCGGGGAGCGGACCGGATCGCCGTCACCTTCCCCGACGGCGGCGGGTCGCCCTTCACCCTGACCGTCCTCTCCCGGACGCCCGGGAGGCTCGTGCTCGCGAGATGAGGGCGCGCCCGGTCAGCGCTTCGGATCGGCGGGGACGGGAGGCGGCGACGCGGACGGGCCGCGCACGCCATCCAGCACGGCCTGGCCCTGCCGGTCCACGAACTTGGTGAAAAGCTCCTGCGAGTAGCCGAGGACGACCGCCCACGCGATGATCTGCCCCGGCGAGTCGAGCGCGCTGAGCCCGGGGACGAACCCGCCGCGCATCAGCAGCAGGCCGAGCACCGCGGTCAGCGCCCCGGTCGGCAGCTTGAGCAGGGCGAGCGCGACCGGGATCCCGTAGGCGGTGGACGTCCCGCGGATCTTCCGCAGCGCCGACGTCGCCGCGATCCCGGCCGCGACCAGCCCGATGAACATCACGACGATGTAGTCGCCCCATCCGGCGGCCTCGCGCGTGCGCACGTCCAGCTGACCGGCCGGGACGGACGGCGCGGCGCCCGTCGGGCAGACGACGCTGTAGTCGCCCCGCGCCCCGGGGCTCGGCGCCGGGGTGAAGCACAGCGGGACGGCCGTCCGCCACAACGCCGACAGCACCCCGATGCCGATCACCGCGCAGAACAGGAACACGGCCATCCACCGGACGATCCGCACGAAGCTCCCGGCACGCAGCTTCTCCCGCAGCGCGGCCTGGTGCGCGGTGTCCACGGCGGTCAGCAGCGTGACGAGCTGCCCCTCGGTGAGCGGCTCGGGCCGCCCGGCCTCCTGGGCTTCGCGCAGCTCCTTGGCCAGCCGCTCGACGAAGACCCGGTGCTCGTCGGCGGGAGCGAGATGCCGCTTGACGGCGGCGCACATGGCGGGCAGGAACGACTGCACCTCCCCCGGCGTGAGCGTCCGCATCCACAGCGAACGCGCGCAGTTCAGGTGAAGCTGGGCGGTCGTCACATGGGACGCCGTCAGGTTCCTGCGGTGCGTGCCGGGGTCGATGACGTCCATCGCCCGGTCCAGGGCCTCCCGCGCGCCGCGCAGCAGTTCCGCGTGTTCGGGCGACCGCGTTCCCCCGTCCCCGGGGGCGGCGAGGAGCGCGCGGAGTTCGTGGACGTCCGCGCGCACTTCTTCGCACAGCACCCACGAGCCCCGCTCACGCTCCCACTCGTCGAGTCTCCGGGCGCCGGGGATCCAGCCGGTCCAGCGGGCCATCCGCCGATGTCCTTCCAGAAGGCGGCCGGATCAGGAGGCGGCCGTCGGCACTCTCTCCAGCCAGGTGGCGTCCCAGGTCTCGTGGTCGACCTTCCCGGTGTCCGCGAGCCCGAGGGCGCGCTGCATCAGGATGCAGGCGCTGGCGTCCTCGTCGTCGAAGTAGCCGTCGATGTTCTTGATCCGCCAGCCGCGGCTGTCCGCCTGGCGCTGCCACTCCAGGACGTGGTCTCCCTGGGACCCGTACTCAAGGATCTCCTCCGGCGCCGGTGGGGGCGTCGTGGTGGCGGCCTCCCACGCCGCCTTCCAGGTGACGGGCCCGACGATGCCGTCCGGTTTCAGCGCGTTCTCGCTCTGGAAGTTCTTGCAGGTCCGCTGGCTGATCGGGCCGTACTTCCCGTCCGGGGAGATGTTCCAGCCACGCGTCTTCATCTGCTGCTGCCACTGCTTGACACCGGGCCCGCTCGTGATCGGCGGATAGGTCATCATCGGCGGCTTGAACGGTGGGGCCGACATATGGCGCCTCCTTCGAATGGGTCTCCCTTCCAAAGATCCCGTCCCAACCAGCGAAGCAGCGGACCGGCGAAGAGAGCACCAATGAGAGGTATCAGGAGCCCTCTTTTCCACATTTTCCAGCTCATATAACTTTCGCCGGATTCCCGTCGCCGTCAGAGGATCAGGTCCTCGGCCCGGACGACCTCGCGCGGCGCCGGAACGGCCTCCAGCCGTTCCAGCGGATCGGCCTGGACGTGCGGGTCGACGGCGAGCCCGGTGAGCTCCCCGATCCTGCGGACCGGCACCTGGTACGTCTTGTACGCGCCGTAGGAGAAGGTCTCCTTCCCCGCCAGGTCCGCGATCAGGACCGCCTGGCTGAGCAGGTAGCCGGTCACCGACAGCTCGCCCGACGCGCCCACCATCGCGACGATCTTCCAGAACTGGCGGGGCAGGCGGACGCCGCGGTAGACGTCGTCGTCCTCGGCCAGCACCGGCCCGGTGAACACGCTGACCGCCAGGTCCTGGTTGTCGGCGTTGTTCAGGACGTAGTCCTCCAGCCCGAGCCACAGCGTCTGGCCCGCGTTGAACGCGTGGTGCTGCGGGGTGGAGTTGGTGAAGTGGAAGGTGTCGTCGTTGGCGGCCAGGGCCATGACCTCGGTCCCCCAGGCGGGGTCGAGGCGGCGCACCAGATGGCCGCGGTCGAGGTCGTTGGCGCGGTAGACGTCCTCGCCGGTCTGCTCTCCGGCGGGCAGCCGGGGGTCGAAGAACCACCGGTCGCTGTCGCGCCGCGGACGCCGCGAGCTCCGCCCGTCGATGTTGCAGGCGGTGAACAGCGCGAGCGCCCGCTGCCGGTGCATGACGACGCTGAAGTGGTGGTAGCGCAGTTCGGCCGAGGCGACGGCGGCCAGGTCGGGCGACGGCACGGGCATCGGCAGCGGCCGGGCCAGGAACGCCGGGTCGTAGCCGTCGCGGTCGCTGTAGTCGGGGTCGATCGCCTCCGTCTCGCGCGCGGCCTCGGAGGGCAGCGCGTCCGCCAGCCGGACCGTGACCTCCAGCGGGATGGTGACCATCCCTTCGCGGGTCTGCGCCAGCGGGACGGCCGCCATCGCCCGCTCCGCCGGCCGTGAGACCGGAGCCGAGACCGGTGGCGGGCCGACCGCCGACGACTGGAGGGACGCCGCGCTTTCCGCCTCCGGCGGAGCGAACAGCTCATCGACGAGCGCCCGCTGCGCCTCGGGCACGGACGTCTCGCGCACCATCGCGCAGATCCGGCTGATGCGGATGCCCTCGTTGACGAACTCGCCGGTCTCCTCCGGCTCGGGCACCGGAACGCTCGCGTGGTGCAGCGCCACGACCTCCCACTGGTCGTTGAACACCGGCGAGCCCGACGAGCCCGGCTCGGTGTCGGCCGCGTAGTGCAGGAACCGCTCGGGGATGTCGACGATCTTGTTCTCCCGCAGCGCGACCTGCTTGCGGTCCCCGCGCGGGTGCTGGACGATCGTGACGAACTCCCCGATGATCGCCTTGCCCTCGGCCTCGATCAGCCGGTTGTGGCCGAGCGCCGCCAGCTCCGCGGCCGGGGCGTCCACCGCCACGAGCGCGAAGTCGAGCCCCTCGTCGGCGAGGAAGAAGCGATCCGGGGCGAGCGCGTAGGCGGCCACGGCCAGCGGCCGTCCGTCGACGCCGTCCTGGTAGTTGAACTCGACCATGCTCGTCCCGGCCGTGCCGGCATCGGGCAGCACGTGGTGGTTGGTCAGGAACAGGGACGGGGACACCATCGACCCCGTCCCGTACCCGACCGTGCGGCCGCCCTCGTCGCGGATGTTCACCCGGCCGACGGTGCGCGCCGCGGCCACCCCCGCGTCCAGGTAGCGGACGCCCACGTAGTCGACCGTATTGATGATCTTCTCCAGCCGCGCGGCGGGCTCGGCGGCGCCGGGCTCCAGCAGCGAGCCGTCGCCGTAGAACCGGCTGAGCCTGTCGACGCGCTTGGCGACCCGCTCGGCGGTGTCGGCCACCGCCACGCCGCCTGGCGAGGCCAGGACGGTCTCGTGCTCGCGCCGCTCCGGCACCCGCTCGGCCACCCGCTGCGCCGCCGTCTGCCGCTGGCGCTCCTGCTCCCGCTCGTAGAACTCCATTTCCGTTCCCCCGGTCAGCACATATTCGTGAACCACCCGCCTCTCCCAATTTCCTCGGTTTTCGCCGGATTTCGCCAGGCCCGGGTTCCCCCTTTTACCCCGCATCGGGAAACGTTTGACGCCCACGACGCGCGAAAACCCGTCAACACGGCGTTGACCTGGTCCAGCGAGACGACCCGATGAGCCGCTCCCTGAGCTCTCAACCCGCACCGCGCCGGGCGGGCTTGCTGCTGTGGGCGGATCTGCCGTCGGCGGATCCGGCTGGGAGCAGTGCGCGGGGCGGCGCATTGTGAATGCATGAGCGAGGAACAGAGAAGCCCGATGTTCAACGAACGAGCGCGGCGCGAGCTTTACCAGCAGCGCGTTCTCGTGCTGGACGGCGCGCTCGACGACGACAACGGCACCCTGCTGGCGACCCAGCTGATGACGCTGGCACGGGAGGACTCGTCGACCGACATCGCGCTGTGGATCCACTCCCCGGGCGGGTCGGTGCCGTCGATGCTCGCGATCCGCGACGTCATGCGGCTCATCCCGTGCGATGTGTCCACGATGGTGCTCGGCATCGCCTACAGCGCGGGGCAGTTCCTGCTGTCGTCCGGGACGCGGGGCAAGCGCCGCGCCCTGCCGCACGCCCGCGTGCTGATGCACCAGGGGTCCGCCGGGATCGCCGGCGCCGCCGTCGACATCGAACTGCAGGCCGGCGACCTGCGCCACACCCGCGACACCGTGCTCGGCCTCATCGCGGAGGACACCGGCCAGCCCCTTGAACGCGTCTTCGAGGATTCGCTTCACGATCGCTGGTACACGGCGCGGGAGGCGCTCGACTACGGCTTCATCGACGCGATCGTCAGCGACTTCGACGAGGTCGTCCCGTCCAACCACCGGCCCATAGGGCTCGGCATTCCCTCGGAAGGGGCCGTCCGATGAGCACCTACACGATCCCGAACGTCATCGCGCAGCACCCCCGCGGTGAGCGGATCATGGACGTCTACTCGCACCTGCTGACGGAGCGGATCATCTATCTCGGCACGGCCATCGACGCCGGAGTCGCGAACGCGCTCGTCGCGCAGTTGCTGTACCTGGAGGCCGACAGCCCCGACCGCGACATCCAGCTCTACATCAACTGCGAGGGCGGGGACCCGAGCGCGATGCTGGCCGTGTACGACACGCTGCGCTACATCCGCGCGCGGGTGGCGACGACGTGCGTCGGGCAGGCGGTCGCGGTCGGGGCCGTCCTCCTCGCCGCGGGCAGTCCCGGGATGCGTTCCGCGCTGCCCCACACCCGCGTCGTCCTGCACCAGCCGATCGGGCAGAGCCGCGGAGCGATCCCGGACCTGATCCTCCAGGCGGACGAGGTCGTCCGCGTGCGCGGCGACATGGAGAGCATCCTCTCCCGGCACACCGGCCAGGACACCGCGACGCTGCGCGCCGACACCGACCGCGACCGCGTGTTCACCGCGCAGGCCGCGCTGGACTACGGCCTCATCGACCAGGTGATCGAGGAACGGCAGCCGATGCCCGTGTAGGGGGGCCCGCCTACGCGGGGGCGTCCGCCTACGCGGCCAGGGCGTAGGCGGCCTGGCAGGTCACACCCGCCGGAGCCGTCCGGGCCGGGGCGGTCAGGAGGGTCGTCGCGACCGCGAGCGTCAGGTCGCCGAGCGTCACGTCCAGGGCGCCGGCGACCGCCGCGATCATCTCGCTCGACGGCTCCTTGACGCCGCGTTCCATCTCGGAGAGGTACTGCGGCGAGACCCCGGCCCGGCGGGACGTCTCGACCAGCGTCTCACCGCGTTCGAGCCGCAGCCGCCGCAGGCAGTGGCCGAGCGCGTCCCGCCACAGCGGCTCCGCCGACGGGTTCGGCCGGCGCGGCGCGTGCGGCTCCCGCGTCTCGTGCGGCGTCTCGTCGGCGGGCTCGGCGGGCTTCAGCGGATGGGTGATCTCGGCCATGCGCCCATCGTAAGTCGGGGATGCCGCGAGACCCTAGGCGTTCCGCCGACCGCAGAAAGGCGGGGGTCTCGCGATGCCCGGGACCGGCTGTCATTCTGGGGATGTGCGGATACTGGTCGTGGGTGCGGGGATCGTCGGGGCCGCGCTGGCGGACCGGCTCGCCCGTCAGGACGAGGTCACGGTCGTCGAGGCGGAGGGGCCCGGCGCGGGGACGTCCGGCACCAGCTACGCCTGGATCAACGCCAACGACCCGGAGGACCCGTCCTACCACCGGTTCCGGACGGAGGCGATGTCCACCTGGCGGCGCCTGGCCGCCGAGTTCGGCGACCCGGCCTGGTACCGGCCGTCGGGACACACGACGTGGGCGGCCGCCGACGACGCGAAGACCCGGCTGGCCGACCGGGTCGCCCGGCTCGCGCGCCTCGGCTACGCCGCCGAGCCGATCGATCCGGGACGGTTGCGCGAGCTCGAACCGCACGTCCAGGCTCCGCCGGACGCCCTCATCGCGCACTACCCCGACGAGGGCTTCGTGCACGGAGGCCCCGCCGCGCGGGCGCTGGCGGAGCGCGCCCGCGAATCGGGCGCCGCCGTCGTCACCGGCCACCGCGCGGTCCGGCTCACCACCGAGGGCGACCGCGTGACCGGCGTGCGCCTGGACGACGGCCGGGACCTCGACGCCGACCTCACGATCTGCGCGGCGGGCCGGGACAGCCCCGCGCTCCTGGAGACCGCCGGTGTCGCCCTCCCGCTGGTCGACCCGTCCGAGCCCGGCTCGGCCGCTCCGTGCCTCGTCGCCACCACCTCGGCGGCGCCGGGCGTCGTCAACGGTCTCGTCCATGCCCCGGGGCTGTCCGTGCGCCCGGCCGAGGGCGGGGGCCTCGTTCTGGAGGCGGTCGACCTGGACGCCGGTGTCGACGAGTCGGCCTCCCCTGCGCTGATCCAGGAGGTCGGCACCGAGCTCCTCGCCCGGGCGCGCGTGGTCATGCCCGGCCTGACGGCGGAGGTCGCCGAAATGCGGCGGTGCGTCCGTCCCCTGCCCGTCGACGGCTATCCGCTCATCGGCTCGCAGCGGCCCGGGCTGTACACCGCCGTCACCCACAGCGGCATCACGCTCGGCCCCCATCTCGCCGTGCTGATCGACCAAGAGGTTCACGGCCACGCCTCGCCCGCGCTCGACGCCTACCGCCCGGACCGCGCGGGCTCTTAGGGCTTGCGGGCGACGCCGCAGAACGCGTCCACCTCGGGCGCCTCGCCGAACGGGTTCGGTTCGGGACGCCAGCGGGACACCGACACCACACCGGGCTCCAGCAGCTCCAGCCCGTCGAAGAACCGGGCGATCCGCTCGGGGGTGCGCAGCTCGTAGTCGTAGCCGGACTCGTCCCGGATGCGTTCGGCCTCCGCGGCGGCGTCGGGCCGGACGGTCTTGGTGCCGTCCTCCAGCACCAGGTAACTGCCCGGCGGGAGCGCGTCCAGGAGCTGACGAAGGATGGCGTGGGCCTCGCCGTCGTCGGAGACCGTGCCCAGCACGCCCAGGATCATCAGGGCGACGGGCTCGGTGAAGTCCAGCGTGGCGGAGGCGCCGAGCAGGACGCCGGCGGGATCGCGGGCGTCGGCGTCGATGTAGTCGCAGGCCCCTTCGGGGGTACTGGTCAGCAGGGCGCGCGCGTGCGCGAGGACGAGGGGGTCGTTGTCGACGTACACGATCCTGCTGTCGGGGGCGACCCGCTGCGCGACCTCATGGGTGTTGTCGTGCGTGGGCAGGCCGGTGCCGATGTCGAGGAACTGGCGGATCCCGGCCTCGCCCGCCAGGAACCGGACGGCGCGTCCCAGGAACACCCGCGCGTGCCGGGGCACCTCCTCGAACCCGGGATAGACCCGGAGGATGTTCTCGGCGAACACGCGGTCGACCGGGTAGTTGTCCTTTCCGCCGATGAAGTAGTTCCAGACCCGGGCCTGGTGCGGCACGGACGTGTCGATCTCGGGCGGCTGAGCCGGGGG
The DNA here is from genome assembly GCF_005889715.1 of Actinomadura soli. Taxonomy (GTDB): domain Bacteria; phylum Actinomycetota; class Actinomycetes; order Streptosporangiales; family Streptosporangiaceae; genus Spirillospora; species Spirillospora soli. The sequence goes on from NZ_VCKW01000002.1 coordinate 79,271, forward strand.
GTCGTCCATACCGCCCCATCCTGCCGCGTATCCGAAGCTTTGACATGCTCAGGGACGAACCTAGAAAGGACATTCATGCGCGTCGCGATCCTCGATGACTACCAGGACGTCGCCCTCCGGACGGCGGACTGGTCGCCGGTGCCCGCAACGATCGACGTGTTCCGCGCCCCGCTGGGCGACGAGGAGGCGGTGGTCGCGGCACTGAAGCCGTACGACGTGCTCGTGACGATGCGGGACCGGACCGCGCTGCCGAAGAGCGCGCTCGAACGGCTGCCGAACCTGCGGCTGATCACCGTCACCGGCAGGCGCATCACGGCGATCGACATCGCGGCCTGCGCCGGGCTGGGCATCACGGTCAGCGGCACCGAGCCGCTGGCCGAGGGCGGCGCCGCCGAGCTGACCTGGGCGCTCATCCTCGCCGCCGTGAAGCGGCTGCCCGCCGAGCTGGCGAGCGTCCGCGCGGGCGGCTGGACGACCAGGCTCGGCACGTCCCTCTCCGGCCGGACGCTCGGCGTGCTGGGCCTCGGCCGCCTGGGCTCACGGGTCGCCGCCGTGGGCAACGCGTTCGGGATGCGGGTCGTGGCCTGGAGCCAGAACCTGACGGCGGAACGCGCCACCGACGCCGGCGCGGCGCTCGTCGGCAAGGAGGAGCTGTTCGCCACGTCCGACGTGCTGACGATCCACCTCGTCCTGTCGGACCGCACCCGCGGGCTCGTCGGCGAGCCCGAGCTGCGCCGGATGAAGCCGGACGCGTGGCTGGTCAACACCAGCCGCGGCCCGATCTGCGACGAGGACGCCCTCCTCCGCGCCTGCCAGGAACGCTGGATCGCCGGAGCTGCCCTCGACGTGTACGACCGGGAGCCCCTTCCGGCCGACCACCCGCTGCGCACCCTCGACAACGTCCTGGCCTCCCCGCACATCGGCTACGTGACCGACGAGACCTACGCCTCCTGGTACGGCGACGCGGTCGAGAACATCGTCGCGTTCGCGAAGGGCGCACCGATCCGGGTGCGGCACTCGTGAACCGCCGACCGGACCGCTCGCGGCTACTCGGCGCCCTGCGGATGCCGTGAAACGTCGAGTTGCGGGCAGCCGGTCCAGTGGTGGCGGCAGATCGGCTCCGCCGGGACGCTCGCGGGCCGGGGCACGCCGAACCAGACGATGAGGCCGCCGAGGACGAACAGGCCCGCGCAGATCAGCATCCCGACGTCGAAACCGCGGTCGAGTTCGGCCGGGTTGCTCGCGGCGTCCTGCGGCAGCCCCGCCAGCAGCGGCAGCGCGGCGACGACGATCAGACCGGCGGCCCGCGCGACCCCGTTGCCCACCGCGCTGGCGATGCCGGCCCGCGCGTCGGGGACGGCGCTGAGCACGGTCGCGGTGATGGGCGGTGTGATCAGCGGGATGCCGACGCCGATGAGGCAGACGACGGGGAGCACGTCGATCAGGTACGACGCGTCCCGTCCGACCCGCGTCGCCAGCACGAGCGCGAGTGCGCAGATGAGAGCACCCGCGGCGAGAGGGACGCGCGGCCCGGCCCGCTTGGTGAGCGCCCCGCCCCGCGCCGACAGGACGAGTGTCAGCACGGTCAGCGGAAGCAGCGCCAGCCCGGCCGCCAGCGTGGTGTAGTCGGCGGTGACCTGGAGCTGGATCGGCATCAGGAAGAACAGCCCGGCGAGCCCGCCACGACGGTCGCTTCGAGCAGCACGAGCCCGGACCCGGCGGCGGTAACGACCAGCACCCACCGCCCAGCGGGTTCGTCCAGCCGAACGTTCGCCGCTTTCGCTGAACCCGGTGAAGTCACCACATGATCAAGCGTGCGGCCCAAAGCCCGAAACGTCCACCGCCACGCCGGTCGGGTCAAACCCGAAGGGGTTCGCGCCCCTCGACGTCCGCTGGCCCAGCTTCTCCGCCAACCCGTGGGCGCCCATCCCTCGCAGCTCCTCCAGCAGCAAGACAATGTCGAACGGATTGCTCGTCTCGGCCGCCAGAACCGCTCGCTCAGCCAATGCCAGGGCGAGCTGCGGGTCCAGCCTCCGCACTTCCTGCAGCATCTGCGCCATGTAGAACGTGCTGGAGATGCGGACCACCGGAATGGCTCGTTCAGCCAACGCCTTCGCCAGGGCCCAGGCATTCAGCTTCCGCAGTTCCAGCAGCATCTGCAGCAGGTCGAACGCGTCCGTCACGTTGACGTCGGGAACGGCTCGCTCAGCGAGCAACAGGGCTGACTGCGGGTGCAGCTTTCGCAATTCAACCAGTATTCGCACCACGCTCCATGAGTTGCTGACTTCGACTTCCCGAGCGGCCCACTCGGCCAATGCCCAGGCGGGCTTTTGCACACCCAGCCGACGCAGCTCCTCCAGCAGTGTCGCGACGTCGCCGGTGTCGGATGTCAGGCTGACCTCGGCCACGATTCGTGGAGCCCACTCCAATGCGAGGTCCTGCGCCCGGGCCTGCCGAAGCTCGGCCAGCAATCGTGCCGCTTCGCTCGGGGCGGTGACGCGCACCACGGGGACGGCTCGCTCGGCCCATGTCCGGGCGGCGTCATCAGCTTTCAGCTCACGCAGTTCCTCCAGCAATCTCGCCACGTCGCCGGGGTCGGTGGTGACGCTGACCTCGGTGACGGCCCGTACCGCCAGTGCCAGAGCCTGGGGCCTGGCACCCGCCTTCCTGAATGCCGCCAGCATTTCCGCCGCGATCTCAGGTGTGGTGAGGGGAAGGTCGCTGACAGAACCGGCTGCTCCGCCCGCGCTCGTGTCGCTGTGGGTGGAATCGGCGGTATCGCCGGACTGGCCGTCCTGCAAATGGCTGAGGATGTCTTCGAGCTGCCGGCAGCGGTGTTCGGTCTGGGCGATGCGCTCCTGGGCCTGCCGCAGGCGGTGTTCGAGGGCGGCGATCTCCTGCTCCAACCGGTCTTTCTCGGCTTCCATGGCGGCGCGGTCGACGTCCCATGCCGCGCGCAGCCGACCGTGCTGGTCGGTGAGTTCCTCGACCTGTCTGATCCGTTCGGCGAGCTGCTCCTCCAGCGCGCGGGCGTAGCGCTCGGCCTCGTGCTGGCCGACCAGAGCCAGCTCCAGTTCCTCGCTCACCACCCGCACCCGGTACTCGTGCGGGTGGGCGACCTTCAGCGCCTCCAGATGCAGCTCGGTCAGATGGTCTCGGACCTCTTGGGAGACCTCCTTACCCTGCTCCGCCTGGATCGCCAGCAGCGTGTTCAGGAACCACTGGTCGCGAGGCACGCGCTTGCCGTTGAGATAGCGCGACAGGGTGCCCTTGTCCACGGGGTACCGGCCGGCGAACCGGTTGATCGTCATGCCGGCCGCCGTCCAGATCGTGCGGAGCTCGCGGGCCCAGGTCGCCACCTCGGGGCTGAGGTCGGCGCTGAGCGCCCTGAAGCCGGACGCGGCGCAGGCGGCCGGTTGCCGGGGGGCCAGTTCGGTCATGGCTCCATGGTCGGCGCTCGCACCCTGGAAAACCGCTCATTGCCGCCTTTCGGCTGTTGCCACTTGCCGCAACCCCTCGCGCAGCACCGGTTGCGGCGTGGTGCAACCCCGCGCGGATCTGGCTTGCTGGAGTCACCGATCAGTGAAAGGACCGTCAGGAATGGCTCAGCCCTCCAGCAACGTCCCCCAGCCTCCCCCGTCTCCGGCT
>NZ_VCKW01000300.1 GCF_005889715.1 Actinomadura soli
GGTCCCGACCTCGGGGGGATGGGCCGGGACCCGCGGCTCATAGAGGCGTCGACCGGCGTCCGCCTCGATCGTTCCGCCGGGACCCGCGGCCCCGGCCTTTCGTCTCGCAACGGTGGAACGTTTCCAGCGTTGCCGAAAGAATGGCGACAGCTTACGCCCGGACGATCTCGTCGATCCAGTGCCGGAAGTCGGATCGTCCAGCGTTCCGGGGGCTTTCCCCCCGTCTGAGCCTGGCCGGATGTGGCCACGCGCGCCTTCTCGGCGGCATCGCGCACGCCTTGTGACGCACATAATTACTCCCCGTCAAGTCGATTTCAGAGCCCCTTGGAAGCCTCCATTCCGAAATGGGCCGACGGGGCGGTGCCGCTGACGCCTCCGGAGGCCCCGCGCGGGCCGCCCACCGGGGCCGGGGGAGACGCTCGCCGCTGAGAACCCCGGTCCCATCCTTGTTGCGGTCACTTGGGGAGGGCCTTACGAAAGCGCGGAACAGCGATTATCTAGACTGCGTGAGGTTGTGAGGGAGGAGACCCACGTGCGCAAGGTCCTGATCGCCAACCGCGGCGAGATCGCGGTCCGCATAGCCCGTGCCTGCCGAGACGCCGGGCTGGCCAGCGTCGCGGTGTACGCGGAGCCCGATCTGGAGGCGCTGCACGTGCGGGTCGCGGACGAGGCGTTCACCCTCGGCGGGCAGACGGCGGCCGACAGCTATCTGAGCATCGAGAAGCTGCTGAAGGTCGCCGCCGAATCGGGCGCGGACACCGTCCACCCCGGCTACGGGTTCCTCGCGGAGAACGCCGACTTCGCCAAGGCCGTGCAGGGCGCCGGGCTGACCTGGATCGGCCCGCCGCCCGCCGCGATCATCGCGCTGGGCGACAAGGTCCAGGCCCGGCACATCGCCCAGAAGGTCGGCGCGCCGCTGGTCGCGGGCACCAAGGACCCGGTGTCCGGCGCGGACGAGGTCGTCGCGTTCGCCCGGGAGCACGGCCTGCCGATCGCGATCAAGGCCGCGTACGGCGGCGGCGGGCGCGGGCTGAAGGTCGCCCGGACGCTGGACGAGGTCCCGGACATGTACGAGTCCGCCGTCCGCGAGGCCGTCGGGGCGTTCGGGCGCGGCGAGTGCTTCGTCGAGCGGTACCTCGACAAGCCGCGGCACGTGGAGACGCAGTGCCTCGCCGACCAGCACGGCAACGTGGTCGTCGTGTCGACCCGCGACTGCTCGCTGCAGCGGCGGCACCAGAAGCTCGTGGAGGAGGCCCCGGCGCCGTTCCTGTCGGACGAGCAGGTCGAACTGCTGTACAGCTCGTCCAAGGCCATCCTGAAGGAGGCCGGGTACGTCGGCGCCGGAACCTGCGAATTCCTCGTCGGCCAGGACGGGACGATCTCGTTCCTTGAGGTCAACACCCGCCTCCAGGTCGAGCACCCCGTGACCGAGGAGGTCGCCGGGGTGGACCTCGTCCGGGAGATGTTCCGCGTCGCCGACGGCGAGGAGCTCGGCTACGCCGACCCCGAGCTGCGCGGGCACTCGATCGAGTTCCGGCTGAACGCCGAGGACGCGGGCCGCGGGTTCCTGCCCGCCGTCGGGACGCTCACCGCGTGGGAGCCGCCGACCGGCCCCGGCGTCCGCCTGGACACCGGCTACGGCGCTGGCCAGACCGTCCCGCAGGCGTTCGACTCCCTGATCGCCAAGCTGATCGTGACGGGCGCGACGCGGCGGCAGGCCGTCGAGCGGGCGCGCCGGGCGCTGGCGGAGTTCGTGATCGACGGGATGCCCACCGTGCTGCCCTTCCACCGCGCGGTCCTGGACGACCCGGCGTTCGTTCCCGCCGACGACACGGCGCCGTTCTCCGTCCACACCCGGTGGATCGAGACCGAGTTCGACAACCGGATCCCGCCGTACGAGACGCCCGTCGCGGGAGACGAGGCCGAAACCGGGGAGCGGGAGCGCGTCACCGTCGAGGTCGGCGGGCGGCGCATCGAGGTCGTCCTGCCCGCGGGCCTGGGCGCCCTGCCGGGCGGGGCCGCCGGGAAGGCGCAGCCCGCGAGGCGGCGCGGCGCCAAGAAGGGCGGCGGGGCGCAGGCGTCCGGCGACTCCCTGGTCAGCCCCATGCAGGGCACCATCGTCAAGATCGTCGTTGAGGACGGCGCGACGGTCGCGGCCGGGGACACCGTCGTCGTCCTGGAGGCCATGAAGATGGAGCAGCCGATCGCGGCGCACAAGGCCGGGACGCTCACCGGCCTGTCCGCCGAGGTCGGCCAGACCGTCTCCGCCGGAGCCGTGATCTGCGAGATCAAGGACAGCTGACCCCCACGGCGGCCTGCGCGAAATCCATCTGCCGGAGGACGCATTCTCGCGTTACGTGGGCAGACTGGAGACATGAGCGAAGCGAAGCGGGGGGTGTGGGGGGTCGGCCCCCCACAGGAAGCACGCATGAGCACCGGCGACCGGGGCGTCCGGGCGGTGCGCCGGGGTGCGGTCTCGGTGATCGTCGCCGCCGTCGCCCTGCCGGTGTTCGCCTTCACCGCCCCCGCGCAGGCCGCCCAGGCGCAGCCCGCCGCAGCACAGATCACCACCACGCAGACCGCCGGGACGCGGACGGTCGCGTCCGCTGACAACGTCGGGCAGATCGCCAGGGGCCTGATGGACTCGCGGCTGTACGTGACGAGCGAGGCCGGGAACGTGCTGTCCCCGGCCGACCGGAGCGCGATCACGTCGGCCCTCGGCGGCGACCGCGACGCCGACATCCGCGCCGTCGTCGTCCGCAACGGCGTCTCCCAGGCCGAGGTCAGGCAGCTGCTCCCGGCCGTCGCGGAGCGGGTCGGCAAGGGCGAGACGTACGTGGCCGTCACCGCCGACGGCAGCCGCATGGGCGCGATGTCGAAGAAGCTCGACCGGGGGGAGATCAACCAGCTCGTCACCCGCACCAACGGCACCCCGCTGAAGGAGCGGCTGATCCAGTTCGGCGACCTCGCGGAGCGGAAGGTCGACGACAAGGCCCGGTCCAGCTCGATCGGCGAGTACGTGACGCTCGGCGTCCTGCTCATGGTCGTCGCGGCGGCGGCGGGCGGGTTCCTCGTCGTCCGGAAGCGGCGCCTCGACCGGCAGGCCCGGCAGATGGCCGACCTCAAGGCCGGTGTCGAGGAGGACGTGACGCTCCTCGGCGAGGACATCGCGCACCTCGACCTCGACGTCATGGACTCCGGCCTCGACCCCGGCACCCGCGCCGACTACGAGCGCGCCATGAACTCCTACGACCAGGCCAAGCGGGAGACGGTGCGCGCCGCCAAACCGCAGGACATGCAGGCCGTCACGACCGCGCTGGAGGACGGCCGCTACTACATGACCGCGACCCGCGCCCGGCTGTCCGGCGAGCCCGTGCCGGAGCGGCGTGCGCCGTGCTTCTTCAACCCGCAGCACGGGCCGTCCGTGGAGGACGTGACGTGGGCGCCGCCTGGCGGTGTGCCGCGTTCCGTCCCGGCGTGCGCGGCCGACGCGGAGGCCGTCCTGAAGGGGACGGACCCGGACGTCCGCATGGTCCCGTCCGGCGGCGGGCGGCGGCCGTACTGGGACGCCGGGCCCGCGTACGCGCCGTACGCCGGCGGCTACTACTACGGCTACGGCGGGATCGACCTGCTCAGCGGCATGATGATCGGCACCATGCTCGGCTCGATGATGGGCGGCGGCTGGGGCGGCTACGGCGCGGGCGGTGCCGGCGCGGAAGGCGACGTCGGCGGCGGCTGGGACTTCGGCGGCGGCGACTTCGGCGGCGGCGGCGGGTTCGGCGGGGGCGACTTCGGCGGCTTCTGACCGGCCCCCGGCACGACGGGGATCGTCGCGTCCACGACGGCCACGAGCCCGGCGGGTCGGCGAGCGGCCCGCCGAACCGCCGGACGACCAGCCGCTCGGCGCCCCGACCCGCCGCAGCCCCGACGCCACGGCCGCGACCGCGCCCAACCCCAGGACTACGAGGGCCGCGGAGAGAACGTCCATCTGCCCCACCTCCGGCTTGGTCGCGGCTGCGCTCTCTTCCACCGTCGGCGGCGGGAGGGGGCGTTGCCATCGGGCCGGTTGCCCATGAACCGGCGGGGTCCACCCTGCACGCGCGCCCGGGGTGTCACGCATGGACAAGACACGACGTCATGCGGTGACGTGGACCTATGAGCAGGACACCCGCGTCGGCGCTGTACTGGCGCATCCTCGGAATCAACGGGCTGATCTTCGCGGCGGGCACGGTGGTGCTCGCGGTGGCGCCCGTGACCGTGTCGTCGTTCGTCCTGCTGCGGGAGCTTCCCGTGCTGGTGGTCGGGCTCGCCGTGATGATGGCGGCCAACGCGGTCCTGCTGCGCGCCAGCCTGGCGCCGCTGGAGGGGCTCACCGCGCTGATGGCGCGGCTCGACTCGCTGCGCTCGGGCGACCGGCTGGCGACCGGCCGGAACGGCGACCTGTTCCACCTGGTCGACCAGTTCAACGCGATGCTGGACCGGCTGGAGGCCGACCGCAGCATCAGCACCGCCGTGGTCCTGGACGTGCAGGAGGCCGAGCGGCGCCGCATCGCGCAGGAGCTGCACGACGAGATCGGCCAGAGCCTCACCGTCGTGCTGCTGGAGCTGAAGTCGGTGGTGAACCGGGCACCGGACGAGGTGGCGGCGGAGTTGCGGGGCGTGCAGGAGACCGTCCGGTCGAGCCTGGACGAGGTCCGCCGGGTGGCGCGGCGGCTGCGTCCCGGCGTCCTGGACGATCTGGGCCTGACCAGCGCGCTCACCGCCCTCGCCGCGGACTTCTCCGAGGCGGGCGGGCCGCGCGTGACCCGCCGCGTCCAGACCGGCCTGGCGGGTCTCGGCGCGGACGCCGAGCTGGTGATCTACCGGATCGCGCAGGAGGGCCTGACGAACGTGTGACGGCATTCCGGCGCGCGGAACGCGGAACTGTCGCTGGCGCAGGACGACGACGGTCGCGTCGTCCTCCGGGTGGTGGACGACGGGTCGGGCCCGCCCGCCGAGGTCGGCGCCGGAATCCACGGGATGCGGGAACGCGCGATGCTCATCGGCGCGCAGCTCACGATCGGCCCACCCGAACGCGATGGCACCGGCACCGAGGTCAGGCTGGTGATCCCTCCGCCCGGCGCACGCAAGGCCGTGCCGTAGGTCAGGGCTCGACGAGGCCGACGCGGATGGCGTACTTGGTCAGCTCCAGCCGGTCGCGCATGCCGAGCTTGCCGAGGATGTTCGCGCGATGCCGGTCGACCGTCTTGACGCTGATCGTGAGCGTCTCCGCGATCCGCTTCGACAAGTACCCCTCCGCGACCAGCTTGATGATCTCCTCCTCGCGCGGGGTGAGGACGCTGTCGGGGGCGTCGCCGTCCCGGTCGCGGGCCAGGTACTCGCGGATCAGCGCGGTGACGGCGGCCGGGTACAGGAACGGCTCGTCCCGCATCGCGGAGCGGACGGCCCGCGAGATCTCCCGCGCGGCCTGCAGGCCCGTCATGCGCGGCATCGCGATGTCGAGGATCGCGAGGTCGACGTCGCCGCCCGCGGACGCGTCGATCGCCTCCGCGCCGTCGGCGGCCTCCGCGACCACGGTCAGGTCGGGCTCGGCGTCCAGGATCAGGCGGAGCCCGCGGCGCACCAGCGCGTGGTCGTCGGCCAGCAGAATCCGGGTGGCGGACTCGCGCGTGTGCACCCCGATCACCTTCGGTCTCGTCCTCATCCTAGGCTCGGGACCTCGCGGGAGATTCCCGCTACCTGCGGATACATGATTCCTCCAGGCCGATATGGGGTCCGGACCCGATATCGGCGCGGGCCTCCGCCGCAAAGTCATCAAGGGCACCGGGCTGTTCGAGTATCTGGCGATCTGGGCGGCCAAGCGCTCCAAGAGCAGGCCGTACCGGCTGCTGGTGATGCTGATGGCCATCACCGCCGTCGCCTCGCCGTTCCTGGACAACGTCACCACGATCATGCTGGTGGCGCCGGTGACGGTGGTGGTCTGCGACCGGCTCCGCATCCCGGCCCAGCCGTACCTGATCGCGGAGGTGCTGGCGTCCAACATCGGCGGCGCCGCCACCCTGATCGGGGACCCGCCGAACATCATCATCGGCAGCCGCGCGGGGCTCACGTTCAACGACTTCCTGATGCACATGACGCCGATCGTGGTGATCATCCTCGTCACGTTCGTGGCGATGTCGCGGTGGATCTTCCGCAAGTCGTTCACCTACGACGAGCAGTACGTGGACGAGGTGATGGCGCTCGACGAGCGCAAGGCCATCACCGACCGCGGGCTGCTGGCCCGGTGCCTGGTCGTGCTCGGGCTGATCATCGTCGGGTTCTCGCTGCACTCGGTGCTGCACGTGGAGCCGTCGATCGTGGCCCTCGTCGGCGCGGGCGTCATGCTGCTGGTCACGAAGGTCGACGCCGCCGACGCCCTCAAAGAGGTGGAATGGGGCGTCCTGGTGTTCTTCATGGGCCTGTTCGTGATGGTGGCGGGCCTCGGGCACACCGGCGTCATCGAGAACATCGGCACCTGGGCGGCGGGCGCGATCGGCGACAACTACTTCGCCGCCGCCACGAGCCTGGTGTTCGGGTCCGCCGTGCTGGGCGCGTTCTTCGACAACATCCCCTACACGGCGACGATGGCGCCGATCGTGGAGGGGATGGCCGAGGGCGCCGACCCGCAGACCGCGGACGCGCTGTGGTGGTCGTTCGCGCTGGGCGCCGACTTCGGTGGGAACGGGACGGCGGTCGCCGCGAGCGCCAACGTCGTCGCGATCGGCATCGCCGCCAGGACCGGTCACCCGATCAGCTTCTGGCAGTTCACCCGCTACGGGATCGGCATCACGGTGGTGAGCACCCTGATGGCGTGGGCGTACGTGGCCCTGCGCTACTTCTGACGGGTGGGCCGGCCGGGCGCGCCTAGTAGGCGTGCTCGGCCATCAGCCGCCGGGACGCCTCCGTGACGCTGCCCGACAGCGACGGGTACACCGCGAACGTGTGCGCCACCTGGTCGACGGTCAGGTGCTGCTGGACGGCGATCGACACGCCCAGGATCAGCTCGCTCGCCCGCGGCGCCACGATGACGCCGCCGAGCACGATCCCCGTGGACGGGCGGCAGAACAGCTTCACGAAACCGTCCTCGAAGCCCTGCATCTTGGCCCGCGCGTTGGTGAACAGCGGCAGCATGACCGCCCGGGCGTTGACGTCGCCCGAGTCGACCATGTGCTGCGTCACGCCGACGGACGCGACCTCCGGGTCGGTGAAGATGTTGGACGCGACCCAGCCGAGCTTCAGCGGCTGCACCGCCTCCCCCAGCGCGTGCCACATGGCGATGCGGCCCTGCATGCCCGCGACCGACGCCAGCATCAGCACGCCGGTGCAGTCGCCGGACGCGTAGATGTGCGGGAGGGACGTCCGCGACACCTTGTCGACCTCGACGAACCCGCGCGGGTCGCAGCGGACGCCGACGTGCTCCAGCCCCATCCCCGCGGTGTTCGGGATCATGCCGACGGTCATCAGGCAGTGGGTGCCCTCGATCTTCGTCCCGTCCTCCAGCGTGACGATCACGCCGTTCCCCGACCGCTCCACGCCCGCGGCCCTGGACCGTGACATCACGTTCATCCCGCGCCGCAGGAACACCTCCTGCAGGACGGCCGCGGCGTCGGCGTCCTCGGTCGGCAGGATCCGGTCGCGCGAGGACACCAGCGTCACCTTCGACCCGAGCGACAGATACGCCCCTGCGAACTCGGCGCCGGTCACGCCGGAGCCGACGACGATCAGGTCTTCGGGCAGGTCCGGCAGGTCGTAGAGCTGGCGCCAGTTCAGGATGCGCTCGCCGTCGGGCTCCGCGCCGGGCAGGACGCGCGGCGTCGCGCCCGTCGCGATCAGCACGTTGTCGGCCTCGATCCGCCGGTCCCCGACCGCGACGACGTGCGGCTCCACCAGCCGTGCCGCACCCCGGACAATCTTGACCTCTTCGTAGGCGAGTCTTTCCGCGACATCGAACGACTGGGCGCGGGCGAGGTCCTTCACGCGCTTGTTGACGGTGGCCATGTCGGCCTCCAGCGCGCCGACGATCCCGTCCGGGCCGCCGTTGTAGCGGACCCCGAGGCCGGCCGACTCCGACATGACCGCGAGGCGGGTCGAGGTGGCGATGAGCGTCTTGGAGGGCACGCAGTCGGTGAGCACGCAGGCGCCGCCGGGGCCGTCCCGTTCGACGACGGTCACGTCGGCGCCGAGCTGCGCCGCGACGAGCGCGGCCTCGTAGCCGCCCGGCCCTCCTCCGATGATCACGATGCGGGTCACATCTTCCATTGTTTCCTACTCACAGCAGTGAAAAGTCCTGCCGCGACCGGTTTCACAGCGCGCGCCGATGCCGATGCGGCCTTCTTCCCGGCCGGTCAGGGCAGGTGGCGTAACCTTGGCCAACGTGGCACTGTACGCGGCGTACGCCTCCAACATGGATCCCGACCAGATGGCGAGCCGGGCTCCGCACTCGCCCATGCGCGGCACCGGCTGGCTGGCCGGGTGGCGGCTGACCTTCGGCGGGCAGGACAAGGGCTGGGACGGCGCCCTCGCGACCGTCGTCGAGGACGACTCCGAGCAGGTCTTCGTCGTGTACTACGACGTGCCCGCCTGGGACGAGACGGAGCTCGACGCCTGGGAGGGCGCGGCGCTCGGCGTCTACCGCAAGATCAGGGTCCGGGTGCAGACCCTGGACGGCGACGTCCTGTGCTGGATGTACGTCCTGGACGACTACGAGGGCGGGCTCCCGTCCGCGCGCTACCTCGGCATCCTCGCGGACGCGGCGGAGAAGGCGGGCGCCCCCGACGACTACGTGAAGGACCTGCGCACCCGTCCGTGCGCCTCCCTGGGCGATTAGCCCGGGTATTCGCGCCGGTAGTGTCGGCGACGTGAGCAACGACGCTTTTGCGCTGGCGGGGGCTGCTGCGGAGGAGTTGCGTGCCCGCGCGTCCGTGGATTCCTTCGATGTCGCGATCGTGTTGGGGTCGGGGTGGGTTCCGGCGGCTGACGCGCTCGGCTCGCCGGTTGTGGATGTGCTGGTGACCGAGTTGCCGGGGTTTGCTCCCCCGGCGGCCGAGGGGCATGCGGGGCGGGTGCGGG
>NZ_VCKW01000301.1 GCF_005889715.1 Actinomadura soli
CCCGAATCAGGGCGATCTGATCTGATAGCGGTGACCACCCCCGGTGCAGTGACCAACCCCCGGTGCAGCGCCTCCAACGCAGTGACCAACCCCGGTGTGACGGCAGCGCCAGTGTGGCGGCCAATCCGGTAGATCTGGGCAGCGATCTGGCCGCCAGCCAGGCCAGCAGCAGCCGATACGGTCGATCGCGAGACCGCCAGGAACTCCAGGTTCTCTGCAGAACGATACGCCCTGCATTACTAATGCCTTACTCGCTCCAGCGTGGAAACAAAAAAGCCCTGACCATCCCATGTCTGGCCAGGGCTTTTCTGTACTCGCGCGTGCGAGGGATGTAGCAGAGCTACAAGCACCTTCCCTCAGATCGAGCCATACCCGCTGTTTTGGCGACCACCCTCGGCCGTCGTCAACCCCTTGAGCAGAGCATCCAGAATCGCCACACCCGACCGGGGCGCTAGCGGGCTCGCTCACCTAGAGCGTCCTCCCAAAGGCGCTGTAGGGCACTCAAGAGGGCGCCCCGCATCTCCGGCGTGGGGTGGGCGTAGGTGCCGCGCATACCGGGAACCTCGTGGCCCATCCGCTCGGATTGCAGGATGTACGGGATGCCTGCGTTGTCCATCCACGGCTGGTGACCGTGGCGGAGCCCGTGAGGTGTCAGGCCCGGCCGAAGCGGCAGCCAGCATGCGAGTGGGATGTCTTCGGCGGGCGGCTTGCCCGAGCCTGGGCATTCCGCGGCCTGTACCTTGTGGCTGATCAGGGTGCCGTCGATCCGGAGGAGTTGCGTCCGTCGGCATTCCGAGCACCGGCCGCGGCCCTCCCCGCTGACCAGCCGGGCGAATCCGCGGCCGGTCGGCGGGGAGAACGGTTCTCCGGGCACGGCTGGCGGCCAGGGCGGGACGGGTTTCCCCGGCCAGCGCTCCCCCGCGTCCACGAGCACCGGCATGGCGGTCTTGGAAGAGCGTCTCGGATACCAGGAGTCAGCAGCGGGCCGGAACACCCGATCGCTGTAGTTGGAACGGCGGAAGTGGGTGCGCTCCGGGCTCAGGAAGACGTACCGGCCGCCGCGGCACCAGGGGTCTTCCGTGCCGCGGCAGGTGCAGGTGCGGGACGTCGCGAGCTGGCGGGCGAACAGGTCGTCCAGGAACGGCGGGATGTCCAGGGTTCGCATGGATCCGTCTTTGGGACGGCCCCGGTAGAACCGGCCGTTCAGCTCGTACAGCTTCCAGTGGAAATCGAGTTCACCGGGACGGACGCATTCGGGCGGCAGCCCCAGTAGTTCGCCCCACCGGGCGCCGGTGAATGCCGCGGTGATGACCATCACGAAATCGGTGTCCAAGCCGGTGAGCAGCGCGCACCGTTCGGCGAGCAAGAGCGCTTGCAGCGGCGTCGCCCACGCCTTCTGAGCGCGCTCTGCTTCGGCGATACGCCGCATTCCCTTGCGTCCTTTCCCTCGTCGGCGGGCGGCCGGGTTGGCTTGGATGTAGCGCGGGATGGCGTCGTTCAGCATGTTGGTGAGGGTGGACCGGGCTTCCCGCGCCGTCCGCTTCCCGACCGATAGCCGCTTTTCCCAGATGGCGATCTCTTCGCGTTCCAGGGAGTGAAGCTCACGGTCACCGAACGTCGGAAGGATGTGCACCTCGATGTAGTACCGGTAGTTGTCGAGGGTGTTGGGTTCGAGGTCCAGTGCCGGGAACCACGTGTTCGCCCACTCAGTGAGCGTGATCCTTCCCGCGCGCGGGTCTACGTAGGTGTTGTTCCGGATGGCGGCCTCCTGGTCCCGCCCGTAGTTCTCGGCGTCCTTCTTGGTCTGGAACCCGGGTTTGGATTCCAGGTGCCCGTCAGGCCCACGCCACCGGGCCCGCCACAGGTTGCCGCGCTTCTCGGCGTACGCCAATGCGCGCCTCCTTTCGTTCGGGGTCAGCTTGCTTTTCTGGCCGTGGGACGCGGTCGCAACGGCACGAATCCGCCCGTGTGTGCGGCAGGCTTTTGCACGCGCCGCCGCGGGCGGCGGGCGGCGACGGGTGTGGCCGGCGACGACAGTGCCCCTTGCTCGTTCAGGCGCACGATTTCGGCAAGGTGGGCGTCGGTGAACCGGTAGGCGCCGCCAAGCATGGTGAACGGAATCTGGCGGGCCGCGGCGCGCCGTTCCAGCCAACTCACCTTGACGCGCAAGATCTCGGCGGCTTCTTCTTTGGTGTGGATCCTGAACTCGTCACCGTTCTGCTGAACTGCGCGCAACTCGGGGCCGGACGTGGGCATGGTGGTGCTGCCTCCTTGCAGAGGTGGCGCCCCGGCGGGTGTGCTTGGTCGTGTGTCCGCCGGGGCCATCTGAACGTGGGTGAACGATGAACGGCCGCCCCCGGGAGGTGGGTGCGGCCGTTGCGCTGTGTAGGAGGGGCTGAAACATCTCCGCATCTCCGCATCTCCGCAGTTGTGGCTGTGACCTGCGATAATGCGTGCGGAGATGGAAGTGGTGGGGCTCGGCTTATCTCCGCAATCGGGGGTCCATCTCCGCAGTGGGTGCGGAGTTGCGGAGATGGACGACCATCGATCTCGGCTATCTCCGCAGGTGTTTGTGCTGGTAGGCGGCGAGTGTGCGGAGTTGCGGAGTTGCGGAGTTGCGGAGATGTTTCAGCGGGTTCCGGGACCGGTCACGCATGGGACTCTCCGTCGTGGTGTTCGACCCAGAACACGGAGCGGTCGCCGCGCTCGTGTTTGCCGGAGCGGATGACGTAGTCGCCGCGCCACCGTCCGGTCTGGCCGGTGAGCAGGCGGCCCAGGGACAAGGTGTTGGGCAGGCGGCCGGTGTGGGTGGTGATGAATTGCCCTTCCCACCGGTCGTCTTCGTCCAGCCCGATCCGGTCGGGTTCGCCGGAGTTGCGCAGTTCGGCGGCGGTCAGGCGTCGCGAGCCGTGCAGGCTGTGCCAGCAGGCCATGAACGCGTGCCAGCGGGTTTCGTCCTCATCGATGCCGCGCACGTCGGCGGCGTTGGCCAGGAACCCCTCGATGCCGTGGTGGGCCAGGAACCCGCCGAGGGCTTGCGCCCACGGGGTGAACTGCCGCATCGAGACCGTGTCGGCGCGCGGTGCCCCGTTGCCCGTCCAGTCCAGGACCAGCACCAGCAGGTGCCACAGCACGGTGAGCTGATTGGCCGGGGTGGTGATCCACTGGTCCAGGTGCGGGATCCCGAACCGGGACTGGTCGCGTTGCTCGGGGCGGGGCATGTTGGGGTCCAGGTGCACCCGCACGGTGCGGGAGGCCATGTCCCCGCCGACTTGGAGGTTGTTGCCGGTGGCCATCCACAGCCGGTCGTTGACGGTGGCGATGTTGCGGGAGGCGCCCAGCTGGCGATCCGACCAGACTCCGGCGGTTACCAGCAGCGCCAGGGTGGCCGAGTCGATGACGGTGCCCTCGGCGAGGTTGTCCCACACCACCACGCCGACCTGTTCGGCCAGCACCGCGGTGATGGACTTGCGGAGTTCCTCTTCGGTGTAGGCCCACGGGATGACGCGCTGCCCGTAGAGCATGCCGGGACCGCCGGTCAGGATGGACTTGCCGGAGGCGGGCATGGTCGCATCGATCAACGCGAACGGCGTCAGCGACCGGGTGAAGTGCCGCAAGATCGGGGTGACCAGCAGCGCGAGGTAGTTCGCCCGGTCGGCCGGGCTGGACCAGGGGAAGTCGCGCAGGAACCGGTTCAGCACGAAGTCGCGGGCCTCGTTGACCTGTTCGGCGGTGGGCCGGTCCGGGACGGGCGGTAGCGCGACTTTGGAGGCCAGGTACAGGCCGGTGGCGGGGTCGTAGCCGGGGCGTTGCAGCAGGGTGCCGTCGCGGCGGAGCACCGGGGCGCCGATCACGCCGCGCAGCGGCGCCAGGTCGGGCCAGGTCTTACCGGCCAGGACGGAGGCCAGGATGTCGCGGGGCGGGGTGACTTCCTCCTCGTAGGTCTCGGTGTCGCCGTTGCTGGTCTTGCGGGACCGGAGCCGGAAGACGTAGGCGTGTTCGGCCAACAGGCCCGCGAGGGTGGCCGGGGTGATCGGGCTGGCGGTGACCGGCAGCGGCGAGTCTTCGTCGGCGGCCGGGGACGTCTGGCCGCCGGAGACGGTTTCCATGTGCACCAGGGACCCGGCGGAGACATAGGTGTCGGGCAGCGTCCCGCTGGCGAGTTCTTTCTTGAGGACGCGGATGGTTTCGGGGCCGGAGCCGACGTGCAGGCTCGGGCGGTCGGTGAGTGGTCCATCCTCCTGGGTCATGCGGGCACGCTCCTCGGGCGTTGGGTGCCGGCGCGGAAACCGGACCGGATGGTCCGGCGGGCGGGCCGTTCGGCCAGCCCGGTGCGCACGGCGGCAGCGGTCAGCAGTTGCTCGGTGTCATCGGGGTCAAGGACGCCCCCGGCCACGAGTTGGCCGAGGGCGACGGCGGCGCCGTAGAGGGTCGCGTTGCGGTGGCCCTCGGGCGCGGCGGCGACGGCGTCCAGGCTGGCCGTGACCGCCTTGTGCAGGTAGGCGCCGCGGCGCCTGGGGTCCAGTTCGACCGTGACGGGGCGTTGCGGTGGCAGGGGCGCGGGGCGGAGCTGTTCGGCCAGCCAGCCGGGCAGCGGCGCCGGGGCCGGGGTGTGGATCGGCTGATAGGTGCCGGTGCCGTCCGGCAGGTCGACAAAGGATCCGGGGCCGACGACGTATCCGCCGTCGCCGCGGGTGTCGACCTTCCATCCCAGCCCGTTCCCTCGGTCGTCGGAGGTGTTGGTCAGCCGGATCCCGTCCGGGGCGAGGAAGTACAGGTGGAACCCGCCGCGCCTGGTCCGTACCTGAAAGGTCTCCAGCGGCATCGACTGACCGGCCTGTTCGCACACCATCGCGAACACATCGGACCCGTCGTTGACGCCGGGCACCGCCCACCTGTCTGGCGGGTGCTCGCCGGGCTTGGGCATGTCGAGATCGATCACCAGCAGGCGGGACGGTCCGCAGGCGATCCCGATGTTGTAGGGGCGCCGCGCCCACATCTCCCGAATGGCATCGGGGTCAGTGGTGGCCGTGCGCTTCCACGGCATTCCACGGGGTGGTTCCTTGTCGCCGGGGGCAACGGGGAAGACGTGCCAGCCGCGGGCGGCGCACGCCAGCGCGTAGCGCACCAGCTGGCCGGGGGGCGGTGGTTGAAGGTTGGTCACGCTGGGCTCCCCTCGGGTGAGATCGGCAGCGGCGCGGGTTATGCCGCGCCGCCCATCGCGAGCTGTAGCGGCCCGGTGGTCAGGTCCCGGTACCACCGGTCGATGTCGGTCAGGAGATCGCCGCGCCACAGACCCGCCCACACTGGGCAGTTCGCGCAGTTGCCGTCGCCGGTCACGCCGTGGTGACAGCCGGGCAGGCGGAGGTTGCGACGCCGCGCGAGAGCGGACCACGCCATGCTGTCGGTACTGATCAGCGCGTCTTTGCGGCCGATCTCGGCCAGGGCTCGCAGGATGCGCAGGATGGCGCGGGTGTGGACGCCGAATCCGTGCATCCGCAGACCCGCCCTGGCCAGCGTCGCGAAGATCGCCGCGCCGGTCGGGGTGTCCGCGCGGCGGCAGACTGACCCGACGCCCACCAGAGGCTCGGTGCGCAGGTCAATGCCGCGAGCGTCGTACAACTCGACGCAGCGCTCGTATTCGTGGACCTCCCATCCCTGGACGACGGGGATGATCGGCAATTCCGGTGCGAGGGTCCGCAGGGTGAGGTAGTTCTCGACAGTGAGCCGCTGGTGTTCGGGCACCGACAGTCCAGTTCCGGCGTAGACCTCAGGACCGCGCCGCCCGCCAGTGATGATCTCGGGCTCGCACATCCAGTCCTGCGGAGAAGCCCAGATGAGACGGCCTGATTCGGCGGTGTACCGGCGGAGGAACGTCACGTACTGCGCAGGGGTGACCGGCCACTGCCCGTACTTGGACACCAGCGTGAACCCGCCCGAGTCCATCGCGACGTCGGTCAGCGCAGGCCGCAGGTTCCGGACCTGGCCCATCGTGGTGAACGACGGGAACGCGGGCCAGTCGATCGCGTAGGGCTCCGTCCGGCGGGTCCCGAAGATCCATGCCGGGGCAGGAACGCCCGTCCAGAACATCGGAGGAGTGGCCTGTCCGTTCATCAGTGGCCGGTCCCGGAGTCCGACGCGAACCGCGCGGCGGCCGATCATGCTGCTGTCCCTTCGTGCGGCGTCGGCAGGGTGAACAGGTCAAGTTGCGGCGTTGCCGGGCGGTCGGTGCACACGCGGTTGCGGGCGATGTCCGGCCGGGCGGTCCCGTAGATCTCGGCGAGCCGATTCCAGACCGCGTCGTGCCAGGGGCGTCCGGTGGCGGCGCCAAGAACGGCAGCGGCCATCACCGGCGGTACTGCGTCGGCGATCCGCTGGAACCGGGACGACCGTGACCCCTGCCACGGGTAGCCGGGCGGGAAGGTCTGCAAGAGCCCGGCCTGCCGGTCGGTGAGGCGCCCGACGGTCGGGCCGAGGTCGGTGCGGTACCAGGTGCGGGCGCCGTTGCCGGTCAGCGACAGCGCGGGCCGGTCCGCGCTGAACTCGTTGCCGCCTGGCGTGCGGCGGTTGCCGCGGGTGTTGACCCGCACGCCGGACGGCCAGCCCAGCGCCGCGGCCATCGAGGTGGCCGGGAAGGGGCTGACCGGGTTGGGCGGGTGCTGGATGGGGCCGGGCCCGAACCTGTCGCCGTCCCACCGCGCCCGATAGGGCAGCCCGGACAGGTCCGGCGCGTACTGCCGGGTGGCGATCAGGAACACGCGGGTGCGGCGGGTGGCCGCGCCGAAGTCATCGGCGCGCAGCGTCAGCACCGTGCAGGTGTCCCACCGATGCATCGCAGCCATCTCGGCGGCGAACTCCTGCCAGATGCCGGCGACGGCGGGCACCTGTTCGGCCACCATCCACCGCAGGTGCGGCGCCGTCAGGGCGACGGCGAGGGTTTCCAGCACCAGCACCGTGCGCGGGTCGGCAACCTCGTCGGCGACGGTGTCGAGAGTGAGGCGCGGGTCCATGCAGTCGGCCAGGCGCTCAACGGCGGCCAGGACGGTGGCGTAGTCGGTGCGGCCGGTGCGTTTACCACTGGCGGCGTAGGTGGGGCAGGGCGGTCCGGAAATCCAGCCCTCGACGCCGGCGAAGCTCGCCGGGTCCAGGGCACGCACGTCGGCTCGCACGCGGCGGTGCCCGGCGGCGTCGGCGGTGCGACAGGCGTCGGCGTTGACCTCAAAGCCGAGGGTGGGGGCCAGGCCGATCATGCGGGCGCCCTCGGACAGGCCACCGGCGCCGGCGAACCCTTCCAGCACGGTCACAGCGGTCACGCGACCTCCCTGCTCCCGGCGGGGTGCACGGTGAGGCGCCGGACGTGGCGGCGTGTGACGTAGGTGACCGGCCGTCCCGCGCCCTCGGCAAGCCGGATCTGTTCGGCGGTCTCAGCCGAGATCACGCCGCGCGGGGTGATGACGACACCGCCATTGCGTTCGATCGCGGCACGGTTCCACGCCCGGATGAAGTCAGCGGCGTTGACGGAGCTGGGTGGACGGGTCATGCGGCATCGCCTCCGGTGGTCTGGTCACCGCGGCAGGACCAGGGCGAGCAGCCGTCCGGGGTGCCGTTCTCGGCGTCGTCGGCGTGGTCGTCGGCGTGGCTGTCGAACAGGTCGGTTTGCCGGTCGGTCCACTCGCTGCGGGTGACTTTGTCGATGGGGGCCAGGTCGAGGGGCTTTCGGCTGCGGTGCAGGTAGGGGGCTTCCTTGATGCCGCGCAGCCGTTGCCGGCGTAGGGCGTGGTCGAACGCGACCGCGTCATCCCATTCCGGGGCGTGGAACCCGCTGCACGGGCAGCGGTCGCCGGTCTAGTGGTGATCGCACCCCGCCGCGCGGTTGGCGCTGGCGGGTCGGTGGTCGTCGCGGTGGTGCCCGCATGCGCAGGTGTCGCGCAGCGCCCGCCACTGCCGGTTGCCGTGGAACGGACACCCGATGCAGGCACTCTTGGGGGTGGCTGCCCAGCCGGACGCGCGCAGGTAGCGGAGGCAGTCGTTGCGGGTCCACCCCTGCCGACCGTCGGCGGCGCCGTCCAGATCCAGCAACGGGAAGGCGTTGCGCAGGTAGCCCACGGTGGCGTCTTTGGCGCGGTGGAACTCATCGCGAGAGATTCCGATCCACTGCTGTGCGGCCAGCCCGCGCGGCACGGGCCGCGGGTGCGGGTAGCCCAGCAGCTCCCGCACGGCGGCTTTGATCGGTTTGACCTTGTATTCCTCGGTGCACTGGCGGCGCACCATCGCGGTACCGGCGCCGGTCCGGTCGGCGACGAACACCGGCATCCGCACGAACGCGCCAGGGTTGAGCGAGTCGGCACGTAGGTTGCCGGTCACGCGGCCGGTGCCGGTACCGGCGCGGACGCGCAGCACTGGGATGCCCGCGGGTTGGGCAACCTCGCGTTCCAGGCGGTCGAGGTGCTCGTACACCACGCGGGGTTCCCACCCGGTGTCAGCGAAGATCGCAGCGTCCAGAGTGGGCAAGCGGCCCTCGGCGGCCAGCAGTAGCAGCGTGGTGGACTGCACACCGGCGCCCAGGCTCAGCACACGCAGACCGGCGCTCATGCAGCATCGCCGTCCTGCCGGTCACGCTTGGAGCGCGGCCACACCGGCGCCCAGTCCGACAGGTCCTCGTTGCCGGGGGTGATGACGATCCCTTCGGGGGTGAGGACGAATTCGTGGCCGTTGTGGCAGGTCCACAGGTCACCGTGCCGGTCGGGGTCCAGGGCGGCCCAGCAGGTGCCCTCGGTGAGGCAGTACGGGCAGTTGGGGCCGCTGGTGACGGGCCAGTGGGTGATGGGGATGGCCCAGTCGGTGCGGCAGGCGTGGCAGTGCCAGGTGTTGATCTGGCCGCCGTCCAGGCGGTCGGCGGGGCCGATGAACACGACCTCGGTGGGGGGTCTGGCAGGTGGGGCAGTCGGGTGGTTGCAGCACCGGCCACTGATCGGCTGGCGGGTAGGGG
>NZ_VCKW01000302.1 GCF_005889715.1 Actinomadura soli
CCTCGTCCGCGCCCTCGTCGCGCTGGACGACCAGGAAGACGACCGCGACCAAGGCCAGTACGAGGACGAGACCGCCGCCGATCAGGACGATCGCCAGGCCGCCCCCGCCCTTGCGTCCGGGAGGCGGCGGTCCGAACGGGCCGGGCGGGCCGGGCTGCCAGCCGGGACCACCGGGCGGCGGGCCGCTCGGCGGGACCGGCGGCGGGCCGTAGGGCGGCTGCGCACCGTGGGGCGGACGCGCGCCCTGGCCCGGTCCGCCCTGCCACGGCGTGTTCGGGGGGTAGCCCACCTGGACCTCCTGACGGGACGTCGTGATCCTTCCAGGCGAGCGTAACCGTAGAGTTCGGGTCGAGATGGACATCGAGCTTCGCGGCATCGCCGCTCCGGACGGCTGGCCCGTAGCGGGGTGCCGGTGCGCGTCCTGCAACCGGCTGCGCGCCGCCGGGGTCCGGCATGAGCCGGTGGGCGCCCTCATCGACGGCGTGCCGCTGGAGGACTGCTCCCGGACGGACGTCCCCGGCGGTTTCGACGTGCGCGGCGCTCGCGGAGGACGGGCGCTGGTCGCGTCCGGTCCGGGGACGAGGCCGGAGCCGGTGGGCGGGGTGGAGTACGACGCCGTCCTGCTGGACCTGGCCGGTTCCCCAGAGCATCTGGGGTATCTGCGCCATGTCGGGGCGGTGTCGGCCAGGACGGAGGTCGTGGCGATCCACGTCGACCACCGCGTTCCATCACCGGGCGAGCTTGAGCGGCGCATGGCGTTCTGGAATCGCCCCCATCACGGCCCGCACCGGACCCTGTTGCTCGGTGGGGCGCGGTCGGGCAAGTCGGCCGAGGCGGAACTCCGCCTGGCCGCCTGCCCGGACGTTCTCTACGTCGCGACCGGGCCGGTGCGTGACGACGACCCGGGATGGACGGAACGCGTCACCGCCCATCGGCTTCGCCGTCCTGCATGGTGGCGGACCGTCGAGACGACCGATCTCGTAGGCGTCCTGAAGCGCGAGACAGGCGCGGTCCTCGTGGACGGCATCGGCACGTGGCTCGCCGCAGTGATGGACGAAGCCGCCGCATGGGACGACCCCTCCCTCGCACAGCCGCACCTGGACGACCTCGTCTCGGCGTGGCGCGGTACGGAGGCGCGGGTGGTCGCGGTGAGCGACGAGGTCGGTCTGGCGCTCGTCCCGGCGACCGCGTCCGGCCGGGCGTTCCGCGACGTGCTGGGCGGCCTCAACCAGCGGCTCGCGGCCGAGTCGGAGGAGGCGGCGCTGGTCGTCGCGGGACGCGTCCTGGAGCTCGGATGATCGCCGGGCTGCGGCTGGCGGTCACGCTGCTGACCGTCGTCCCGGTGGGATCGGAGCGGGTGGATCGGGGCACGGCGCGGGCGGCGATGCTGCTGGCGCCTTCCGTCGGGCTGATCGTGGGCGGCGGCGCGGCGCTCGCCCTGCTGGCGGGCGATCTGCTCGGCCTGGACGGCCTGGTCGCGGCGGCCCTCGCCGTCGCGACCATGGCGGCGATCACCCGGGCGCTGCACCTGGACGGCCTCGCGGACCTCGCGGACGGCCTGGGCAGCGGCCGCCCCGCCGCCGAGGCGCTGACGATCATGAAGCGGTCCGACATCGGGCCGTTCGGCGTCGTCGCCCTGATGCTGACCCTGCTGATCCAGGTCTCCGCCCTGGCCACGGCCCCGGACCCGGCCGTCGCGGTGATCGTCGCGGCGGTCGCCGGCCGCCTCGCCCTGCCGTGGGCCTGCCGCGCCGGCGTCCCGGCCGCGCGCCCGGACGGTCTCGGCGCGCTGGTCGCGGGCGCTGTACCGGCCCGCGCGGCGCTGGTGGTCACGGCCGTCGTCCTGGTGGCGGTCGCGGCGGCCGGGGCGGGCACCGGAGGCTTCGGCGGCGCCCTGCACGCCGTGGCGGCCGTGATCGTCGCGCTGGCCGCCGCGCTCCTGCTGCTCCGCCACGCCGTGCGGCGGCTGGGCGGCGTGACCGGCGACGTGTTCGGCGCTCTCGTCGAGACCGCCACGACGGCCGCGCTGATCGCCCTCACGGCGCTTCGCTGAGGGCGTGGCGGGCGTAGGCGCGGACGTCGGCGTCCGGGTCGTCCTGGGCCCTGCTCAGGGCGTCCCGCACGGCCGCGACGTCCCGGAAGGCGGTCAGCGAGATCACGGCGGCCTTGCGGACGTCCAGGTGGGGGTCGTCCAGGGCCTTGACGAGCGGGTCGGACGCGACGTCGGCGGACGCGGCGGCGAGCCCCCGCACGGCGCCCGTCCGGACCTGCCAGGCCGGGTCGTGCAGGGCGCCGACGGCGGTGAGGTCCAGCGGATGCGGGCAGCCGATCCCCGCCAGGGCCTCGAAGGCCGCCGCCCTGACCAGGTCGTCCGCGGCGCCGATGAGGCCGCCGAGAGCCCCGGCCGCCGCCGGGTCGCCGATCGTCCCGAGGCCGTGCGCCACCGCCATCCTGACCTCGCGGGACGCGTCGTCCGCCGCTCGTGCGACCTCGTCCGCGGCGTCGTGGGCCACCAGTCCCCGGACGGCCTGGAGCCGGACGCGGTGGTCGGCGTCGCGGAGCGCGTCCTCGAACACGGCCTGGGAGCCCAGCCGGAGAGCCCGGAGCACGTCCAGGACGGCGGCGCGGACGATCGCGTCCTCGCTCCGGAGGGCGGGCGTGAGTTCCTCCCGCACGGGGGGCGTCGCGGGAAGCACCTCGACCAGCTCGCGGAGCGCGGTCGCGGCGGCGCGCCGGACGGAGCCGTGCGCGTCGGCGAGCGCGCTCGCCAGGGCGCCGGCGACGCCGTCCGGCGCGACCTCGGTGAGCGTCGCGACGGCCGCGCGCCGCACCTTCGGGTCGGGGTCGGCGAGGTACGGGGCGATGGCGCCGACGCCCGGCCCGGTCTCGGCCAGCTCCTGGAGTTCGAGCAGCCGCGGCGACCGCCCGATCGCCATCGCCGGACGCGCCGCGCCGGCGGGAGACGCGGGCACGGCGGCGAACGACATGGCGGGCGCCGGGGTCAGCACGACCGGCCCGGCCCCGGGCCCTGGCACGGTGAACTCCTCGACCGGCACCAGGTACGGCGCGACCGGACGTTTCACGAACTCCATCGCGCCGTCGTCCCGGCGCCGCAGGTTGAGGTGGTACATCCACGCGGCGTCGTCGCGTTCGGGCAGGTCGGCGCGGTCGTGGTAGAGGCCCCAGCGGCTCTCGGTGCGGGTCAGGGACGAGCGCGCGGCCATCTCCGCGCAGTCGCGGATGAACGTGACCTCCGCGCAGCGCATCAGCTCGTGCGGGGTCCGCGCGCCCATGCCCGCGATCTCCGCCTCCATGCGGGCGAACGACTCGACGGCGATGTCGAGCTTCGCCCGCGTCTTGGGCGGCGCGACGTAGTCGTTGACGAACCGGCGGAGCTTGTACTCGACCTGCGGCTGCGGCGGCCCGTCCGGGTTGCGCAGCGGGCGGTAGATCAGCTCGTGCGCCGCCCGGATCTGATCCTCCGGGAGCGCCGCGCGGGAGCCCGCTCGGGGGCCGAGGTGGGCGGACGCGTGCGCGCCCGCCAGATCCCCGAAGACGAACGCGCCGATCATGTAGTTGTGCGGGACGCAGGCCAGGTCGCCCGCCGCGTACAGGCCGGGCACGGTCGTGCGGGCGTGCTCGTCCACCCACACGCCGGACGCGGAGTGCCCGCCGCACAGCCCGATCTCGGAGATGTGCATCTCCACGTCGTGGGTGCGGTAGTCGTGGCCGCGTCCCGCGTGGAACGTGCCGCGCGTCGGCCGCTCGGTGGTGTGCAGGATGCCTTCGAGCGCGGTCAGGGTCTCGTCCGGCAGGTGGGTGAGCTTCAGGTAGATGGGGCCGCGCGCGGAGTCGATCTCCTGCTTGACCTCCGCCATCATCTGGCCCGACCAGTAGTCGCAGTCGACGAACCGCGTCCCGTCGGCGTTGACCTGGTAGCCGCCGAACGGGTTGGCGACGTAGGCGCACGCGGGCCCGTTGTAGTCCTTGATGAGCGGGTTGATCTGGAAGCACTCGATGCCGCTGAGCTCGGCGCCCGCGTGGTAGGCCATGGCGTGGCCGTCGCCCGCGTTGGTGGGGTTCTCGTACGTCCCGTACAGGTAGCCGGACGCGGGCAGTCCGAGACGGCCGGACGCACCCGTCGCCAGGATCACCGCCCCGGCCGAGACGGTGACGAACTCACCGCTGCGGGTGTCGAAGCCCACGGCCCCTACGGCTCGTCCGTCCGACGTCAGGACGCGCACCGGCATGACGCGGTTCTCTATCTGCACCTTCTCCCGGATGGAGCGCTGCCTCAGCACCCGGTAGAGCACTTTCTTGACGTCCTTGCCCTCCGGCATGGGCAGGACGTACGAACCCGACCGGTGAACCCTGCGGACCGCGTATTCGCCGTGCTCGTCCTTCTCGAACTTCACGCCGTACCGTTCGAGCCGCTTCACCATGGCGAAGCCGCGCGTGGCCGTCTGGTGGACGGTCCTCTGGTTCACGATGCCGTCATTGGCGCGGGTGATCTCGGCGACGTAGTCCTCGGGCGTGGCCTTGCCCGGGATGACCGCGTTGTTGACGCCGTCCATGCCCATGGCGAGCGCGCCCGAGTGCCGGACGTGCGCCTTCTCCAGCAGCAGCACGGACGCCCCGTGCTCGGCGGCGGTGATGGCGGCCATCGTCCCGGCGGTGCCGCCCCCGATCACCAGGACGTCGCAGCTCAGCTCGCGGCGATCCGCCGCGGACGGGATCTCCATCAGACGGCCTCCTTCAGCTGGTCGCCGGCCCCGAGCGCGGCGAGCACGGCGTCGCGGGACGCGGGGACGGCGAACTCGGCGGCGACACCGGCCGGGCCGAGCACGACGACGCGGTGGCCGAGCAGCAGCGCCTCGTCGACGTCGTGGGTGACGAACACGACCGTCGCGGGCGCGTCGGCCAGAACGTCCAGGAGGAGCCGCTGCATGGACGCGCGCGTCTGCGCGTCCAGGGCGCCGAAGGGCTCGTCCATGAGGATCGCCCGGGGCCCGGCGGCGAGCGTCCGGGCGAGCTGGACGCGCTGCCGCATCCCGCCCGACAGCTCGCGCGGAAGCCGCCCGGCGTCGTCGCCGAGCCCCACCCGCCCGAGCCAGCGCTCCGCCGCCGCGCGGCGCTCCCGGCGCGGGACGCCCCGCAGCGCCAGGGCCAGCTCCACGTTGCGGCGGGCGGTCCGCCACGGCAGGAGCGCGTCGTCCTGGAACATCAGCGCCCGGTCGGCGGACGCGCCCCCGACCGGCTCGCCGTCCGCGAGGACGCGCCCCGACACGGCCGGGAGGAGCCCGGCGAACGCGCGCAGCAGCGTGGACTTCCCGCACCCGGACGGCCCGACGACGACGAGGATCTCGCCCGCCGCCACGTCCAGGTCGAGCCCGCGGACGACCGCCCGCCCGCCGTACCCGAGCGTCACCCGCTCGGCCCGCAGCGAGAGGCCCCGCCCTGCTCCCTGTGGGGGGTCGACCCCCCACACCCGCCGTTGCGCTTCGCCGCTCATGACCGCTCCTCCCTTGGCAGCCACCGGGTGAGGCGGCGTCCGGCCAGCTCCACGGACGCGGAGGTGAGCCAGCCGAGCAGCCCGATGGTGGCCATCCCGACGAGCACGCCGGGGTAGTCGACGATCGTGTACGCCTGCCAGGTCCGGTAGCCGACGCCGAAGTCGCCGGAGATCATCTCGGCGGAGATGACGCAGATCCACGCCACGCCCATGCCGATGGACAGGCCGCCGAACACGCCGGGCAGCACCCCCGGCAGGACGACGCGGACCAGGACGCGCCACCGCCCGCCGCCCAGCGTGCGGACCGCGTCCTCCCAGACGACCGGGAGCGCCTTCACGGCATGCCGGGTGCTGACCAGGACGGGGAAGAACGCCGCCGCGAACGTGATGAACACGATTCCCTGCTCGTTCGCCGGGAACAGCAGGATCGCGACCGGCACCAGCGCGATCGCGGGGATCGGGCGGGCCACCTCGAACAGCGGCTGCAGCAGGTCCCCCGCCCACCGGGAGCGGGCGGTGGCGACGCCGAGCGCGACGCCCAGGACGGCGGCGAGAGCGAAGCCGGAGAGGATCCGGACGAGACTCTGCGCGACGTCCTGCCAGAACTGCCCCTGCTCGACCTGGCGGCCGAACTCGCGGACGACCTCGACCGGGCCGGGGAACCGGTCGAACCGCACCCAGAGCCGCAGGTCGGCGGCCGTCGCCAGATGCCAGACCGCCACGGCCGCCAGCAGCGACGCCACCCTGACGGGCCAGCGGTGCAGACCGTTCATGCGCGCCGCACCGCCTCGCCGTACGGGACGACCTTCGCGCCGGAGTGGGCGGAGACGTACTTCTGCGCGCCCTCCGGGGTCGCGAACGGCTTGAACCTTTCCGCGGCCTTCGCGGACGGGTCCTCGACCCAGATGTCCTTGTCGGCGAACCACCGGGTGCCGGCGGCGGTGTCCGGGATGTACGCGGCCCTGATCTGCTTGCCTTCTCCCTGCAGCGCGCGCACATTCTTCAGAAGGCAGACAGCGTCGGCGACAGGACGCGTTTTGGGCTCGCCCTTGACCCACACCTCGCCCGCGGTCTTGGGATCGTCCACCTTCTTGTTGCAGATGGCGTCGGTCCCGGTGATGGCGGCAGGGTTCACCGTGGAAGCGGCCTGCTGGTCGTAGGACGCGCCGACCGCCTTCCTTATGTAGGCGTCGTTGACGAAGGGGTCCACCTTCAGCGGCGTCTGGATGACGCCGATCGACTTGAGGAACGGCACGTCCTGGACGAACGCGGCCCGCAACTCCTTCTTGATGGTCGGGTCGAACGTGGCGACGCCGCCCGCGCCGTTGTAGAGGTACACGGTCTCCACAGGCAGGCCAGTCGTCGACGCCACCGACTCCGCAGCCTCCAGCGGGTGCGCGTGCAGATAGTTGGTCGCGTCTATCTGCGCGCGGAGGAACGCCTGGAGGATCTCGGTCTTCTCCTCGGCGTACTGCTTGCGGACGACCACGCCGTGGAAGGTCGGCACGTTCAGGTCACCGCCGTCGTAGAGCAGCTTGGCCTGGCCCTTGTTCACCAGCAGGCCGGGCCAGGCGACGAACTGCGCGAAGGCGGCGGCGGCACCCGCCTGGAGGGCGGACGCGCCGACGGTCGGCTGCTGGTTCTCGACCTTCACGTCCTTCGCCGGGTCGAGCCCGTACTTGCGCGCCGCCTGGACGAACGTCCCGTGCCCGGCGGACCCGACGCTCGCCGACACGGTCTCGCCCTTCAGATCGCGCAGCGTCTTCGCCTTCGAGCCGGGCGCGACGACCACGCTGTTCAGGGATCCGCGCAGGTTGTAGCCGGTCACCGACACCCACTGGGTCTCGGCGTCGCCGCCCTGCGCCTGCGCGCGCGAGCCGTTGATCAGCAGCGGGTAGTCGCCCATCGAGCCGATGTCGATCTTCCCGGCGAGCATCTGCGCGGTGATCGGCGCGCCCGTGTCGTAGTCGCGCCAGACGACGGAGTGCTTGCCGTCCAGCTCCTTCAGGCGCTTCTCGAAGAAGCCGAGCGAGCGCAGGAGCGTCCCGGCGGTGACGGTGTTGATGGTCTTCGACTGGTAGCCCACGACGATCTGGCCGGACCCGCCGCCGGAGGAGGCGTTCCCGGCGACGGTGCAGCCGGCGAGCAGCGGTACGAGACCGAAAGCAAGAATCCTTCTCATGGTGGCGTCCTTCAGCGCAGGAGGTACGGCATGTTCACGGTCACGGCTCCGGTCGGACAGCGGTCGGCGCACGGGCCGCAGTACCAGCACTCGTCGACGTGCATGTAGGCCTTGCCGGTCTCGGGGTGGACGGCGAGCGCGTCCAGCGGGCAGACGTCGATGCACAGCGTGCAGCCGTCGATACAGAGGGCCTCGTCCACCGTCACAGGGACGTCGGCGCGGTGCTCCACAAGGGACATGAGTTCTCCTGTAAGGGGGGAGGCACACGAAAGGGGCAGGCGCAGCAGTCAGGGGTGGGTGCGGCGGAGGGTGCCGCTCATCGCGATGCGGTCGCCGCGGAACCGGATGAACTCAAGGTCCACCGGGCGGCCGTCGGCGAGATGGGTGAGGCGTTCGAGCATCAGCAGGGCGGCGTCGCGCGGGGCGTCCAGGGTCGCGGCCGAGTGCGGGTCGGCGTTGACGGCCTCGAGCGTGACCTCGGCGAGCCCGAGCGGCTGCCCCGCGATCCGTTCGAGCAGGACGAAGATGTCGTTGCGGGCGAGGTCCTCGGCGAGCAGCGGCTCCCCCAGGTCGCGGGCGATGTAGGTGAGGTCGAGGGAGAGCGGCAGCCCGTTCAGCCGCCGGATCCGCTCGATGTAGACGACGGGCTCCCCCGGTGGCCGCCGCAGCCGGGCCGAGATCTCGCGGGACGGCGTGATCAGCCCGGTGGTGCGGACCTCGTTGGCGACCTCGCCGTGCTCGCGCAGCGTCTCGGCGAGCCCGAGGAGCCGTTCGAGACCGTGCGGGTACTTCTCGGCGACGGCGAGGGTGCCGACGCCGGGGCAGCGCTCGACGAGGCCCTCGGCGCGCAGCAGGTCCAGCGCCTCCCGGACGGTGTTGCGGGACGTGCCGAACTCCCGGACGAGCTCGGCCTCGGAGGGCAGCGCGCCGCTGCGGAACTCGCCGTAGAGCACCTGGCGGCGCAGCACGTCCGCCACCTGCCGGGCGCGGTCGGCCCGCAGCCGCCGGGCGTCGGCCAGCGGCAGGGCCCCGGCGGTGAAGTCGCTCCTGGTCACGCCCATAACCTACTAAATCAATCGGAATAGGTGAATAGAGGTTGCGCTCCGCCACCTGGAACGTCGCCCGCACCCCGCCCCACCTGCGGCGCCGCGCCCGCCCCGCGGCGTTCCGCCCCCCCCGAGCCCCCCCGAGGCTGTCTCTTTTACACATCTCCGAGCCCACGAGACCCTCAGACACCTCCT
>NZ_VCKW01000303.1 GCF_005889715.1 Actinomadura soli
GCTACCGGCGGCTGACCATCCGCTACGAACGCCACGGCCATCTGTTCACCGCCTTCCTCACCCTCGCAGCCGCCATCAGCTGCTATAAGAAGCTCGCCAAACCTTCCACATGAGACACCCTCTTAGCCGATTATCCGAGGATCTCGTCTGAGAGTTGGCAGCAGCACTTGTCACCGTCCGCGCAGTTGTGCGAGGTGGATCCGCCGCTGCGAAGGAACGCGGCGGGCGCTGCGGCCGCGGTTGCGGCGGCGGGACGGGCGGCGGCGTCCGGGCGCTCGTAGACGACGCGGCCGCCGACCAGCGTCGTGGTCACGTGGAGGTCGTCGAAGCCGTGCGGGTCGCGGCCGACCATGTCGCCGTCGACGATGCAGATGTCGGCGACGTTTCCGTGTTCGAGGGTGCCTTTCCAGTGCTCCGCATGGTCTTGCCATGCGCCGAGGCGGGTGTAGGTGGCGAGCGCGTCCGCCAGCCCGATCCGTTCCGCCGTGCCCGCGACGCCGCCGTTCGCGCCCTCGCGGAGCATGGCCGTCATCACGCCGCGCAGCCAGTGGGGCGGCACCACGGGCGCGTCCGACCCGGACGTCACCTGCACGCCCGCCTGCAGCGCGCTGCGGTAGGGCCACTGGTACTCCGTCAGCTCGCGCCCGATGATCGGTTCGAGCACGCGTCCCTGGAGGTAGAGGATCTCCGCGTTCAGGTTCGCGCCGATGTCGTGGCGCGCCATCGTCCGCAGTGTCCGCGCGGACGGGAAGTTGCAGTGGATCACGTAGTGGCGCAGGTCGGCGCGGCGCCAGTGCCGTCCGCCCGCCTTGATGTACCCGGCGACCGTCGCGTCGGTGGTGGCGTCGCCGCACGCGTGCGTGCCGATCTGGAGGTCGGCCTGCACGGCCATTTTGATCATCTCGTGCAGGTTCGCGAGCTGCTCGTCCGGGGACGCGCCGTCGATGGTGAGGCTGCCGTTCGCGCCGTTCAGGTAGGGCTCGTTCATCCAGGCCGTCCGGAACCTGGGGATGCCGTCGGCGAAGACCTTCACTCCGGCGACGCGCAGCGTCCGGGGGTCGACGTCGCGGAGGGGCTCGTACTCGGCCAGGACGTCGCGCAGCGACTGCGGCCCCCGGCCGCTTCCCAGCAGGGCGGTGAGACGCAGGGGCAGCGCACCGGAGCGTGCCTTCTCCGCGTAGAGGGCCAGGGTCTCCAGGTTGATGCCCGGCTCGGTGGTGCTGGTGACGCCCATCGCGTGCAGGACCTTGATCCCGGCGTCGATGCCCTGCGAGCGCTCCTCGCGGGTGAACGGCGGGACGATGCGGCTGACCAGCCCGGCCGCGCTCTCCCGCAGGACGCCCGTTGGCTCGCCGGCGGCGTCCTTGTCGATGACGCCGCCGGGCGGCGGGACGGTGTCGCGGGTGATCCCGGCAAGCCGGAGCACGATCGAGTTCACGGCCGTCGCGTGCCCGGAGAAGTCGCCGAGCACCACCGGATGGTCCCCCGAGACCGGGTCGAGGTCGGCGGCCACCGGCGGGCGCGGCAGCCGGAGCTCCTGCCAGCCCCGGCCGCGGATCCACGAGTCCGGGGCCGGCGCCTCGCTCGCCGCCGTCCGGACGACGGCGACCAGCTCCTCGATCGTCGCCGTATCCACGTTGATGTTGAACGGCGGGACGCTCAGGCCCTGCGAGGCGAGATGGACGTGCGAGTCGTTGATGCCCGGCAGGACCGTGCCGCCGCCCGCGTCGAGAAGCTCCGTCCTGGGGCCTTTGTGGCGCCGCACGTCGCGGTCCGATCCGACGGCGAGGACGCGCCCGTCCCGGATGGCGACGGCCTCCGCCTTGCGGAAGCGCCTGTCCAGGACGAGCACGCGCCCGTTGTGGATGATCAAGTCGGCGGCACGGTCACGTCCTGCGCCGCCCGCCGGGGTCGGGTCCGCGTGCGCGGTCGTGGCCTGCAGCATTCCCGCGGTCGCGGTTCCGGCGGTCACGACCGCGGCTCCGCGCAGCACCTGGCGACGGTCCATCTCGGGGGCCATGCGAGCTCCTCGTCCCTGGTCTCGGCTTTCACCGGTGTGCGCCGTCCTGCGCGCGAACGAGGCACGCCGCGACGGGGCCCACGGGGAAGGTCAAGGAATGGAGGGGATGTCGAGACTCAGTTTCGACACGTGGTGTTGATAAAGTCAACACCTAACCGAGGGCATGACCCAGAGAAAAGCAAGTAGAGGGCGATGCTGGTTTTCACCTGTTGATAACCTCAACTAGTCGGGCGCCTCGCTAGAGGTGGGTGACCAGGGTTTCGGGGTGCTCTGTGCAGTCGGCGACGAAACGCAGGAAACCGCCGGCCACCGCGCCGTCGCAGACCCGGTGGTCGAAGGTGAACGACAGCTGCGTGACCTGCCGCGGCCGGACCTTTCCCTTCCACACCCAGGGCTTCTCGGTGATGCGGCCGACGCCCAGCATCGCGGCCTCGGGGTGGTTGATGATCGGGGTGGAGCCGTCCACGCCGAACACGCCGTAGTTGTTGAGCGTGAACGTCCCGCCGGTGAGGTCGTCCGGGGACAGGCGGCCCTCGCGCGCCTCGTCCGTCAGCCGCGCGAGCTCCGCGCCGAGTTCGGCAAGCGTCAGCCGCTGCGCGTCGCGGACGACCGGCACCACGAGACCCCGATCGGTCTGCGCCGCGAACCCGAGATGGACCTGCGGCACCTGGACGATCTCGTGCCGCTCGGCGTCCACGTACGCGTTCAGCTCGGGGAAGCGCCTGAGCCCGGCCACGCAGATCCGCGCGAACAGGGCCAGCATTCCGACGCGCGCCCCGGGGTCGGCTCGCTGGACGTTCTTCTTGAGCTTGACCAGGCGGGTCGCGTCGGCGTCGACCCAGGTGGTCGCGTCCGGGATCTCGCGGCGGCTGCGGGACACCCTGTCCGCCATCGTCCGGCGGACGCCCTTGAGCGGGATGCGCACCTCGTCCGCGTCGCGCTTGGGTTCTTGTGGACGCACCGCCGGGGGCGCTGCGGCGGCGATCGCGTCTTCGACGTCCTTGCGCAGGACGACGCCTCCCGGGCCGCTCGGGGTGAGCGCGGCCACGTCGATGCCGTGGTCCTTCGCCAGGCGGCGCACCACGGGGGAGATGACGCGTGGTGCCTCGTCGCGCGAGGGCGTCGGAGTCGGGACCGGACGTCGGGAACGGCGGGCCGCGGTGGTCGTCGTTCCGTAGCCGACGAGGACGTTGCCCGAACCCGCCCGTTCCTCCTCGCGATACCGCTCGGCCGCCGTTCCGTTCGTCTCGGTCGCCTTTCCGTTCGTGCCGGGTGCTGTTTCGGCGTTCACCGAGATGAGAGGGGCACCTACGTTCACGACGGTGCCCGCCTTGGCGTGCAGTTCCGCGACCGTCCCGGCGATCGGGACGGGGACGTCGACGGCCGCCTTCGCGGTCTCCACCTCGACGACGACCTGGTCGACCGTCACGACGTCGCCGACCGACACCTTCCATTCCAGGATCTCGGCCTCGGTGAGCCCTTCGCCCAGGTCGGGCAGCCGGAAGATCGTGTCGCTCATGCCTGCTTCCTGTGAGGGGGCGACCCCCCACTCCCCCCGGTTCGCTTCGCTCATGCCGCACCGCCGATGTTCAAATACCGGGTGTCCGGACGGTCGTCGCGCTGCAGGCGGTCGAGGGCGTCGAGAATGCGGTCGACGTCCGGCAGGTGGTGCTGCTCCAGCATGGGCGGCGGGTACGGGATGTCGAAGCCGGTCACGCGCAGCACCGGCGCCAGCAGGCTGTGGAAGCAGCGCTCCTGGACGCGGGCCGCGATCTCGGCCCCGACGCCCGCGAAGCCCGCGGCCTCGGCGACCACGACGCAGCGGCCCGTCCGGCGGACGGACGCGGCCACGGTCGCATCGTCGAACGGGACGATCGTGCGCAGGTCGATGACCTCCAGGTCCCAGCCCTCCGCCGCGGCGGCACCGGCCGCTTCCAGCGCGACCGGGACGCCGGGCCCGTACGCGACGACCGTCGCGTCGGCGCCGGGACGCCGGACGGCGGCGCGGCCGAACGGCTCGGTGCGGTCGAGGCGTTCGATGTCCGACTTCGACCAGTACAGCTTCTTCGGCTCCAGGAACACGACCGGGTCGGGGTCGTCGATCGCTTCCAGGAGCAGTGAGTAGGCGTCTTCCACGGTCGCGGGCGTGACGACCTTCAGGCCCGGCGTGTGCGCGTAGTACGCCTCGCTGGAATCGCAATGGTGCTCGACGCCGCCGATTCCGCCCGCGTACGGGATGCGGATGACCAGCGGCAGTTCGACGCGTCCACGGGTGCGGTTGCGCATCTTGGCGACGTGCGAGGCGATCTGCTCGAAGGCCGGGTAGGCGAACGCGTCGAACTGCATCTCCACGACGGGACGGAATCCTCCCATCGCCATTCCGACGGCGAATCCGACGATGCCCGATTCGGCGAGGGGGGTGTCGAAGCAGCGGTCGTCGCCGAATTTCGCGGCGAGGCCGTCGGTGATGCGGAAGACGCCGCCGAGCGCGCCGACGTCCTCGCCGAAGACCAGGACCCGCTCGTCGCCGTCGAGGGCGTCCTGGAGAGCCGTGTTGAGCGCCTTGGCCATCGTGATCATGACGGCGTCCCCTCGGTGCGGAGCTCGGCGCTGAGCAGTGCGCGCTGCTCGTCGAGCTGGGGGGTCGGGGTGCCGTAGACGTGGTCGAACAGGCCCAGTGGGGCGAGGTGGGGATCGGCGTTCATCCGGGTCCTGAGGTCTTCGGCGAGCTTGTCGGCCTCCGCGGTGAACGTCGTGATGTCCGCGTCGGTGAGGTGTCCGCGCCGCCGCAGGTAGCTCTCCAGCCGGGCGATGGGATCGCGGTGCCGCCATTCCTCGGCCTCCGCATCCGTCCGGTAGCGGGACGCGTCGTCGGCGTTCGTGTGGGGTTCGAGCCGGTACGTGTGCGCCTCGACGAGGAATGGCCCGTTCCCGGCCCGGGCGTGCTCGACGGCCGCCGACAGGACGGCCAGCACGGCGACCGGGTCGTTTCCGTCCACCCGCTCGGAACGCACCCCATAGCCGATTCCCTTGTGGGCTAGGGAGGGCGCGGCGGTCTGGCGCTCCAGCGGCACCGAAATGGCGTACTGGTTGTTCTGGACCAGAATCACCAGCGGCGCCTTGAACACCGCGGCGAAATTGAGCGCCTCGTGGAAATCGCCCTCGCTCGTCGCTCCGTCGCCGACGCAGACGAGCGCGACGCGTCCCGTCCCCTTGCGCCGTTCCGCGTACGCGAGGCCCGCCGCGTGGACGGCCTGCGTCGCGAGCGGGGTGCACTGCGGCGCCGTGTGATGGCGCTGGGGGTCGTATCCGCAGTGCGAGTCGCCCCTGAGCAGGGAGAGGACCTCGACCGGGTCGATGCCGCGCGTCACCAGCGCGACCGATTCCCGGTAGGTGGGGAAGAGCCAGTCGCCGTCGTCCAGGACGAGCGCGGACCCGACCTGGCACGCCTCCTGCCCGT
The DNA here is from genome assembly GCF_005889715.1 of Actinomadura soli. Lineage (GTDB taxonomy): Bacteria > Actinomycetota > Actinomycetes > Streptosporangiales > Streptosporangiaceae > Spirillospora > Spirillospora soli. Next base: position 5,481 of record NZ_VCKW01000303.1, read on the forward strand.
GGCTGGACGGGTAGACGGCCAGCCGTCCCTGCTTGGTCAGCGCGGTCGCCTGCGCGTCGAACCGCCGTCCGACGACCATCGCCCGATACGCCCGGCGCAGCAGCTCCGTATCGGGCACCGCGTAGTTCGTTCGCTTCCGCGCCGCCGCACCGCTGTCGGTCAGGAACCGCACGGGCTCCGCCGAGGGAAGCAGCGCCTCCGTCCGACCCGTCATCGACTCCACCTCCGCATTCCATCGATGCTAGAAATATGAACCGATGGGAACAGAAGTCTCAATACCCCGTCAGAAGTCAGGACACTTGGCCTCAGCTGGGGAGGTTTCATGGACCAGATGTCTTCCGGGACGCCGCTGCCGCCCGGTCTGACCGGACGAACGCCGGCCGCCGGACGGACCCCCGCGGCCCTCGACGACCTCGACCGCGCGATCCTCCGTGAGCTGGTCGCCGACGGGCGGCTGTCCATGCGCGCCCTCGCCGAGCGCGTCAACGTCTCCCGCTCCAACGCCTACACGCGGGTGGAGCGCCTGATCGCCGACGACGTGATCACCGGGTTCACCGCCCGGGTGAACCCCGTCCGGGCGGGCCTCGGCACCGCGGCCTACGTCCTGGTCAACATCGAGCAGAACTCCTGGCGGAAGGTGTCGGCCCAGCTCCGGGAGGTCCCCGGCATCGAGCATCTGGCCTTCGTCGGCGGCGACGTCGACCTGATCATGCTGGTCCGCACGCCCGACAACGCCTCGCTGCGCGACATCGTCCTGTCCCGGATCCACACGGTCGAGGGGGTCCGGTCGACCCGCACCTGGCTGATCTTCGACGAGACCTCGCCCGGCCCTTTCGGGGGCGATGGGGCTGGTCAGGCGGCGACGGCGTAGGCGGCCAGGGTCAGGTAGACGCCGCCGATGGCGTAGCCGTAGCGGTGCGTCGAGCCGGAGCGGCGTCCCAGCCAGCGCCGGGCCGCGCCGCCCACGACGGCGTAGCCCGCGTCCAGGACGAGGGCCAGCGCGAAGAACACCGCGCCGAGCACCATCATCTGGGCCCGCGCCCCGGACGTCCCCGCGTCGGCGGTGACGAACTGCGGCAGGAACGCCAGGAAGAACAGCGCGACCTTCGGGTTGAGGACGTTGACCACCACGCCGTCCCGGAACACCTTGCGCAGTGGGAGCGGGCTCGCCCCGCCGCCGAGGTCCAGCTCGGAACGCCGCAGGACGGTGCGCACGGCGAGGTACAGCAGGTAGCCGACGCCCGCGAACTTCAGCACGTTGAACGCGACGGGCGAGGCCGCGATCAGGGCGGACACGCCGAGCACCGCGAACGCGATGTGCGCCAGCGTTCCCGTCTCGACGCCGAGGGCGGAGACGAGGCCCGCGCGGTATCCCTGGGCAGCGCTGCGGGTCATGATGTAAATCCCGTTCGGGCCGGGGATCACGATGAGCGCGATGGACGCCGCGGCGAAGGCGAGGAGGGTGTTCATGGCTGTTTCGCTCCCTGGATCGGAGGCCGCCCGTTGCGGCGTTACGGCTAGCCTGACGCCATGAACGCGGGCGAACCCGGGCCAATCGGACCGCAGGTGGACCGCTTTCCCGTCGCGTCCGATCGGCTCCGCGAACCGTCCGACCTCGCCGAGATCCTGGGCGACTGGATGAGCGGGGCCGGGCCGCTGTACCGGAAGCTCGCCCAAGCCCTCCAGCGGGCCGTGCACGACGGGTCGCTCGAACCCGGCGAGCGGCTGCCGTCCGAGCGCGCTCTGGCGAAGGCGCTGGTCGTCAGCCGGGCGACGGTGGTGACCGCGTACGACGAGCTGCGCGGGCTCGGGATCGTCGACAGCCGGCGCGGCAGCGGAACCCGGGTGGTCCGGCAGCCGGGCTCGTCCCGTCCGGGCGCGGACGGCCGCGTCCCCGGTGGGCGGGCCACGGCGATCATCCAGCGGTTGATCGACGGGCCGTCGAGCGGAGCACGTCCGTTGCATGGCGGTGGGCGGGGGCCGGAGGACGGTCCAGCCGACGTGATCTCGCTGCGCCACGCGATGGAGGGCGCGGTGCCCGAACTCGGCGCGGAACTGGCGGCGCTCCTCGCCGAAGACCTCCCGGCCCTCATGCGGGACACTGGCTACCACCCCAACGGGCTGCCCGCGCTGCGGCAGGCCGTGGCCGTCCGGCTCACCGCCGCCGGGCTGCCGACCGCGTCCGAGAACGTGCTGGTCACGACCGGCGTCACCCAGGCTCTCGCGCTGACCGCGCAGATGTACCTGCGGCGGCGGTCGGTGGTCGTTGTGGAGTCTCCCGGCTGGCCCGGCTGTTTCGACGTGTTCCGTGCGGCGGGCGCGCGGCTGGTCGGGGTGCCGATCGACGACGACGGCATCCGCGTCGACGAACTGGCCCGGACGTTCGCCGAACACCGTCCCGACCTGCTGTACGTCATGCCGACCGTGCACAACCCGACCGGCACCCTGATGTCGGAGGGACGCCGCCGCAGGGTCGCGGAGATCGCCGCCGGGCACGGCGTGCCGGTTCTGGAGGACAACGCGTACGACATCGGCGGCGCGTCCCGGCCACCGCCGATCGCCGCGTTCGCGCCGCGGGGGGCCGAGATCCTGTCCGCGGACTCGCTCGCCAAGTCGGTGTGGGGCGGGCTGCGCACCGGCTGGGTCCGCGCCCCGGCCGGGACGATCGAGCGGCTCGCCCGCCACAAGGCGCTGGCCGACCTCGGCAGCCCCGTCCTCGACCAGGCGCTCGCCGCCCGGCTGCTGCCCCGCCTCCCGGAGATCGCCGAGGCGCGCGGCGCCGTCCTCCGCCGGCGCCTCGACCATCTCACCGCCCTCCTGGCCGAGCACCTGCCCGAATGGCGCTTCCAGCCGCCCGCCGGCGGATCCGCCCTCTGGATCGAGCTGCCCGGACGAGACGCGAGCGCGTTCGCGCAGGTGGCGCTGCGGTACGGCGTCGAGGTCGTCCCGGGCGCCGCCACGGACCCGACCGGCGCGCACGACGGCTACCTGCGGCTGCCCTACACCTTCCCCGCCGACGTCCTGACCGAGGTCGCCGCCCGCCTGACCGCCGCCTGGAGATCGCAGCGTAAGTCGGCATTTTGATCCACAAAATTGGCGGCCACCATTTTTGCATTCATTGACATCTTCCTTTGCTTTCCGCTGGCATGCCGAGTGGATAACTATTCATGACAGAGAGTAGTGACCACGTCCGGCACGGCACCGGGCTCTGCTCGCCGCCCTCACCGTCGCCGGCGGCACACTCGCCCCCCGGGCGAGGACGTTCAAAAAAGTTGTGGAAGATCGATGAGTTCTCGCGGCGGTGCCGGTCTAACCCGGCATGACGACTGCACAGGAACCCCCCACCGGTAGCACCTGTGCCTTATACACATCT
>NZ_VCKW01000304.1 GCF_005889715.1 Actinomadura soli
GGTCCGGGCGGCCAGAAGGCCCCCGCGGGTGTAGGAACGCGGGGGCCTTCTGCTCTTGGGGGATCAGCCCGTCGGGCGGACGAGGATCAGTGGAACTGGCCCTCTTCGGTCGAGCCCTTCAGCGCCGTGGTGGACGAGTCCGGGCTGATGGCGGTGCTGACGAGGTCGAAGTAGCCGGTGCCGGCCTCGCGCTGGTGCTTGACCGCCGTGAAGCCCTGCTCCGCCGCCGCGAACTCGCGCTCCTGCAGGTCGACGTAGGCCGTCATGCCCTCGCGGGCGTAGCCGTGGGCCAGGTCGAACATGCCGTAGTTGAGCGCGTGGAAGCCCGCCAGGGTGATGAACTGGAACGTGTAGCCCATGTGGCCGAGCTCACGCTGGAACTTCGCGATGGTCGCGTCGTCCAGGTGCGCCTTCCAGTTGAAGGACGGCGAGCAGTTGTAGGCCAGCATCTGGTCCGGGTAGTCGGCCTTGACGGCCTCGGCGAACCGGCGGGCCTGCTCCAGGTCCGGGGTTCCGGTCTCCATCCAGATCAGGTCGGAGTACGGCGCGTACGCCTTGGCGCGGGCGACGCAGGGCTCGATGCCGTTCCGCACCCGGTAGAAGCCCTCGGCGGTGCGGTCACCGGTGACGAACTCGCGGTCGCGCTCGTCCACGTCCGTCGTGATCAGGGTCGCGGCCTCGGCGTCGGTCCGCGCGATGATCAGCGACGGCACGCCGGAGACGTCGGCGGCGAGCCGGGCGGTGTTGAGGGTCTTGACGTGCTGCGAGGTCGGGATGAGGACCTTGCCGCCGAGGTGGCCGCACTTCTTCTCGGAGGCCAGCTGGTCCTCCCAGTGCACGCCCGCGGCACCGGCCGCGATCATGCCCTTCATCAGCTCGAAGGCGTTCAGCACGCCGCCGAACCCGGCCTCGGCGTCCGCGACGATCGGCGCCAGGAAGTGGGTGTCGCCCTCTCCCGGCCGCCCGTCCGACTCGGCCCACTGGACCTGGTCGGCGCGCAGCAGCGCGTTGTTGATGCGGCGCACGACGGCCGGGACCGAGTTCGCCGGGTAGATGCTCTGGTCGGGGTAGGTCTGGCCCGCGAGGTTGGCGTCCGCCGCCACCTGCCAGCCCGACAGGTAGACGGCCTTGAGGCCCGCCTTCACCTGCTGGACGGCCTGGAGTCCGGTCAGCGCGCCGAGAGCGTTGACGTAGTCCTCTTCGTGCAGCAGCGTCCAGAGCCGCTCGGCGCCGAGGCGCGCGAGGGTGTGCTCCTCCTGGACCGAACCGCGAATGCGCACGACGTCCTCGGCCGTATAGGTCCGCTCGACGCCCGTCCAACGCGGGTCGGTCTCCCACTGCCGCCGCAGCTCCTCGGCTGCGCCCTTGAGGCGACTGTCAGTCATCGTCATGCCCTTCCGTGTCGTCCCCTGGGGTGCTTGTGGTCGACTATGCCCCGGTCGCAACCCCCTGATGAACCCACGAGTAGCGAAAGAAGTGCGATATTTCCGCTATCATGAAGCCGTGACGACCTTGCGGACAGAAGAACCCCTCAACTTGACGAGCGATGTAGATCTCGTCACCTTCGGGCAGCGGCTCCGCCATCTCCGGCGCGGCCGCGGGATGACGCTGTCGGAGCTCGGCGAGCGCGTCGGCCGCGCCCCGTCCCAGCTGTCCCTGCTGGAGAACGGCCGGCGCGAGCCGAAGCTGTCGCTGCTGCAGGCCCTCGCCACCGCGCTGGAATGCCCGGTCGAGGAGCTGCTGCGGCGCCAGCCGCCCAGCCGCCGCGCGCAGCTGGAGATCCAGCTGGAGGAGGCGCAGCGCGACCCCCTCTATCGGACGCTCGGCCTCTCCCACCTCAAGGTCGGCAAGCGGATGCCGAACGAGGTGATCGAGCACATCCTCGCGCTGTACGGGGAGCTGAAGCGCAGCCGGACGAAGCCGACCGCGAGCCCCGAGGAGGCGCGCAAGGCCAACGCCGAGCTGCGCCGCCAGATGCACGAGCGCGGCAACCACTTCCCCGAGATCGAGCGGATCGCGTCCCAGACCCTCGACTCCGTCGGCTACCGGCGCGGCGCGGTCTCGCAGGGGCTGCTGATGACGCTGGTCGGCCACTTCGGGTTCAGCCTGCAGTACGTCCAGGACCTGCCGCGCTCCGTCCGCTCCGTCACCGACCTGCGCAACCGGCGGATCTACCTGGAGCGCGAGCAGCTCGGCATGCACACTCCCCGGACGATCCTGCTGCAGACCCTGGGGCACATCGCGCTCGACCACGACCAGCCCCGCGACTTCGCCGACTTCCTGCGCCAGCGCGTCGAGGCCAACTACTTCGGCGCCGCGATCCTGATCCCGGAGCGCAGCGCCGTCCCGTTCCTGCAGGAGGCCAAAGCCGCGCGGGAGCTGTCGGTGGAGGACCTCGCGGACGTCTTCGCCGTCTCCTACGAGATGGCCGCGCACCGCTTCACCAACGTCGCGACGCACCATCTCGACCTGCAGCTGCACTTCACCAAGAACGACGAGAACGGCACCATCTACAAGGCGTACGCCAACGACGGCCTGAACTTCCCGCAGGACGAGGACGGCGCGATCGAGGGCCAGCGCATGTGCCGCGAATGGGCCGGGCGCCACGTCTTCGGCGCCGCCGACCGCTTCTCCGTCTACTACCAGTACACCGACACCCCGAGCGGGACGTACTGGTGCCTGTCGCACATCGACCCCAGCCACGAGCGCGACTTCGCGATCACGCTGGGCGTCCGGTTCGAGGACTCGCGCTGGTTCCGCGGCCGGGAGTCGACCCGGCGCCGCAAGTCGTCCTGCCCGGACGGCGACTGCTGCCAGCGGCCACCGAGGGCGCTGTCCGACCGGTGGGAGGGCATGGCGTGGCCGTCCGCCCGCGCGCACTCGCACGTCCTGTCCGTCCTGCCGCCGGGCGCCTTCCCGGGCGTCGACGAGGCGGACGTCTACGAGTTCCTGGACAGGCACGCCGCCGGATGACCGGCGCGTTGCCGGCTGTTGACGCTTCGGTCCCGTGGTGAATGTTCTGGGAGGATCTGGCGTTCCCTAAAGATGAGGGGACGCCCGGTCCCGGACGGCCCGCACGGGAGGGAGAGCGCGTGCTGCCAGAGGTCGCATCGTGGTTGGCCCGCCGCACCAGCGCGGCGGAGGACTGGCCGCCGCGGCTGCTGCTCGCCGCCAAGGGCGACGCGAGGATCAGCGTCGTGCTGCCCGCGCGCGACGAGGAGGCGACGGTCGGGGCCATCGTCGCCGCCGTCCGGACCGACCTGGTCGAGCGGATCCCGCTGGTGGACGAGATCGTCGTGGTCGACTCCCGCTCCGCCGACCGGACCGCCGCCGTGGCCGCCGCCGCCGGTGCCGACGTCGTCGCCCAGGACGCCGTCCTGCCCGAACACGGCCGCATGTCCGGCAAGGGCGAGGCGCTGTGGAAGTCCCTCGCCGTGACGTCCGGCGACCTGATCGTGTTCGTGGACGCCGATCTGCGCGAGTTCACCTCCTCCTATGTGACGGGGCTGCTGGGGCCGCTGCTGACCGACCCGTCCGTCGGCTACGTCAAGGGCTGCTACGACCGTCCGCTGGTGGACGGGGAGCGGCGCGTCGAGGGCGGCGGCGGGCGGGTGACCGAGCTGGTCGCGCGCCCGCTGATCAACCTGCACTGGCCGCAGCTCGCCGGCGTCATGCAGCCCCTCGGCGGCGAGTACGCCGGGCGCCGCGCGCTGCTGGAGCGCCTCCCGTTCGTCACCGGCTACGGCGTCGAACTGGGCCTCCTCCTGGACATCCATGAGGACTCCGGCCTCGACGCCATCGCGCAGGTCGACCTCGGCCGCCGCGTCCACGCGCACCAGTCGACCGAGGCGCTCGGGGCGATGTCGGGCCAGATCATGCTGACCGCCTGGTCGCGGCTGGAGCGGCACGGCCGGATGGTCCCGCTCGAAGCGCCGTCCACCGCGCTGACCCGCTTCCACCGCGCCGCCGACGGCCACGACGCCCGCACGACCGACGTGGCCGTGGGGGAGCGCCCTCCGATGATCGAGGTCCCCGGCTACGCCGCCGCGCGCTCGTTCTCGCCCGGCCGCGGCTAGGCCGCTGTGGCGTCGCCCACGGTGTTACCCGCGGTAACTCGGGAGGGTGCTACCGTTGGTAACAGCGATATTGGAGAAAGGGTCAATGAGCCATGACGAGCGCCGAGACGACGCCGTTCTCGCTGGAGCCGAGTGAGGACGTCCGCGAGGTCAGGGACTGGGTCCACGGATTCGCCAGGGACGTCATCCGTCCCGCCGCCGAGGAGTGGGACGAGCGCGAGGAGACCCCGTGGCCGCTGATCCAGGAGGCGTCCAAGGTCGGCATCTACTCGCTCGACTTCTTCGCCACCCAGTGGCTTGAGCCGACCGGCCTCGGCATCCCCGTGACGTTCGAGGAGCTGTTCTGGGGCGACGCGGGCATCGGGCTGTCCATCACCGGAACCTGCCTCGCCGCCGCGTCCATCGCCGCCGTCGGCACCGAGGAGCAGACGGCCGAGTGGGTCCCGCAGATGTTCGGCACCCCGGACGACATCCGCCTCGGCGCGTTCTGCGCGTCCGAGCCCGACGCCGGCAGCGACGTCGGCGCCATCCGCACCCGCGCCGTCTTCGACGAGGCCAAGGACGAATGGGTGCTGAACGGTACCAAGACCTGGGCGACCAACGGCGGCATCGCCGACGTCCACATCATCGTCGCGTCGGTGCACCCCGAGCTCGGCAGCCGCGGCCAGGCCAGCTTCATCGTCCCGCCGAACACTCCCGGCCTGCGGCAGGGCCAGAAGTTCAGGAAGCACGGCATCCGCGCCTCCCACACCGCCGAGGTGATCCTGGACGACGTCCGCCTCCCGAGCGGCCACATCGTCGGCGGCAAGGACAGGTTCGACGAGCGCATCGCGCGGACCCGCGAGGGCAGGCCCTCCAAGGGCCAGGCCGCGCTGAAGACCTTCGAGACCACCCGCCCGTCGGTCGGCGCGATGGCCCTCGGCATCGGCCGCGCCGCCTACGACTACGCCCTGCAGTACGCGCGGGAGCGCGAGCAGTTCGGCCGGAAGATCGGCGACTTCCAGGCCGTCGCGTTCAAGCTGGCCGACATGAAGTGCAGCCTGGACGCCGCGCGCCTCATGGTGTGGCGCGCGGCGTGGATGGCCCGCACCGGCAAGGACTTCGAGAACGCCGAAGGCTCGATGGCGAAACTGATGGCGAGCGAGATGGCGGTGAACGTCACCGAGGAGGCCATCCAGATCCTCGGCGGCAATGGTTACACCCGCGACTACCCGGTCGAGCGCATGCACCGCGACGCCAAGATCTTCACCATCTTCGAGGGCACCTCGGAGATCCAGCGCCTCGTCATCGGCCGCACCGTCACCGGCCTCGCCGTCAGATAGCAACTGACCTGCACGAACGACCGGATCCTCAACGGCTCTCGCCGGACGGCGCACAACGCCCTCTGCAACGCCGCGGCTGCGGGCTCCCGCCCGATTGGGAGACGATTGGGAGACGATCACCTGAGGGTGGGGCGTGGCGACGGCCGCCCGCCGCGTGGCGAGCAGATCGTTCAGGACCGGCACCGGGGACGTCGGGCAGATCGCGAGCCGCTCGTCCAGAGTCGCCTCCCAGCGCGCCTGCAGCCGCGCCCGCAGCTGGTCCCGCATGAGCGGGGAGACATGCGCGTAGGTGCCGCCGATCCCCGGCATCGAGTGGCCCAGACGGTCATGGGTGAGGACCGCGGGGGTGCCGATCTCGTCCAGCCACACCCGGTGCGAATGCCGCAGCTTGTGGGGGGTCAGATCCGGGTTGATCGGCAGCCATGACGCCAGCTCCAGTCCCCGGACGTGCCCGGCCGCGCGGGCGGAGGCGATGCGGGGCCGGTGCGTGTGCTTGCCGCCGCTGGGAGAGCTGCACGCCTGACCGGCGGCGGCCCTGCAGCGGGGGCAGGCGACTGCGCGGACGTCGACCACGGGCTGGTCGTAGCGGGGGAGTACCTTGCTTGCCGGCGGAGACCAGTCGGGGCCTATCGCTGCGGGCCATGCGGGGCTGACGGGTACGCCCGGCCAGCCTCCCGCCAGGTCGGCCAGGACGGGGCGGGCTAGTGCGCCGCCGGACCGTCCGGGCCGTGGACGGCGGGCCGGGGACCAACCGGTTGCGGCTTGCTCCCACGGGTGGGTGGCGTAGGTCCGGTGCAGGTGGTGCCCTCCGCGCTTGTTGAGGAACAAAAACCGTTTGCCGCCGCAGCCGTCTCCCGCGCTGCCGCATTGCGCCGGGGGGCGGGCCGCCGTGTGTTGGGTGAGGAGACCGGCCAGGAACGGCGGCAGGTCGACGGCGCCGAAGTAGTCCGGGTGGTCGTTGCGGTAGGAGCCCTCCTTGGGGGGCTTGAGCTCGAATGGGCCGCCGTCCGGCGGCGCCAGTTGCACGTCGACGGTCAGGCGGCCTGCGGCGACGTGGTGGTGTTGCAGGCCCATGAGTTCGCCCCACCGCAGCCCGCACCAGGCGCACACGGTCCACATGACGAAGTCGTCGTTGCGGCCGGTCAGGACGGCGCACCGTTCGGCCAGCAGCAGCGCCTGCAGAGGGGTCGCCCATTGGAGTTCCTTACGCGCGGCCTGGGCGCGCCGCTCGACGACCTTGCCGCGGCGTCTGCGGCGGGCGGCGGCGTTGACGTCGACCAGTCCTGCGTCGTGGGCGTCGCCGAGGATCGTGGAGAGCAGATTGCGGGCGTTGTCGGTGACGTTGCGGGAGTAGCGGCGCCGCAGCCTGATCTCCCATGCCTGGACCTGCTCCCGGTCGAAGAGCGTGTTGACGGGCAGGTCGCCGAAGACCGGGTAGATCCGGAGCCGCAAGTGCTGCTCATAGGTGATCCGGCTGCTGTCCTCGATGTCCTGCGCCGGCAGCCATACCTTCTCTCCACCCATTCCCGGAAGGTGATCTCGCCGGCGTAGGGATCGCGGCCGCCGCCGCGGGCTCGGCGCTGTCCAGCCAGGAGCCTTTTCCATTGGTCGAGAGTGATCCCCTCGACAGGAGGGCCCTCCCACTGGGCGGCGAGTCGCCGTATCTCGGACTCCTTGTCGTTGGCCGCTTTGTCGGCTGCGGTCCTGGCGGTGAACGGGTCACCGTTCTCGTCCGCGGATACGGTGCCCCCACTTGGGGACCACGCCTGGGGGGTTGCGGTACCCCCCGCGGAAGTAGCGACCGCGTTTCTCGGCGTAGGCCATCGCGAATGGCCAGGCGCCTACAGCGGTTCAAGTGGCGCCCAGCTTCTCCTTTCTGGGAGGTCGTGACGGTCGGCGGAGGCAGATTTCGAGCCTCAGCAGAGGGGATGAATTGGATATCCAGCCGACAGTTCCCATCCAAAGGTGGATACGGGCCACCGGGCTGGGCCCTGCACGCGGGACTCCTCTGTGCCGTCGTCGGCTCAGAGACGAGGAAGAAGCGCCGGCGTCGTCTGACACCATGGCCGACATGCCTCGCGACGTCGTGCACCACCTCTACCTTGACCCGCCAGGGATCTCGTCCCCTACTTCAGGGTGACTCCCGGTCCCGACGCGGAGACAGGCGACTGGCACACCGGTCACGACCGGTATCTGCTGCTGGAGTGCGTCTCCGCAGGTTTGGCATGCTGCGGCACCTGCCACTCCTGCGAGGCTCTCGGCGGATGGACGCCGCTCATCATGGAAGAGGGCTGATCGCCACGGCCGTGCCGCCGCGCCGAAGCTGATGTCACAGCCCCGGAGCCGCAGAGCCACCATCACGCGCGACCTTGCCCCACCCACCGGGCATCCCCCATCCGTTGTCGAACAGGCATTCGACCATTTGTACCATGTGTACCGCTTTCTGTGACACCGTGGCTGGTAAATGAGGATTCCGTAGTGAATGCGGCAGACGGATGCAGAGGGAGACGACCATGATGGCCAGGAGCGTCAAGTGGACCGCAGCTGCCACGGCTTTGACCATCGTGGCAGCTCTCACGCTCTCCGCCTGCGGCGGAAGCGACCTCGACGGTGCGTACTACGACGAGGACGGCAGAATCACCATCGACGGAAGCAGCATCTCGTACCATACGTTCGGGTGCGAAAGTACCGGGAAGAGCGCCGTCATCATCAACGACAAGGCGAAGAAGACCGGCGAGCTCAACGACGCAGGCGACCAGGTCATCTGGTCGGGTGGGCGCGGCACCGAACCGATCACCGTCAGCAAGAGTGGCGACACCATCGACATCGACGGCAAGCAGTACGCCGCGATGGACGAGAAAGAAGCCATGGACGGGTACAAGAGCATGTGCGGGCAGAATTGAAATGCACCATCCGTGACGCTCCTCAAACGCGGGCGGGAGGACCTCCAGGTCGAACGCCGACTGTGGGGCAATCTCAGGTGCCTGGTACAACCCCTATAACGGTGCGACCTGGACGCCGCGAGATGACCTCGTCCGACAACATCGACCACGGCATCAACAAAGACTCACCCGGCGTTGACGACATCATCCAGTTCAGGTTCGACCTCCCCTTGCCGGCTCCCCCGGACGGCTTCGAGATCAAAAAGGCGGCCACGCCTCCCCTTCCACCTCACATTGACTTCCACGGCGCCCAGGTGCAGTTCACCGCCACCGCCTCCGACCTGAACATGACCGCCAATCCCGACCCGTCGACCAACATGCTTGGAATACGCCTCACCTAAGCGAATTTCCAGACCAAGAAGTCCCTCCCCTTCGACGTCGCCATCACCTACACGCCGAAGGCCGAGACCAAGCAGGCCATCGACAAAGCCAACCAGGCCGCGCTGGCCGACTACGGCTGTTCGACGTGGACGAGATGCTGTACTTCGTCGCCCCCGACTTCTGGCGGCCCAGCACGACCACTCCGCCCGCCACACCGC
>NZ_VCKW01000305.1 GCF_005889715.1 Actinomadura soli
GTATCCACCGGGGGGTCTGGGGGGTCGTCCCCCCAGAAGGGAAAGGCCGGGGCCACGTCCGTCGCGGTGGAGGTGCCGCGGCTGCGGTCCGGCGGGACGCGGTCGGTGACGTACCGGCTGCCGACGGACCGGCGCGGGGAGATCTCCGTGGGGCCGCTGCGGCTGGTGCGGGCCGACCCGCTGCGGCTGGCCCGCCGGGTCCGCGAGTACGGCGCGCCGCGGATCCTGCTCGTCCGGCCGAGGACGGTCCGGCTGCCGCTGCTGCCGTCCGGCCGCGCGCACCACCTGGAGGGCCCGACGAGCGACAGGTCCCCGGCCGGGACGGCGACGTTCCACGCGCTGCGCGAGTACGTGATCGGCGACGAGATGCGCCACATCCACTGGAAGTCGTCGGCGCGGACGGGCACGCTCATGGTCCGCCAGCTCGTGGACGCGAGCCTGCCGACGACGACGATCGTCCTGGAGGCGCGGCCGGAGTCGTGGCCCGAGCCGGACGACTTCGAGCTGGCCGTGGACGCGGCGGCCTCGGTCGCGGCGGGCGCGGCGGCGGCGAACTTCCCGGTCCGGATCCTCACCGGCGGCGGGCCGCTCGCAGACACGCGGGGCGGGCCCGACGACATGGAGGTCGTCCTCGACCGGCTCACCTCCGTCACGACGCAGGCCGGGCCGCGGTCGGCCGTGGACGCGGTGCGCCGTGTGCGCGCGGGCGGGTCGCTGGTGGTCGTCACGTCCGGCGCGGCGGAGCTGGGGCGGATCGCGTCCGTCCGGAGCCGGTTCGACCGGGTCGTGGTGCTGCGGGTCCGGCCGCCGGAGCCCGCGTCCGCGCCGCCCGGCGTCCAGCTGATCGACTTCGGCGACCTGGACGGGCTGGCCGAGGCGTGGCGGAGGCTGGGGAGCGTCCGGTGACCCGGTACGTCTCGCTCGCCGTGACGGCCTGCCTCGTCGCGGTCGCGGGCCTGTCGTTCCAGCGGGTCTTCGGGTTCGGCCCCGTGCTGCCGGTCGCCGCCGTCGCCGCGTCCGTCCCTACGGTGCTGTGCGCCCTGCTGTCCGGGCCGCGCAAGGACAAGCGGCCGTGGCCGCTGTGGATCTCGCTGGTGCTGACCGTGGTCGCGTGGGCGGGCACGGTCGCGGTCACGGTCCTGCGTCCGGCGCTCAGCGGCGGGACGCTCCCGCAGGCCCTGCGCGAGGGCGTGCTCAGCTCGTGGAAGTCGATCCTGACCACGCTGCTGCCCGCACCGGCCGAGCCTGAGCTGCTCGTCCTGGTGAACGTGGTGGTGTGGCTGGCGGCGTTCGCGTCCGCCGAGCTCGCGCTGCGGACCTCGCTGCGCGCCGTCCCATGCCTGCCCGCCCTCGCCGTGTGGGCGGTCGCGCTCCTGCTCGGCGTGGACGGCCCCGGCTCCAACCTGCCGCTCGCCGCCGCGACCGTGGTACTCATCGCGGTGCTGGTCCTCGTCCGCGCGGACGTGGCGTCCGCGCGGGTCGCGTGGCGGCCGCTCGTCGTCGGCGTTCCCGCGGCGGCGGTGCTGGGCGGGCTGGCGTTCGCCGCCGGGCCGGTCGTCCCGGTGAGCGCCGAACCGTACAACCCGCGCGAGCAGGTGCGGGCCCCGCCGCCGCAGCAGCGCGACAGCGTCAGCCCGCTCGACCGCGTCGGCGGCTGGCTGCTGAGCCCCGACCAGGTCATGTTCACCGTCCAGGCGCGGCGGAACGAGATCGCGCGGCTCGCCGTCCTGGACCGGTTCGACGGCGTGACGTGGTCGTCCACCGCCCGGTTCGTCCCGACCGGGCGGCGCGTGCCGGAGGGGCCCCGGCCGGGCAAGAGGCACGAGGTCGCGCAGCGGATCACGATCCGCGACCTGCCCGGCGTGTGGGTGCCCGCCGCCGACCGGCCCCGCCAGGTCGACGGGCTCCCGGTCGTCGTCGACCCGGACAGCGGCGCGCTGGCCGCCGCGCAGCCGCTGCGTCCCGGCCAGACGTACCGGGTCGAGTCCGTCGTGCCCGAATGGACGGCCGGCGACCTCGCGGACGCCGCCGTCGCCGCCGACGCCGAGGCGAAGGCCGCGCGGGAGCTGCCGTGGGGGCCGGGCGCGAAGGAGCCGCCCGTCCAGATCGACGAGTTCCGCAAGTTCGCGCAGGCGGCGACGCAGGGCGCGGTGTCGCCGATCCAGAAGGCCGCGATGCTCGCGGAGTACCTCAAGCGGTACGCCAGATACGACGTGACCGCGCCGCCAGGTCACAGCTACCGGCAGCTCGACTACTTCCTAGGCGAGGGCAGGCGCGGCACGCCCGAGCATTTCGCGACGGCCTACGCACTGCTCGCCCGGACGCTCGGCCTGCCGTCCCGCGTCGTGGTGGGCTTCGACGGTGGCAACCGCGTGGGCGACACCGTCCAGGTGCGTTCCGGAGACGTGATGGCGTGGCCCGAGGTCAAGTTCGACCGTCTCGGCTGGATCCGCTTCAATCCGCTCCCCGACAACGCGCGCCGTTCCAAGAAGAACGACGCGGTCGCGGCAGGGGAGACGGAGCAGAAGCTGGAGCAGGCGCAGAAGAACGCGGCGTCGCAGCAGCGCGGCCCAGGGCCGGGCAACACGCCGCAGAAGGGCCCTGAGAAATCGGCCGCCGCCGAGAGCGAGCCCACGCCGTGGTGGGTGTTCGCGTCGATCGCGGTGGCCGTCCTGCTCATCGGGTACGTGTTCGCCGTCCTGCTCGCCCCCGCCTTGCGCAAGCGGCGCCGCCGGACGGGAACTCCCGCCGCCCGCATCACCGGGGCCTGGCACCAGGCGCTCGACCACCTCGCCGACGTCGGCCTGTCCACGGCCCGGACGCTGACGGCGCACGAGGTCGCGCGGTTCGGCGCGTCCAGCGTCGGCGGCGACGCCCATGGGCAGCTCGGCCCGCTCGCCGACCTCGTCAACCGCAGCCGCTTCGCCGGGTCCCATCCCGGGCCGGACGCCGCCGACCTGGCCTGGCGGCACACCGACGAGCTCGGACGCCTCGTCACCGCCAGGGCCGGGCGCCTGCGCCGGTTCCGCCGCCGCCTCCACCCGCGATCCTTGAAGGACCGTTCCTCGAAGGACCACCGCGCCGTAAGGACGGGCGGCGTCAGGACAAGGGGAGGCTGACGGCGATCTCGCCGCCGAGGACGGCGCCCGTCTCCAGCTCCAGGTCGTCGCCGCTCCAGAACCGGCCCGGGTCGAACCAGTTCGGGCGGCGGCCCTTCGGCAGCAGCCCCATCGACTGGTAGGTCACCGCGACGATCTCCGCGCAGAACGCCGTCTCCATGGCGTTGGCGCCGCGGCTCGCCTCCCGCTCGGCGGGGCGGCGGATCGGCACCCGCCCCCGCAGCCACCGCGTCGCCAGCCTGGACGTCGACGGGAACGGGGTGCCGTCCAGCCGCGCCACGGCCCGCAGCGCCGCGTCCTCCATCGCCCTGGGCGGCGGCGGGTCGAGCTGCCGCAGCCACGCCCGCTGCCCGTACCGGTTCCCCCAGGCCAGGACGGCGTCGCGCAGGTCGTGCAGCTGCGCGCCGCGGTGGTGCCCGCCCGTCCACATGTCCCGCAGCGACCGGCCCAGCTCGGCGTGCCACATCAGCGGCGGCAGGTCGTCGATGACCAGCGACATCCCGACATGGTTGACGGGGCTGTTCGTCGTCATCTGGATGGCGCGGTCGGCGACCGTCCGGCCGCGGAACAGCCACACGTCCCCGGTGCGGGTCAGGTCGGCGGCCTCGGCGAGGGAGATGCTCGTACCAGGCACGGTCGATACCGTAGCCGGATGCGAGCGTGGAAAACGCCGGGGCCGTGGAAGGCGCCCGGTCTCTGGAAGGCATTGGGACTGGCCGGGGTCCTCGGCGTCGCCGCGACGGGGGCCGTGATCGTCCGGGCGGAGCGGCGCCGTCGCGCCTACACGCCGGACGAGGTCAGGCAGCGCCTGCACGACCGGCTCGACGAGACGCCGCCGGAGCAGGGCCCGGGGGAGCGGCGGTGAGCGTGCGCGCCGTCCGCCCGCCCGGTCCGGACGATCTCGACCGCGCCTGGCGTGTCGTCTCCGCGCGGCTCGAGCCGACACCGCTGGTGCCGTCGTCGGGCCTGGGTCCAGGCGCGATGCTGAAACTGGAGACGTTCCAGCCGACGGGCGCGTTCAAGGTCCGGGGTGCGCTCGCCGCCCTGGCGGCGCTGCCGGACGGCATCCCGGCCGTCACGGCGAGCGCGGGCAACCACGGCCTCGGCATGGGCTACGCGGCGGCCAGGTCCGGCGCGGACGTCACCGTGGTCGTCTCGACGCGGGCGTCGCGGGCGAAGGTCGGCAAGATCGGCGCCTACCCGGTGCGGCTCGTCCAGCACGGGACGACCTACGACGAGGCCGAGGCGCACGCGCTCTCCCTGCCAGGCCACTACGTCTCGCCCTACAACGACCCCGCGGTCATCGCCGGGCAGGGCACCCTCGGGCGGGAGCTCGACGCGCAGGCGGACGGCCCGCTGACGGTCGTCGTGCCGGTCGGCGGCGGCGGGTTCCTCGCCGGGCTCAGCCTGTGGGCGCGTGAGCGCGGGGACGTGCGGCTCGTCGGCGTGGAGTCGGCCGTGTCGCGCGGCGTGTCCGCCTCGGTGGCGGCCGGACGGGTCGTGGAGGTCGAGGTCGGGGAGTCGTTCGCCGACGCCCTGCCCGGCAACCTCGAACCCGGCTGCGTGACGCCCCAGGTCATCGGCCGGGACGCCGAGCTGACGTCCGTCACCGATGACCAGATCCGGACGGCGATGCGCTGGCTCTTCCGCGAGCACGGCCTGGTCGCCGAGGGCGGGGGTGCGGCCGGAGCCGCCGCCGTCCTCGCCGGGAAGGTCCAGGTCACGGGGCGCCTCGTGGTGATCCTGTCCGGACGGAACATCACCATAGATACGTTCGCCACCGCAGTGCACGAAACCTGACCAATGCCCTGACCTGGGGAAGCGCGGGCGTCAATGGATCTTTTCCGCTACTTTGTCCGGTCAACGGGGAGGGTGTGATCGGAACGTGCGGGTGGCGGGTGTGGGGGTGCTGTTCCGCCGCGACCGGCTGACCGGCCAGGTCGCGGTGGGTCTCGTCGGTGTGCTGGGGATCGCCGCCGTCGTGTACGGGGTCGGCGTCGCGAGCGCCAAGTACCGGATCGCGGACGTCGGCGCCTGGCTGACCGCGCGGGGCAAGGGCCTCGTCGTCCACGTCAACGGCCCGGCGGGCAAGGTGGACGGCAAGACCGGCGTGATCCCGCAGATGCGCGGCCACAACGTCAAGATCGTCCAGGACGGCGCCACCGTGCTGCTCATCGACCTGGACACGGGCGTGGTCAGCCGGCTCGACCCGTCCCAGATGAACATCTCCCAGAGCCGCCCGCTCGGTAAGGGCATCCAGGTCCTCGCGGGATCGGGCAAGGCGTACACGGTCGATTCCGTCAGGGGCGTGGTGCAGCAGATCGACCCGGTCGGGCTGACGCCGGTCGGCGCGTCCGCCACGCTGCCGCCGATCCTCGGGCAGGCCGGGATCGACGCGCAGGGCAGGCTGTGGGTGCCCGTGTCGCAGAACGGCGAGGTGTCGGCGTTCCAGGACGGGCGGCTCCAGCCGCCGGTCAAGGTCGGCGCCCCCGGCGACAGCCTGGCGCTGACCATCGCGGCCGGCGACCCCGTCGTCACCGACTCCACCGCCGCGACCGCCACCGTCGTCAGGCCGTCCGGGGCGAAGCTCACGGTCGGCCTGCCGACGACCGTGCGGCGGGCCGGGCGCGGCGGCGTGCTCGCGCCCGCGCACACCGAGGGCAAGACCGTCCCGCTGCTGGTGCCCGGAACCGGATCGCTGGTGACCGTCGACACCGGCACCGGTCGGTACTCCAGCACGCGGCTGGCGATGCCGAAGCACCGGTACCGGCCGCCGCAGATGCTCGGCGCGAAGGTCTACATCCCGGACGAGACGGCCGGGGCGCTGATCGTGTACGACGTGGCCGCCAACCGGTTCCAGCGCCCGATCCGGGTGACGGGACGGCCGTCCGCGCTGGACGTGTTCGTCCGCGACGGGCTGCTCTGGGCGAACGACCCGTCCGGGCCCCACGCCGTCGTCATCGACCGGCAGGGCGCGCACAAGGGCATCGACAAGTACAAGGACAGGGTCGCGGGCGGCCCGAAGCGCCGCACGATCCCGCTGCCCGGCGACGGGGACGCCCCGCCGCCACGCGGCGGCGGCGGGCGGCCGCCCGTGCCGACGCCGCCGCGCCCCGGAGAACCGCCGGCACCGCCGTCCAACGTGTCGGTCACGCCCGGCTCGGGGACGATGCGCGTCGACTTCCAGCCCTCGCAGGGCGAGGGGATCGTCGGGTACCTGCTGAAGGACGTCCCGGCCGGGCTGACGGCCGCTCCGGAGGCGATCGGGGCGGGCGCGGGCCCGTTCACGTTCACGGTGACGGGCGGCGACTGCGGGGTCGAGTACCGGTTCCGCGTGGCCGTCCGCTACAAGGACGCCCGCGGCCAGACGCGCGAAGGGGTCTCGGCGCCCAGCGATCCCGTCCGGCCGTGCGTGACGCCGGGGGCGCCGACCGGCGTCACGGCGCAGGCCACCGCGTCCGGGGCGCGGGTCTCGTGGACCGCACCGCCCGGCGCGGACGCCGCCACCTACAAGATCACCTGGAACGGCCCCGTCCAGGGCGGCCGGACGGTCTCGGCCACGTCCGCTACCCTCGGCGAGATCGGGACGAACGGCTCCTACACCTTCGAGGTCGCCGCCGTGAACGGCGCCGGGACGGGCCCCGGCGCGACCCGGCAGGCGAGCCTGACCGGCCCGGCGACCCGGTATCCGGTGGAGCGCAACGGGAACTCCAACGGCTACGTCAGGAGCGTCGCCGACGCCAACGGCGGCACGACCGTCGCCACGATGAACGACAACAACGGCGAGATGGTCACCGTGAACTGCCAGGAGAAGGGCGTCTACTACAGGCGGAACGACGCCCTCGCCGGTGACATGTACGCCAAGATCACCTACGGGGGCAGGACCGGGTACGTGATCGGCTACCTGGTCGATACGCCGGGCGACTGGACGAGCTTCGCCGGGCTCCCCGTGTGGAGGTGCCGCTAGGCCCGCTTCTTCGCCCGGTTGACGCACGCGGGGGCGGACCAGGACACGTCCGGCGCCCTGCCGTCGTTGAGGCGGAGCACCGCGCCGACCTTGAAGCAGTAGGCGGCCTTCGGCCGCAGGCCCGGCACGGTCGCCGACCGGGACCCGGCCTTGACCGCCACGATCGGGCTGGTGCCCGCGGGCTGCTGCTGGATGAGCAGCGGCAGCTCCCGCGCCGCCGGGGGCAGCGTCCACAGGAGCGCGGCCGTCCGGCCGACCGGCCTGGCGACCAGCTTGCGGGGACGGGCCGCCGCGAGCTGCGCGGGCGTGATCGGCTCCGCCGGGACGCCCGTGGCCTGCCCCTGCGGCGCCGAGGACGGCTCCGGTGAGTTCCCGGCAGGGTTGCGCTTCTCCGCGCCGCCGCCGGTCAGGGCGAGCGCCCCGATGCCGAGGGCCAGCCCGCCGACGAGCGCGACGCCCGCCGCCACGATGAGGCCGCGGCGGGGGCCGTCGTCCGGCTCGTCCCGGGTGAGCCGCTGCGGGTTCGCGTGCGGGGTGGTGTGCGGCGTCGTGCGGGCGCCGGCGGCCCACGGGTCGGTGTCCTGCAGCGGGGCCGGGGCGACCTGCGGGAGGAGCGCGTCCGGCGTGTGCGGCGGGGTCGCGTCGGGGTGCCACGGCGACGGCGGCGCGGGCGCGGCCGGTTCCGGGCGGCGCGGCGCGACGGCCGGGGTGGACGGCCCGAGCGCGGTCGGCGCCCACTCGGGGACGAGCGGCGGCCCGGACGCGTCCGGAAAGGACAGCCGAGGCCCCGACAGGGAACCGGACGACGAGCCTGACGACGAGAAGCCCGAGGACGGGGAACCGGTACCGCCGCCGTCAGGCCGCGGCACCGGCAGCACCGAACCGCCGCTGTGCGCGACGTCCGTGACCGGAAGGCCCAGCTCTCCCTGCACCCGCTGGAGCGCCCGCGCGAACTCGACGGCGGTCGCGAACCGCTGCTCGGGCGTCTTCGCCATCGCGCGGGCGATGACGTCCGAGACCTGCGGCGGGACGTCCGGCCGGGGGATCGGCGGCGCCGCGTCGTTCAGGATCCGCAGCATCAGCAGCGCGATGCCCTCGCCGGGCGGGCCCTTGAACGCGGGCTGGCCCGCGAGGAGCTGGTAGAGGGTCGAGCCGAGCGAGTAGATGTCGGCGCCGACGCCGGGCGACCGCCCCTCCAGCACCTCAGGGGCGGCGTGGTGCGGGGTGAACGCCTGCGTGTGGGTGGCGTCGAAGCTGTCGACCAGGCGCGCGATGCCGAAGTCGGCGAGCGCCGGCTCGCCGTACCGCGACAGGAGCACGTTCTGCGGCTTGACGTCGCGGTGCAGGACGTCGGTCTCGTGGGTGGCGGCGAGCGCGCCCGCCATCTTCACCCCGATGCGCAGCACGTCCGCGACCGGCAGGGGGCCCTCCCGCGCGAGCCGGTCGGTGAGCGCGCCGTGCTCGAAGTACTCCATCGCGATGTAGGGGCGCCCGGAGCGGGTGGTGCCGGTGTCCAGCACGGTGACGATATTGGGGTGGCCGGACAGCCGGCCGGTGATCTTGCTCTCCCGCTGGAAGCGCCGCATCGCCGCGTCGTCGACGGACCCGATCGACAGGACCTTCAGCGCGACCATCCGGTCGAGGTGCTCCTGGTGCGCGCGGTACACGACGCTGAAGCCGCCCTCGCCGACCTGCTCCAGCACCCGGTAGCCCGGAACGTCCTCGCTCATGGGTGGGGGCTCATGGGT
>NZ_VCKW01000306.1 GCF_005889715.1 Actinomadura soli
GAGGACCTCCTCGCGCTCACCCGCGAGATCGCGGCGAAGGAGCTGGCGCCGCGGGCCGCCGACGCCGAGCGCACCGGGACGTTCCCCCGCGAGGCGTTCACGACGCTGGGCCGGGCCGGGCTGCTGACGCTGCCGTATCCGGAGGAGTTCGGCGGCGGCGACCAGCCGTACGAGATCTACCTCCAGGCCCTGGAGGAGATCGGCGCCGCCTGGGCGAGCGTCGGCGTCGGGGTGAGCGTCCACGCGCTCTCCTGCTTCCCGCTGTTCGCCTACGGGACGGACGAGCAGCGCGCCCGGTGGCTCCCCGACCTGCTGTCCGGCGAGCGGCTCGGCGCGTACTGCCTGTCGGAGGCGCACGCCGGGTCCGACCCGGCGGCGATGCGGGCCAGGGCCGTCCGGGACGGCGACTCCTACGTCCTCAACGGCGCGAAGGCGTGGACGACGCACGGCGGCAAGGC
Source organism: Actinomadura soli (assembly GCF_005889715.1). Lineage (GTDB taxonomy): Bacteria > Actinomycetota > Actinomycetes > Streptosporangiales > Streptosporangiaceae > Spirillospora > Spirillospora soli. The sequence goes on from NZ_VCKW01000306.1 coordinate 459, forward strand.
CGACTTTTACACCGTCATGGCGCGCACGTCCGACGACGGCGCGCGCGGCATCTCCTGCTTCCACGTCCCCGCGGACACGCCGGGCCTGGAGTTCGACCGGCCCGAGGACAAGATGGGCCTGATGGGGTCGACGACCGCGACCGTCCGGTTCGTGGACGTCCGCGTCCCGGCAGGCAACCTCATCGGCCGCGAGGGCGAGGGCCTGGCGATCGCGCTCGCCGGCCTCGACGCGGGACGGCTCGGCATCGCCGCCGTGGCCACCGGCCTCGCCCAGGGCGCGCTCGACACGGCCGTCGCCTACGCCAAGGAGCGGGAGGCGTTCGGCCGCGCGATCATCGAGCACCAGGGCCTCGCGTTCGTGCTCGCCGACATGGCCGCCGCGATCGAGTCGGCGCGCGCCACCTACCTGTCGGCGGCGCGGCTGAAGGACGCGGGCCGCCCCTACGGCCGGGAGGCGTCCATCGCCAAGCTGGTCGCCACCGACAACGCGATGAAGGTGACGACCGACGCCGTCCAGGTCCTCGGCGGCGCCGGCTACACCCGCGACTTCCCCGTCGAGCGCTTCATGCGCGAGGCGAAGGTCATGCAGATCTTCGAGGGCACCAACCAGATCCAGCGCCTCGTCATCTCCCGCCACCTCGCCCGCTGAACAGCCCGTCACCTGGGGTTGGCCATCGACGTCGGCGTTTCCCCGAAGACGGGATAGATCCCGGCGTCCTCACACCGCGAGAACGTCGGAACCGAGCGCTATGGTGCGTCCTTATGAAGACATTCCGCAGCAGCCCTCCTGAGACGACCCGAGCGTGAGCCGCTACCGGGGGCCAGCCACCCTGATCAGCAGAGACGGGGCCGAGGTCGAGGTGTACGTCGACCTGCGTGCCAAGCAGCGGGAGTGGTCCGGGACCGCGACCATCGGCGACTTCGACGCCACCGGTCTTCACGAGCGTACGCTGAGGCTTCCAGACGGCCGTGAAGCACAGGTCCAGCTCGGCGGCTCGGCAGCCTGGTCCGACGTCATCGAGCTGGTCGGAAGTGGTTCTCCTCCCTTCTGAGCAGCCCGTCCTGCCGGCGAGCCGACCCCACAGACCCCCGGACGCGCGTATCGAGGTGTCGCGCGTGGATGCGGGCGATCAGGTGGAGTACTCGCCGTTCCAGGGGTCGCAGAATCCGAGGCGGTCTGGGTAGAGCTCGGCCCAGTCGTCTTCGACTTCGTTCTCGCCGTGTTGCTCGATAACCAACCCGAACAGCACGTTGTCGACGGTCAACTGGAAGGGGCGGATCCCGATGCTCTGGAACTCTCGACGGGGCAGGGCGTCCAACAACTCCGCCATGCGGGCCTCGGCGCAAGCGAGGGCCGAGTCCGGCCGGCCGCGGCGTTGCTGCTGCTCGCGCCAGGTTCCCGCGCACCAGATGTCGGAGTCGATGTGGTGACCGTCGAAGTCGAACCGGTGCAGGACGACGTAAAGACGTTTGGCGTCTTCCCAGCCTTCGCCGTGACGATATCCCTCGGGGAAGGCGTAGGTGATCGAGGCGAGGAACTGGCCGTCCGTGAAACGGCCGATCATGTCGGTCCGGTAGTCCGGCTCGTAAGCGATAGGGATGATCCCAGGGACTGCCACGGCGGAACCTTAGCTGGACCTCAGCGAAGCAGCTCTCCAGTGTCTGAGCTGGGCGGGCGCCGGCGGGAGGCGCAGGTGGCCCGAAGGGATCTGCCGGGAACTCGTGAGCTTGGGTTCCGCACCCCACACGGTTGTAGTTCCGTTCGAGGATGTCCCGCCGGCACGCTTGCGCGCTGGTCTACCGGCCGATTCGGCGATCAGGGAATGATGACCTCGGTTGGAGAGACGACGCGAACTGACGTGACGAGGATCCCCTCGCGCCTGCAGCGGTCCAAGACGTAATCCCGCAGCGACGGGCTCAGATCCTCCAAGTGGTTCCGGCTCTCGACAGGGCCGTTCTTTGACGTACGCCGTTTCTTAGAAGTCAACTCGATGATCGCCTCAATGGCAGAAGAAGTAATCCGAACGCTGTCACGTAAAGTATCCGTGTACCTACGATGTCTCAGCCGATACATCGCGTCGCCCCACGTCACTTCAAGATACCTTAGCAGGAACAGCCAGCTTGGCCGCCTCGCCTTGCTCAGTCACGCTGCCGCGAACGAGGCGTCGCCGGATCTTGATGATCCTCGGTCGAGACGCGCCCTAGAAGGCGAACCGCAAGCAGTGGTGCCGTCTGGCGCTTCTCCGACTGCGCAGCCCGCATCATGAGGGAGCGAGCGCCCGCACCCTGACCCGCCTCTTACGTTCACTCGACGGCCTCGCCGGGACTATCTCCATGGGCCAATCATTTCCTGACGCTCAAAGAGACCTCAAGAGCATTTCCCGATATTTGCATTATTCGCGGCTCGCGCGAATAGCCGTCCAGGGAAACGACCATCCCTAGTACGGGCTCGGAGCCTGGCATGGGTCAAGATCGGCCGAGGCCGGCGTCACGGGCGCGGACGATGGCTTCGGCGCGGTCGGCGACCTGCATCTTGGTGAAGATGCTGGAGATGTGATTGGCGACGGTCTTCGGGGCGATGGCGAGGCGGTGCGCGATCTCGCTGTTCGGACGGCCCGCGGCGATGAGGTCGAGGACGTCGCGCTCCCGGGCGGTGAGGCCGGGGAAGGGGTGGCGCGCCGCGAGCGGGGTCGCGAAGAAGCCGAGCACCCGGCGGGCCACGCCGGGGCCGAAGATGGCCTGGCCGGAGGCGACGGCTCGGATGGCGTGCGCGATGTCGTCCTGCTGGGCGCCCTTGAGCAGGTAGCCGCGGGCGCCCGCGCGCATCGCGGAGAAGACCGAGTCGTCGTCCTCGTACATGGTGAGCATGAGCACCGCGGTCTCGGGCGCCGTCCGGACGATCTGGCGGGTCGCCTCGATGCCGTCCAGGCCGGGCATTCTGAATGTCCATGACCAGGACGTCCGGCCGGTGCTCGACCGCCAGCCGGACGGCGGCGCGGCCCTCGGCGGCCTCGGCGACCACGGTGAGGCCGCCGATGGTGTCGAGCAGCGCCCGCAGCCCGCTGCGCACCACGGGATGGTCGTCGGCCAGCACGATCGTGATCATGATTCTCCGAGTGGTAGCGCGGCGGTCACCCGGCCGCCGCTCGGGCCGGGAGCCGCGGTGCAGGTGCCGCCCAGCTCGGCGGCGCGTTCGCGCATCGACCGTATGCCGACGCCGGGCAGCCATGCGCGGCCTGGCACGGTCCCATCGTCGGCCACCTCCACGTACAGGCGCCCGTCGGCGCGGATGCGCACATCCACCCGGGCCGCGCCGGAGTGCCGGACGGCGTTGGTGAGGGCCTCCACCGCGATCCGATACGCCGCCGCCTCGACCGCGGCGGGCAGGGCGGGCAAGCCGTCGGCCTCGACCCGGACGGCCAGGTCCGGGCGTTCGAGCTGGGCGGCCCGCTGCCGGATCGCCCCGGCCAGGCCGAAGTCGTCCAGGGCGGGCGGCCGCAGGTCGTAGACCAGCCGCCGGATGTCGTCGATGGCCTCGGCGGCCTCGGCGCGCAGCTCGGCGAGGAGCGCGCGGGCGGAGGCGGGGTCGGAGTCCAGCAGGTTGCCCACGGCGTCGGCCTTGAACGCGACGCCGGTCAGCACCGGGCCCGCGCCGCGCTCGCGCTGCTCGTACCCGTCGGTCCGCTGGCCGTCGCGGTGCTGCGCGCCGTCCTGCCCTACTCCACGACCGACGGCTCCGTCGAGCTCGCCGCCAGAACGTCCGCCCACCAGGGCGCGCAGGGCGCTGTGCTCTGGCTCACCCTCATCGCCCTCCTCACCCTGGTGCCGGGGACGATCGCCATCGGACTGCCGGCCATCCGGCGCTCTCCACGGCTGGGAACGGCCGGGCTGGTGCCGGCGGTCGCCGGGTTCTCCTCGCTGTACGCCATCGGGATCAGCGACCACGTCGCGTTGTCGGCGGCGCGGACCGGGCTCGCGCCCGCCGAGGTGGCACGTCTGCTCGACAACCTGCAGGGCCTGCCCGCCGTCGCGGTGGGCAGCGGCCTGTTCGTCGCCGGCCACATCCTCGGCGTGGTGCTCCTCGGGATCGCGCTGTGGCGCGGCCGGATCATCCCGGCCTGGGCGGGGATCGCCCTGATCGCCTCCCAGCCCCTCCATGCGATCTTCGCCGCCGCCCTGCCCAACGCCGCCCTGGACGGGCTGGCCTGGGGCCTCACCGCGGTCGGCTTCGCGGCCGCCGCCCCGGCCGTCGCCCGCGGCAGGGACGGGAGCGCGCGATGAGATCCGGCACCGTCACCACCGGGCTTGTGCTGGCGGGCCTGCTGGGCCTGGCCGACCTGGCCGCCTCCGGGGCGCCTGACGTCCCCGTTCCCGCCATCGTGATCGCGGTCGCGCTCGGCCTGGCCACCCTGGCCGCGCTGGTCCCCGCCTGGCGGCGTGGGAACCGCCGCGCCATCTGGGCCGTCGCGGTCACCCAGGCACTGTCGGCCCTCGCCGCGGTGCCGGGCCTCACCGCGCAGGACACCTCCGGAGCCACCAGGGCCATCATCACCGCCGTGCTCGCGACCACCATCCTCGCGATCGCCCTCCTCGCCCCCGCGCTGCGCCGCACCTCCGCGCCGTCCTGAACCGCGACGCCACGCACCGGCACTCACGGGGGCGCGCGGCTGCGAGATCCTCTACCTGGAGCGACCTCGCAGCCGCGCGCGCCGGTGTCGTGGGCCGCGCGGACGCGCCGGGGCGGTGAAGTTCACCGTTGTCGGGTGACATGACCTCACTGGCCGAACAGGGGCAGGATCGCTCGGATGGTCTCGACGACGCCGTAGATCAGCGGGATGCCGACGATGGACCACGAGATGACGAGCCGCGGCAGATCCGCGCCCCTCCCGATCCGGCCGTCCTCCGGGCCGCGGTCCTCGGTTGCTGCCATGGTGCGCTCTTCCTTCGGTATCGGGCCGGAGCGGTCGTCAGGTGGCGGGGCTGGGGTCGGAGACCGGGGACTCCGCCGCGGACGTGCGATGACGTTCGGCCACCGGCCGGATGAACAGGTTGGCGGCGAAACCGATCGCGAGAACTCCGACCATGGTGAAGAGGGCGGGCCGGTAGTCGGCGGCCACCAGCGCGCCCGGCTCTCCGCGAGCGTCCAGGAACCGGTTCACGATCAGCGGCCCGGCGATGCCCGCCGCCGACCACGCGGTCAGCAGCCGGCCGTGGATGGCACCCACCTGGTAGGTGCCGAACAGGTCCCGCAGGTAGGCCGGGACGGTCGCGAACCCGCCGCCGTAGAAGGAGATGATCAAAGCGGCGAGCGCGATGAAGAACGCGGTGGACGCATCGCCGAACAACGCCAGCAGGACGTAGGCGGCCATCCCGACGCCGAGATAGCCCACGTACGTGGGTTGGCGGCCGATGAAGTCCGAGGTCGAGGACCAGACGAACCTGCCGGCCATGTTGAACATCGACAGCAGCCCGACGAACCCGGCCGCCTCGGTCGCCGACACCGAGGCCGAGGCGCCGGAGCGGAAGAAGTCGCTGATCATCGGCCCGGCCTGTTCGAGGATGCCGATGCCCGCGGTGACGTTGCAGAACATCACCGTCCAGAGCAGCCAGAACTGCGGTGTCCTGATGGCCGACGCCGCCGAGACGCTGTGCGCCGTGACCATCGTCCTGGACCGTTCCGACACCGGGTCGAAGCCTGCCGGCCGGCCGTCGGGGGTCACGGCGACCCCTTTGGCGGCGCCGCCGACGTTCGCACTGTTCGTGACGTAGACCGTGCGCCCGCCAGGGGACGCGGCGCTCCGCCGCGCGGCCGCCGCGTCAGCCGGTCCGGCCACCGATAAGGGCACGACCACGGCCGCGAGGGCAAGCAGGCCGATGGCGGCGTCGATGGCCACCCGGCCACGAGCAAGTCGTCGCATCGGGTAAAGCTCACGCTGGTGGGGTGCGAGTCGGCTTGACCGGTTCTGACACGCGGGCGAGGCCGCTCGGCCACCACATCCACCGGCCCACATCCATGGTCAGCGCGCTGACCAGCACCGACCGGACGATGAAGGTGTCGAGCAGCACGCCGAAGGCCACCGCGAAGCCCAGCTCGGTGACAAAGACCAGCGGCAGCGATCCCAGCGCCGCGAATGTCCCGGCCAGCACGGTCCCGGCGGAGGTGATGACCGCGCCGGTGGCGGCCAGCCCGATGAGCGCCCCGCGGCGGGTGCCGTGCTGCTTGGCCTCCTCGTGCACCCGCGTCATCAGGAAGATGTTGTAGTCGGTCCCGAGCGCGACCAGGAAGACGAACGCCCACAGCGGGAATTGGGGATCCGCTCCGGCGAAGCCGAATACGTGGTCGAACACCAGCGCGCTGACCCCCAGGGCCGCAGCGAAGGACAGCACCACCGTGGCCACAAGGATCAGCGGGGCGACCAAGGCGCGCAGCAGCGCCGCCAAGATGATGAGCACCACCAGGAGCACCAGCGGGATCACCACGTTCTGGTCGCGGCTCGCGGCGTCGTTGATGTCCAGGGTGACCGCTGTGGTCCCGCCGACTTTGGCATTGGCGCCGGGCACCGCGTGCACGGCGTCGCGGGCCTGCTCAATGGCGTCGAAACCCTCCCGGGCGTCGGGTGGGGCGTCGAGGGTGCCCTCGATGTAGGCCAGGCCGTCGCGTGGCGGCCCCACCTGCCTGACGTCGCTGATCTTCGGCACGGAGTCCAGCGCCGAGGTGACCGGCTGCGCCGAGCCGGCCGAGGCAACGACCTGCACCGGGGCGCCCGCGCCGGCCGGGAAGTGCTTGACCAGCACCTCCTCGCCGATCTCCGAGTCGGGCTTGTCGCCCCAGAAGGCGTCCCGCTGCGCCAGGTACTCGGTTTTGAGGCCGGTCATGCCGATGGCCATGACGCCGAGGACGAGTGCCGTGACCACCCAGGTGATCCTGGGGCGCCGGGCGATGGCGCCGCCGATGCGGGCCCAGGCCCCCCGTTCGGTCGGCTCGGGTGAGCCGTGGTGAGGGAGTCGCGGCCAGAACAGCCACCGCCCGCAGATCACCAGCAGCGCCGGCAGCAGCGTCAGCATCGACGCCAGCACGACCACGATGCCGATGGCCATCACCGGTCCCATGCTCTTGGAGGAGTTGAGCGTCGCGATCAGCAGGCACAGCAGGCTCAGCGCCACGGTGGTGCCGCTGGCCAAGATCGCCGGGCCGGCGCGGTGCAGCGCCATGGCCATCGCGGTGTGCCGGTCCGCATGGCGGCGGAGCTCCTCGCGGTAGCGGGCGATGAGCAACAACGCGTAGTCGGTGCCCGCGCCGAACATCAGGACGATGAGGATGAACGCGCTCTGCCCGTTGACGGTCAGGCCCGCGTGCTCGGCCAGCAGGTAGATGAGCGCCTGCGCGGCCGTCAGGGAAAAGAAGACGCAGATCAGCGGCACCGCCCACAGCGATGGGCTGCGGTAGGTGATCAGCAGGATGACCACGACGATGACCGCGGTGATGTACAGCAGGGTGGCGTCGAAACCGGAGAAGACCTGGGCGAAGTCGCCGGAGTATCCGCCAGGACCGGTGACGTGCGCCTCCAGACCCGCGGCACCGCCGTCCCGCTGGGCGATGTCGCGCATGTCCTCGACCGCGGGGCCGAGCTTTTCCCAGCCTTCCTCACCGACCTTGATGTCGACGATCGTCTGCAGCGACTGGCCGTCCCTGGAGGTGATCGGCCCCTGCACCTTGGTGACGATCTTCGCGCCGTCCTCGTCCCGCACGGTCGTGAACCGCCGGGCGTCGGCCGCGGCCTTGGCCCTGTCCGCGCCGGTGATGGCCGCGCCGCCGCGGTCGTAGACGACCACGGCCGGGAGGACGTCGCTGGGAACGAACCGCTCCGACAGCTCGACGACCTGGGTGGACTCGGCGTCCTTGGGCAGCCACGAGGAGGCCTCGTTGTCCTGGGCCCCGGTGAGCTTGCCGGCCAGCGGCGCGGACACCACCAGGATCAACACCCACACGGCCAGCACGACCCACTTACCGCGCCGGCCCAGGACGAACGCGGTAACCCGGTCTATCGCGGTCACATCATCCCCCTATTGACGCCCGCTGTTCACCAGGCGCTTCCGCTAGCTGATTCCCCAACGTGCCGCCTTACACCACAGGTCACGATCCATCGCGGTGATCCGAACCCGGGTACGAGGCGGGCGGACCATGATCATCGCTTGGTGCGCGCCAGGCTCGGTGGGAGCAGGCCCTCGACGAGCGCCTCGCTCTCGCACCGGGGTCGTCCGTACCCTTGGTGAACGCGCGCTGCTGACCGAGCACCGCGCGAGACGAGCCCCGCCCGCCTCCCACAACGCCTCGTCATCTCCCGCCACCT